>JANNKR010000007.1:0-40548 GCA_031396395.1 Betaproteobacteria bacterium
CCCGTTTCGGCCCACCTGCTGGTGAAGGCGGCGTTGTCGCTTCATCGCTAGGAGTACGCCCATGCTTGGATTGATGCAGGATGTGCCGCTGCTGATCTCGTCGCTGATCCGCCACGCGGATCGCCATCACGGCAGCGTCGAAATCGTGTCACGGCGCGTGGAAGGCGACATTCACCGCACCACCTATCGCGAGCTGCACGTCCGCGCGAAGCGCGTGGCCAATGCGCTGGATGCGCTGGGCGTGGGCCAGTCCGACCGCGTGGCCACGCTGGCGTGGAATGGCTACCGGCATATGGAGCTGTACTACGGCATCGCGGGGAAGGGCGCCATCGTCCACACCATCAACCCGCGCCTGGCACCCGACCAGATCGCGTGGATCACGCAGCACGCCGAGGACACGCTGCTGTTCTTCGACCTGACCTTCGTGCCGATCATCGAGAAGATCGCCGAGCAGTGCCCGACCATCAAGGCCTTCGTGGCGATGACCGACCGCGCGCACATGCCTGCGACAACCGCCATCCCCAACCTGCTGTGCTACGAGGAGTTGCTGGCCGCGCAGAGCGATCAGTACGACTGGCCCGTGTTCGACGAGAACCTGGCCTCGTGCATGTGCTACACGTCCGGCACCACCGGCAACCCCAAGGGCGTGCTGTACAGCCATCGCTCCACGCTGCTCCATACCTACGCCGCAGTAATGCCCGACGCGATGGCGTTTTCCGCGCGGGACGTGATCCTGCCCGTGGTGCCCATGTTTCACGTCAATGCCTGGGGCATTCCCTATGCCGCGCCGATGGTGGGCGCCAAGCTGGTGTTTCCCGGGCCTGCGCTCGACGGCAAGTCGCTGCACGACCTGATGGAGGCCGAGCGCGTGACCGTGTCCAACGGTGTGCCCACCGTGTGGCAGAACCTGCTGTCTTACATGGAGCAGCACGACCTGCGCTTTTCCACCATGCAGCGCACGATTGTCGGCGGCGCCGCACTCCCGCCCGCCATGCTGCGTACGTTCGAGGAAAAGTATGGCGTCACTGCCATCCACGCGTGGGGCATGACTGAAATGTCGCCGCTGGGCACCATGTGCGCTCTGCGCGCCAGGCATTACGAACTGGACCATGACGCGCAGCTGGCAGTAAAGGCCAAGCAGGGCCGCGTGCTGTTCGGCGTGGACATGAAGATCGTCGATGCCGAGGGCCACGACCTGCCGTGGGACGGCGTGGCCTTTGGCGACCTGTACGTGCGCGGCCCGTGGGTGACCAGCAGCTACTTCCGCGGCGACGGCGGCAACCCGCTGGTGACCGACGCTTCAGGGCACACGTGGTTTCCCACCGGCGACGTGGCCACCATCGATGCCGACGGCTACATGCAGATCACCGACCGCAGCAAGGATGTGATCAAGTCCGGTGGCGAATGGATCAGCTCCATCGACATCGAGAACATCGCCATGGCGCATCCTGCCGTGGCGATGGCCGCGTGCATCGGCATCGTGCATCCCAAGTGGGACGAGCGGCCGCTGCTGGTGGTGGTGAAGAAGCCCGGCAAGGACGTGACGCGCGAGGAACTGCTGGCGAACTACGAGGGCAAAGTCGCCAAATGGCAGGTGCCGGATGACGTGGCGTTTGTCGAGGTGATTCCGATGGGGGCTACCGGGAAAATGCTGAAGAACAGGTTGCGGGAGTTGTTTGGGAAGTATCGGCTGCCGGGGAGCTGACGCGTCGTACCTGAAACTCACCTTGACGGCTGGAGTCGGAGGACGTCAGCCACTGTCTGTCAAAGTTCGGCCACAACCGGCCGTTCCCGGTCGCCGCAGAATTGTCCCGTGAGCGGCCGCTCGCGCCCGGCGCGGTCGGCGGCCTCGATGCGCACCAGACATCCACGGTGAAGCCACCGCGCAGGAACAGGCGCAGAGCTGCGCCCTGGAGACCGGCATCGCGGTGCAGGAAGTAGCGCAGGCGCTTGGGCACGGCCAAAACCCCGGGCGAGAATTCCACAATCGTGGTAGCGGCGGAAATCCCGCTCCACGTACGGCGGCACCGGCGCGTCATCGTCGTGGCCCTCGCGGCAGTGGGCGAGCGAGGTCTCGAGGTGTTGCTGGACGCAACGATCGCTCGACTGCAACGACGAGACCATCGACCTTCGCGGCAACGTCTACGCGCGCAAGGGCGTCCGCCTTGAACTGTCGGCGATCGCAAGCGACGTGCAGATCACCGGCAAGATCGCGAAGCCGCCGATGCACTCGATCCGAATGCGGCACCCGCGGTGCTCACGCGGGCGGTTGCGGTGATCGCTTCGGCGGGCGCCGCCCTCATCGTCGGCGCGCTGATCGACGTGGTGGAGTCGAGGAGCGATCCTTGCGAGCGGGGGTTTCGGAAGGACAAGCGCCAGCCAAGCCGTGCGACCTGCCGCCCTGATTTACGCCGCCTGCCGAATCAGTGACTCGGCGGGTGTTGTCCTAGAAAACCATCCGCGCAATGGTCTTCACCGTGGTCACGCCGTCGACGGTGTAGGTGAAGCGCGCCCTGTCGGCCCCGCCGGGAACGGAATCAAATTCGAGCACCGCGTTGCCCGCGGCCTGCACCAACACCAGACGGGGCTCGTAGTTAGGGTTCGCGAAGTACGGTCCCGCTGTCCGATACAGCGGGCCAGCCCAGCGTGTCGAGCTCGTCCATCCGCCGGGCTGGATCGTGAACCACTGGGCGCGGTTCTGCGAATCGTAGACATACAACGCGCCGATAAGCGCGTCACCCGCGCTCTGGTGGATTGACAGACCCCAGCCCGACTCCTGCGAATTCCACCACAGACCCGTGTAGTCCGTGAGCGGGAACCAGGGCGCGGTTTGGACGCGCGGCCGGACGGTAAATTGCAGGCGCTCGGCGACAAAGAGTTCAGTACCGGTGTTCTTGACCAACTCCACATTATAGGTTCCGGCCGGATAGGCACCAAGGCGCACCTCCACGTCCTTCGGCTGGCCCGGGGGGGAGCACGCGTAGTCTCGCCGCAACACCTGGATCGCGCTGGCGGTCGTTGTGACGACAACGTCCCGCGCACTGAACTCGCAGGAATCAACCGTCATACGCAGGTTCACGCCCTCGAATGGCAACGGGGAGGCGGGCACAACCGTAGAGGCCGCCGTTACCGGCTGGGCCATCAAAGCGCCGGCGAGGGCCAGCGTGATCGCCAGGGAGTTTGCGGCAAGCATCGATGAACCCACCTTGTCATCAGATGGATGGAGGAGAACGCGTAGCTCTCATGAGGCTGGTTTGCTCATTCGCATGGGGCCGATCGAATCCGCCAAGCGAATTGCAGCCAGTTTGCAGTAGCGACTGAGCCATTGTCAAATTCGGTGTACGGCCATGGTCGATGGTCCGAAGGTCAGCAACGAGATGAAAGACAGGGTGCGCAAGCAAGGCCTCAACAGTTGCGCTTGAGCTCACCCTACCGGAGGAATTCCTCCGGGACAAGTCCGTCCTCTGCACGGCCCTCTCCATGCCCGTATCACGCTGGATGCGACACCGCAATTCATCCATATGGATGAATGCGCGCGGCCGCGGATTGGTCCACCCTGTCAGCCACTCCAACGCGTTTAGCGTCCTGGTTGTTGGTCCGGGATGAAGCGCTCGGGTCGCATCACCAGTTCATCAATCCTCGTGGCGCAAGGGGGCTATTTGCATCTTCGACCGAATCTGCTGCAAGGTGATTGGTGTCGACTCGCGTGGGTACTTGCGGCCCTGCTGGTCGCGGTGCCAGCGCATTCGGTGGCCGTTCTGCGCTACCTCGAATCCGACGCGATCGACATCGGCGCCGCCGATCTTGTGTTCGGCGTCTCCGGCTACGCCCATGTGGCTGGCATTGCCGATTCCTACGCGCTTCCGGGCCTGGACAGCGGGTTGGTCACCAATGCCGGATACGGCATGCGCTACGTTGCAAAGATCGACCTGATCACCCGCAAGCCAGCGTGGGTTGCAGTGGTTGGTGCTCCTTCCAGGGATACGAATCGTGCTGTCACGCAGGCATTCGGCGAGGACGAAGCGCGCGGTCTTGCCGTCAACGGCAATGGGGACGCCTTCCTCGTTGCCTATGACGCCAGCACAACTTATCCGCAAACCGGCGGGCAGTACCGTGTAGCCTCCGGCAAGCATGTCTTTCGCGTCAATGGGTCCGGGCAGGTAAGCCGACTCTCGGCAGCGCTGGATCCGGCCATTCGGAGGGTCGGCGCAATCGCCCTCGATCCCGCCGGCAACATCTATCTGACCGGCAGTGCCGGTGGCGGACTGCTGACCACGGTCAACGCGCCGTTTCCGACGGGCAGCGTCGCGGCCGGGTGCATCGCGCCTTTTGTGATCAAATTCGATCCGTCCGGCCAGTCGATCATCTATTCGACCTATCTTGGATTTGCGGGCACTCAAGGCGAGCGGTGTGGTGCCGGCTCTCTGTACGGCGTCTTCGATCCCACCGGATTTGCCATCGCGGTCGATCCCGCCGGCAATGCCATTGTCGGTGGCCAGGCCAAGCCCGGGGTTCGCGCCACGCTGGAGTCGCCCGACTTCGGTTCGAAGGAGGCCACGGTCTATGTTCCCACCGTCAAGGGCTATGCATCCCATGCGTTCGTTGCCAAGATCAATCCACAGGGCAACGCCATCGTCTTCATTGCACGCCTTGGCGGGTCGCAACGGGATCGCGTCACCAGCCTTGCGCTTGATGCCGCCGGCGCGATCTATCTGGGAGGCAAGACCGCTTCCGAGGACTTCCCCTCAACTCCGCACTTCGGCCCGATCTTCCCCATTTCCTTCCTGTCCTGTCCAGGGTTTCCCAATGCGCCGGAGATGGGCTTCGTCACCAAGCTCGCTGCGGACGGCAAGCAAATCCAGTACTCGGGATTCCTGCCCGTGTTCGGTACTCAGCTCGCCAATTGCGGCGGGTCGCCTGGCGCGGCACTCTCTCCCGTGGTTGTCGCCCTCGATTCGAGTGGCAGGCTTTACGTCACCGGCAGGGCAAGCCCTCTGCGCCAGTTCGATCCGCCTGCATCGTCCATTCGCACCCTCAATCCGATGGGGGCCCTTTTCGTCATTGCGGCCGATGGCCGGGCATTTGATTATTCAACCGGCTTCGCAGGATTCCCACCCCGCACTGCGGCCTTCGATCCATGGGGGCACTTCTGGATTGGAGGCGCGGCACTGAAACGCTACAGCACCGGCGTGCTGCCGGTTGAATTCACCAATGTGACCCCGCTTTGCGCTGCGGGTGCCGCGTTGGTTACACGTGTCGCCGGCGCCAACAGTCTTGGCACCGTCGAGTTCTTCGCCGATGGAGCAAGCCTGGGCTCGGCGCCCGTGAGCCATGGAATCGCCACGAAATCGGTTGCGCTGGCCGCCGGCGTCAGGCGGTTTGTCGCCACCTATCGTGGCGCGAGCTATTTCGATGGCTATTCCACCGAACCAACCTACCTCGCCATTGACCAGGCCGGAGCGTGCCGATGATCTGCGTGTGCCGCGTCCTCGCGATCATGCTGGTAGGACTGTTCGCCGCCGCTGGTGCGGCAGCCGCACCGGTGTGGTGGAACGACACGTACGCGGTCACGCGATTGGAATCCGCCACCGGACAGCTGCAATCGAGATCACTGCCCTCCGCCATCCTCGCTATGGTGCCACTGGCCGACGATGGCGCATGGTTGGTGCACGAAGGCTTGCTGCTGCGCCTCCAATCTGATCTCGAAACTTTGTTCATGGTCCCGCTGGTATCGCCGACGCCGGTTGAGCGTCTTGTTGCGGTCGCCGATGATGAAGGTGGCATCTGGATCGCGCAGGGCGGAGAGGTGCGCCATTTCGACGGGGCCGGCCAATTGCAGGACCAGTGGACTCATGCAGGCCCGATCAATGCGCTGGCCGTGATGGGTCGGCGCGGGATCGTGGTCGGCGATGCATCCGGCATTCACCACTACGCTGCTTCAGGTGCGTTGAGCCGGTCGGTATTCCTGCCGAATGCCGGAACGCCATTGGGGTTGATGCTTGATCGTGCGGGCGGCTACCTGTGGGTCATTTCGGCTCGGTCGGCCGTTCAAATGGATGTACTGACGGGCTTTGCCGAGAGGTCGCGAATCGATCTTTCAGGCCCGCCGGCTGCGGCTGCGCTGGACCCTTTGTCCGGACAGTTGTGGCTGCTCACGGATGAAGCGTTGGTGGCAATCGACCGCGATGCAACCAAGGCATGGACGTGGACGATACCTGTGGGAACACTATCGGCACCCTCCGCGTTGGCGGTCGATGCTCTGGCCAGCAGGCTTTGGGTCGGCGATCACCGTGGGACGACCGCGTTCAACCTCGAGGCCGCGCAATGGATTCGATTGGCGGAGGGCAGCCCAACCACGTTCATTGCGGGAATGCATCTCCGAGTAGCCCCCCGAATCACACTCGAGGCTGTCGTCGCCAGCGTTTCGACGACTCTGCGATTGCAATTGGGAGCCCTCTGTGGCCACCTCCCATGCTCGGCCACGCCGCGATACATCGATCACCTCGAGCTTCGTGCCAGCTTCGCGGGAGTGGATATCGTCAATCGATTGAAGGTGGATCGCGATGCAGGGATGGTGGAGATCCGCGGCTTCGAACCCTGGTCCAACGAAACGGCACCACTGCGACTTTCCGTTTCCGACAGTTATGGAGCCAGTTCCGCCGCAATCCTCGTCGATCCGTCGATCCTCGCCGGTAATGGTGTGGACACGAGACGCAAGGCCAACGCACTTCCGACAGTCATTATCACGGCGCCGGCCAACAATGCCACATTGGCCGCTCCAGCCAACATGATCATCGCGGCAACGGCTTCGGATTCCGACGGCACGATTGTCCGGGTGGAGTTCTACCGCGGTACAGTCCTGCTCGGCACCGACACCGGGGCACCATTTTCGTTTGCCTGGAACAGCGTCGGGACAGGCACTTACACACTGACAGCAAAGGCCTATGACAACAGCGGCGGCACCACCACCTCGCCTGCGGTCACGGTTCAGGTCAACGCCAATGCTGCACCCACGGTCGCATTGACCGCCCCTGCCAACAACAGTGCATACACCGCACCCGCAACCATCAACCTCGCGGCGAATGCAGCCGATCGCGACGGCACCATCACCAAGGTCGAGTTCTACAATGGTGCAACCAGGATCGGCACGACTTCGACCGCTCCCTACCGATTCACCTGGAACAACGTGGCGGGCGGCACGTACAGCCTCACCGCCAAGGCGACCGATGACAAGGGTGCGATCACGACGTCCGCCGCGGTTGCGGTCAAGGTCAACAAGGCACCTACCGTCGCACTTTCCGCCCCCGCAGACAACATCGTCCTGCTGGCTCCGACCAACGTAACCATCAGCGCCGCGGCAAGCGACAGCGACGGCAGTGTGGCCAAGGTCGAGTTCCTCCGCGATGGGGTCTTGCTCGGCAGTGACACTTCGTCACCGTACAGTTTTTCGTGGGCCAATGTTCCTGTCGGAACCTATGTGCTGACGGCCAGGGCAACGGACAACCTCGGCGCAAAAACGCTGTCGTCGGCAAGGACGCTCAAGGTCAATGCCAATCAGGCCCCGACGGTGGTATTGACGCTCCCGGTTGACGGATCGTCGATCATCGCCGGCGTGCCAATGACCGTTGCGGCCAATGCCAGCGACCCGGACGGGGCAATCTCAAAAGTCGAGTTCTACGCCAATACGGCCACCGGCGGCAGCATGCTGCTTGGTGCGGATGCGGCGAGCCC
The DNA here is from genome assembly GCA_031396395.1 of Betaproteobacteria bacterium. Classification (GTDB taxonomy): domain Bacteria; phylum Pseudomonadota; class Gammaproteobacteria; order Burkholderiales; family Casimicrobiaceae; genus VBCG01. Next base: position 7,732 of record JANNKR010000007.1, read on the forward strand.
ATACAGCATCAGCACATGGCTCGACGCCGGGCTGAACACCCTGACCGCGGTTGCAACCGACAACAAGGGCGTCCGGACAACGTCGACGCCCGTCAACGTTACCGCCGTGGCCAATCAAGTCCCCACCGTGTCCCTTATCAGCCCGACACTTGGGCAGGCGTTCCCCTCCCTGGCGCCCCCCGATATCACGATCGCCGCTAACGCTGCGGACGCGGACGGCAGGATTGTCAGCGTCAGGGTCCATTACCTGCCCGAACCAACTGCGCTGGATCCCGAGCCGGCGCCAGTTCTGATCGGCACTGCAACCATTCCACCCTATCAGGTCATATGGCGCGGCGTGCCGCTGACCGGCACCGGACTCTGCGAGGTTGACGTATGTTCACCCGCTGGCCATGTGATTGCTGTCGAAGCCATCGACGATGCGGGCGGGGTGGCGGGTGACGCTACCTACATCACGGTCCCGAACCAATCGCCGTGGACGATTCGGATCGTTGCGCCATACGACCAGCCAATGCCAGTGTTCAACGCGCCGGCTACGATGGTGATCGTGGCCATGACACCGTCACAGGCATCCGATGGCGACCCGGTAGTCAAAGTGGAGTTCATGGCCGATGGCAACGTGATCGGCACGGTCGCAGGGGCGCCCAATGGCAGCGGTGGCGAGTACGTCCATGTCTGGCGCGGTCTTGGTGCCGGCACGCGAACGCTGGTGGCCCGGCTCCACGATGCCGCAGGATTCATCGTCGACTCCGACCCGGTCACGATCCGTGTACGCAATCCCACGTTGCCGCCTGTCGTTACGATCACCACTCCGGCCAATGGGCAGGCCTATCTGCCCTCGGCAGCGCTGGGCATGGCAAGCGCGCCGATCACTGCAGTGGCCAGCGACATCGACGGCGCGGTCTCCAGCATCGCCATTGTCGTCGATGACGCCGCGGCATTCAGTGCGCCAGGTTCAACGCTCAACGCAACATGGGATGGCATTGCCGAGGGGGTGCACGTCATTTCGGCCAATGCCGTCGACGACGCGTCGGCACGTGCTCAATCCAGGCCGGTGTATATCCAGTCACTGGCATCGCACCGGTTGCAGGCCATCGCGCTGACCAGCCCGGCACCCGGGCCCGTCACAAGTCCCGTCGTCCTTGCGGCTGAGGTTGGCGCGCCGGAAGGGGGCGTGGACCGGGTGGAGTTCTTCGATGGATCAACGCTGCTCGGAGTTGTTGCGACGCCACCGTATCGACTGCTGGTCTCGCCTGGCAATGGCACCCATGTGTTCAGTGCCGCAGTGGTTGCGTACAACCATTTGCGCTTGGCCTCGACCCCGGTTACGGTAGCGGTTGGAGGCTCCAACGCCAAGCCCGGCGTAAGCCTCACTTCGCCCGGAACGGGTCAGGTGTTTTCGCTAGGTACGCCGGTCCCGCTTGCTGCCAATGCATCGGACGCGGACGGGGCCATCGCCAAGGTGGAGTTCTACGCCAATGCAGCCATGGTAGCCACGACGACAACGGCACCGCATGCGGCAACATGGATTCCTGCGGCTGCCGGCACCTATTCGATCACGGCCAAGGCCACCGACAATCAACTCGGGACCAGCACATCGGCTCCGGTCAGCATTACGGTCGGCAGCAATACTTCGCCCCAGGTGACGCTCACGGCGCCCCCCGCTGGTCAGACCTACTTTGCCGGTGTTCCCTTTGCCATCGCCGCCAATGCAACCGACCCCGGGGGCGCCGTCTCCAAAGTCGAGTTCTTCGCCGGGGCTACCTCGATTGGCCAGGCGACGTCCGCGCCGTTCGCAATAAGTTGGAGCGCTCCCGCGGCGGGAACGTATGTGCTCACGGCAAGGGCAACTGACAATTCCAATGCAGTCACCACTTCCGCAGGCGTCAGCGTCACCATTGCCGTCAACGCCATACCTACGATTGCATTGGCCATGCCGCGTATCGGGCAATCATTTGTCACGGGAGGCACGATCGATATTGTCGCGGCCGCCGGTGACAGCGAAGGTGCCATTTCGCGGGTCGAGTTCTATGCCGGCGCAGTACTGCTTGGCAGTGCTACGGCCATGCCCTATGCGCATTCATGGAAGTCCGTCGCTACCGGAAATTATGTCCTCACTGCAAGGGTCGTGGATGGACGTGGCGCGGCAACCACTAGTGCCCCGGTCGCAATTGCCGTTCAGCCGCTCACCCTGACGGTCACGTCGCCGGGCGCCAATGCCAGCGTTGCCGCGGATTTTGTCACCGTTGCCGGCACGTTTGTCGCACCCGCCAATAGCGGTGTTACCGTCAACGGAACCGTTGCCGCAACCGATGGCCTGGGTCGATTTGTCGTCAGCAATCTGCCTCTCGATAGCGGTGCCAATGCCATCGAGATCACACTTGCAACGATGGCAGGACAGACCGTCAGCCAGACCATTGCCGTCACCAGCACCGGTGACGCTCCATTCCAGGTCGTCGCCACGCCGGACGAGGGCATCGCGCCCCTGCAGGTTTCCCTGCGGTACTCGGCTCGCGCAGGCAACGTGATCAGCTTTCAGATCGACAATCTGGGCAGCGGAACGATGGACACGTCCCAGTTCGGCCCCGGCATGCTCGGCGTCATGACGTTCACCAGCCCGGGGATCTATCAGCCGCGCGCGACGATTGTCTACGACGGTGGCGCCACCTATACCCAATCGTTCACGGTCGTGGTGCGCGATGTCAAGGTCATGGATCAGGGATTCCTGTCGCTGCTCACCGATTTCGTGGGTGCACTGAAAAGCGGCAACAATGCGTTGGCACTGAAGCACCTGAGCGGTCCCTTGCAAGTTCAGTTCGCGCCGGTATTCGACGTGTTGCGCCCGGCCATGACGCAGATCATCGATACATTCAAGGGCTTCGGGGCGGTGTCGATCGATGGAGACATTGCCACGTATGCAGCGAAGCGCCAGGCCGACGGCAAGACCCGTATCTTCCTGATCGACTTTCTTCGTGACTTTGACGGTGTATGGCGTATCGATTCCATGTGAGGAGAAGCCAATGGACGCGCGAATGATCGGAGCAGACGGAGTGCTTGCCCGCAACGTGCTCGCGGCACTGGTGTTCGGGGCGGCGTTCATGGCTCCCTTTGCCGCGACGGCGCTCAGCTACTCCGCAAAGCCCATCAGCCTGGTGGTCGTTGATGCGGAAACGAAGCAGCCAATTGAGGGTGTGATTGCGCTTGTTGTGTGGAAGCTGCAGAACACCGATGGCGGGGGCGGAGTCTTCTGGGTATTCGAGGAGGCCGTCGGCGACAAGCAGGGCCGTGTGATGTTTCCAGGTTGGGGGCCAAAGGTGGTCCCCAGAACGACCATCGGCGAGCTCAAGCTGCGACTAGGTCCCGACCAGCCGACGATCTACCTGTTCAAGTCCGGCTATCCATTCGGCGTCGTCGGCAACGATTGGGAGTCATGGATGCTCGGTAACAGCGCGTGGACGGGAGACTTGGTACGCGCGTCGATCTGGGACAGCAAGACAGTCGAGATTCGGAGGTTCGTTGGTACTGAGCGCCAGTATTTGTCTGGACTATCAGCGACGGCAGGCCGGATGCCGTTACACGCGTGTCAATGGGCTCAATTCCCTCGATTCACCGCCGCATTGGTTCGTGAACGCGGCGATCGCATTGACTCTTCTGAATTTGAAAGTCTTCCCACGATCAAGTACCTAAAAAATGATGCTACGAACGTACCCGGTTGCCCTGGAATTCAGGCTATTGAGAGATATTTGAAATGAAGGTCCAAGAAATCCGGATCACTTGCGCGTTGCTGGTGCTTTTGTGGTCGTCAATCGCGTCGGGCTATGAAACTCCAACACATTGGCGACTTTCTAGCGTCGCATTTAACGCGTCGAATCTAAATGCTGCGAGTGTGCGTCGAATCATCGGAATTGATAAGATCTACGAGATCCAAATGTTCACCGCGTCACAGAAAAAAATGGCGGACGACCTCCTCATCGTTTCTCCATCGTGTGATCCCAAGGCACTAATGAAATTGCGTCAACTGCTCGTGTGTGGCGCAATGTATGAAGACATCCCCGGGACCCGATCACTCAGTCATTTCTTTGACCCGATCAGTGGCGAATCGCTCTCGATTGACGGGAGCAAGCCATGGACTGTGCTCGGACTTACGAGCATGACGTCGCCTGATTGGTCACTGCAGGATGCCAACGACTCCCCTGAGCAGCAGTTTTCGTATCGACGAGCGCGCGCGTATTTTTCAGGAGCCCTGCTTTCACGTGGGCCAGCTAACGCGGTGAACGGGAGGAATCATCAATGGGGGCTCTTGTTTCAGTCGCTTGGACACGTCATTCACCACGTGCAGGATATGGCGCAGCCGCAGCACACGCGCAATGATCCGCATACCGACCTTCTTAACCCTCTGTTTGGTTCGACGGGATTCGGAAAGTACCGGCACCCCAGTCGGTATGAAAAGTACTCGATCAACGATCGCGGTGCGGCCAAGATAGATCTGGCGATGTTCCAAGGTGTGGCGCCCGCCTACCCGGAATTCGCAAGCTATTTCAAACAACCACGCGACTTCTGGACTGGATCGACCCGCGGTTTGGCCGACTACTCGAACGGCAATTTTCTCAGCCACGGCACCAACTTCACCGCAGACAATAGTGGCAGATTGCTGGTCAATACCAAGTTCAACTCTCCGGTACCGACTGGATCATCTACGCAAACGGTGGCTGCCGCGTTCGCGCCGGATCCCGTCCCGTTAAGCATTGCCAAACTGTGCGAGGGCGTTGATGCGTCGGATTGCAACATGACGTTCTACGCGAATCAGTGGAACGATCCACTATCCAATACGCTACACATCAATCCACGTGCTTCAACGGAATCGATCTTCGATGAGGATCTCAAGCTGGGAAGCATCTCCTATGCGTGGGACGACGGTCGGGTGACAACGAGCAGGATGTTCGCTCTCAACCAACTCAATTTCGACGCCGTCTACCCTTTTCTCATTCCAAAAGCCGTCGCCTATTCCGCCGGCCTGATCAATTACTTCTTCCGCGGGCAAATGGAAATCGCGCTTCCCGATGACGGTATCTACGCGCTCATCGACCACCAGGCGCAGCGGTGCAAGGACACCTGCGGATTCGGCAAGGTCAAGCTGAAGATCAAGAACACGACCCCCGGCGAGGACATGGGCGCCGGCACGTTGCGGGCAGTCGCCAAGTTTCACCGCAACAATTGCTATCGCGACGACCTTTCGGGTGATCCGGGCGGGCCGGCCTTTTCGGGCTTGGCGTGCCGCAGTCCGCAGGAGGAGGTCGTAGTCTCGGATGCGCTGGCGTTGCAGTCCTTGCGCACGCTTGAGCAGCGTGAGCTGACGTTCCTGTTTCCGGCCGCCATTCCCATCAATGCCTCCGACCTGTACCTGCAGGTGGTCTTCCAGGGCAAGCTGGGCGAGGAGGTCGACGCGGTCGCGGTGACCACCAGGGACATTGCCGAGCCCAACTACGTGGCCTTCACCAATATCACGGACAAGGCCTACGATTTCGCTGATCACGCCTTCCATGCGCTTCCGTATCGCAGCTACACGGTGCCCGATTCGGTCTACGGGATCACCGTGGCCTTCCGCGAAGGCGCCAATCCGATCGCGCGAATCGGGCAGCTCAATGCGCCGGGCCATGCGCAAATGGCGTTTCTAACCGATCCCGGTCAGCAATATCTGGACATCAGGTACTCATCGGCGCGCTATACGGTCAGCAGCCCGCTGCAGGGAACAATTCCCGTGTCCGAGTTCGTCGGCGCGCCGGACCTCTGGATATACGGCCGCACCGTGAACTTCACACGCGCCCGCGGCGTGTTCCGTGACTTCGACCTGGCGCATCGATTGCCGCCCGACTTCACGGTCCACGACTGTACCGTGGAGGTTGAGCTTTGCGCCCAGACAACCTTGACGCCGTTCACTCCAGCGTCGGCGGTCCAATGGGTGATCGGCTTCTAAGCGGGTGCATGCAATGGGGCCACAAAACTGCAGCCCCGTTTGACATGCCTACCAGCTGAACGCCACCCCAATCGCCGGCCCATTGAAGTTGGCATCCTCGAACTTCGAACCCGACTTGAATTTGTAGTCGAGGTACCTCCACACGCCAAACACCTCGCCCCAGTTGAACTTGTAACCGACGCCGGTGACGCCTTGCCACGTGAAGTCCGTCTGTCCCGTGCCGATGTCGAGGTAGTACGGCACGTACCACTTTTGATCGGCGCCGAACAGCACGCGCCCCTTGGTGCCGATGATGGCGTCGGTCTTGGTGACCTTGACTTCACTGGTGCCCGTGCGCCGCGTGGTGGAACCGTCACCAAGGTCGGTGCTGAACTGCCAGCCCAGCGTCTGCTTCAACTCGATCAGCCGTGCGCCGGCAAACACGTCCAGCTTGGCGCCCGGATCGTTCACCACGCGATAGTTGCCGGCCAGCGTCCAGATCAGGCTCTTCAAATCGAGTTGGGCATCGGCGGTCACGCCAACGGGCAGCGGATGGCCGTCCACAATGATGTCGCGCGTCTTGTCCTTCGATCCACCGACGTCGAGGTAGATGACATCCGTGAATACGCCCCAGCGGCCCTTCTGCGCCGACAGCGTGCCCATGAAGGTGAACTTGAGGCTGTCGAGGATCTGGCTGGCATCGACGTCGATGCTGCCGCCACCAGTGCCGGCGGGGAAGGTAGTCTTGCCGCCGATGTCGGGCAGCCAGCCATAGATGGAGGCGCCGAACTCCCACTTGTCCGACATCGACTGCGCCTGTGCGGCAGCCGGTGCCAGGACGACCATGGCCACAAGTGCTGCCCCAGTCACGCGTTTGGACATTGACTTCATTGCGTGTTTCCTCCGGATTGAAATGCCACAAGCGCTATCGTTAGCTTGTAGCCCCGGAATGATACTAGCCCTGCGATGTCCCCAGCAATGAAGAGCGGCCGGGAATGCCGGGAGGCAGTGCGCGCGCATCTCGGCGAATGGCGGGAGGCCAGCCAGCCCGGTCGCGCGCGCCAGCAGCACCAGGAAGCCCGCTGCCGTCCTGTTGCATCAGTCCCGCGAGCGTTACCAACGACAAGGGGCCAGGCCCGAATTAATCGCCGGCAGCGCAATCAACTCGACCCTGGCCCCTTTGGGCCCGTTGCTTTCGCGCTCAGTCGCCAAACTCCTCGATGATCGCGGCGATCTTGCTCTTGTCGGCCAGGAAGGCATCAACGCACGTGGGGTCGAAATGCTTGCCGCGCTGGCCCTTGACGAAGTCGATGGACTCTTCCATCTCCCACGCGTGCTTGTAGGGCCGCTCGCTGACCAGCGCGTCGAACACGTCGGCCACCGCCACCACACGCGCGACCAGCGGAATATCCTCGCCGTGCAGGCCATTGGGGTAACCGGAGCCTTCGAACTTCTCGTGATGGCCCAGCGCGATGATGGCGCCCATCGACAGGTACTTGGACGGGCTGCCCTTGAGGATGTCGTAGCCGATGCGCGGGTGATTGCGCATGATGTCGATCTCGCCGCGCGACAACGGGCCTTCCTTCAGCAGCACGGAATCGGGGATGCCGATCTTGCCGATGTCGTGCATCGGCGCGGCCACCTCCAGCACGTGCACGGTCTCGGCACCCAGGCCGAGATGCGCGCCGATCAGCGCCGAATACTTGGCCATCCGCATCAGGTGATTGCCGGTGGCCTGGTCGCGGAACTCGCCGGCCTTGGCGAGCTTGGACAGCGTTTCCAGTTCACGCTCATGGATCTCGGCCACGGACTTGTCCACCTGGTACTGCAGCACGCGCGCCTGGTCGGACAGCACGATCTTGTGCCGCCGCAGCTCCAGCAGGTTGGCGCAGCGGGCACGGGTTTCGTGCTCGTCCAGTGGCTTGATCAGGAAATCAGTGGCGCCGGCCTCCAGCGCGTCGTAGCGGATCTTGCGGTCGTCGACCACGGTGATGACCACGATGGGTACGTCCACGCAATGCGGCAGCGCGCGGATCTGCTTGACCAGTTCGATGCCGTCGAACTCGGGCAGCTTGTAGTCGGTCAGGACGATGTCGACGCGATTGTTGCGGGCAAATTCCAGCGCGCGCGACGGCGTGTCGAACAGCTCCAGGTTCAGCTTGCCGTCGATCTGGCGCACGATTTCCGCCAGCAGCAGGCGGCTGGAGAAGAGATCGTCGACGATCAGCACGGTGTTGCGCTGGGCACGGGCAAACGCCAGCTCGGATACGACAGCGGAGGCGGGTGCGCCGCTACGGGCTGCGGTGATCATGGGTTTCCCCCTGCAAAGTCAGGATGCAAGTCCCGAGTGCTGAAGCAATAAGAATGCCATTGACGGGCGTCAGGCGCCAAAGGTGGTCGACCCGGCAAAGCCCGCCGGAGACAGGTCCCAGGAACCCCGCGATGTGCCGCGCTTGCGACGGTTGGGGAGCCGCGACCAACGGCCGACGGCGCGCAAAAAAGCCGGATCCCGTCCTGCGAGAAACCGGCCCCGATTCGTCCAAGTGGTCGGGGCGAGAAGATTCGAACTTCCGACCCCCTGCACCCCATGCAGGTGCGCTACCAGGCTGCGCTACGCCCCGACCGAACTTCGAATTATACCTTCGCCGGGGGTTCAGGAGGAGCCCAACAGTTGTCGGATTTCTTCCAGTTCCTGCCGTATCTCCGCAGGTTCCAATGTATTTTCAGGCGCGACGTTGACGACCATGGCGCTGCTGGTGGCGGCGCGTGCGGCGGCGCGCGGCTCGGCCACTTCGGAGTCGAGGCGGTGGCGCGCGCCGTTGATCGTGAAGCCCTGCTCGTAGAGCAGGTCGCGGATGCGCCGGATCAGCAGGACTTCGTGGTGCTGGTAATAGCGTCGATTGCCGCGCCGCTTCACGGGTTTCAACTGCGCGAACTCCTGCTCCCAGTAACGCAGCACGTGCGGCTTGACCGCGCACAGGTCGCTGACCTCGCCAATCGTGAAATAACGTTTGGCGGGAATCGGCGGAAGATCGGCGTTAACTCGGCTGGGATCCGGCATGGTTCGCGGCTTCGACCATGACCTTCAATTTCTGGCTGGCGTGAAACGTCACGACACGGCGGGCAGTGATCGGAATTTCTTCACCGGTTTTTGGATTGCGCCCAGGGCGCTGCGGCTTCTCGCGCAACTGGAAGTTGCCGAAGCCCGAGAGCTTCACTGCTTCACCGGCTTCGAGTGCAATGCGGACTTCCTCGAAAAATCGCTCGACCATATCCTTGGCTTCGCGCTTGTTGAGTCCAAGTTGCTCAAAGAGCAGGTCGGCGAGTTCAGCTTTGGTTAGGGTCATGACGGGCTCTGCTGACGAAGCGTGGCGCCAAACTGGTCGTGGGCCACGGCCAGCAACTGGGCTGCCGTGGCGTCGATGTCGGCGTCGGTCAAAGTGCGGGAAGTATCCTGCATAAGCACTAGAATCGCAAGGCTTTTTCTGCCTTCCGTCAGGCCGCGGCCGCGGTAGACGTCGAAGAGGTCCACGGCGGTGACATGCGCCGGGCTGGCGGCGCGCAGCGCGGCCAGCAAGTCCTGCACCGGCAGGGCGTCGTCCACCAGCAGCGCCAGGTCGCGGCGCGCGACCGGCTGCCGGGACACGGCCTGGCCGGCGGGCATGCCCAGGGCCTGCAGCGGGGCCACCTCCAGCTCGAATACGACCGGCGGCTTGGGCAGGTCGAAATGCGCCACCAGCCTGGGGTGCAATTCGCCCATCCAGCCGGCGTCCACACCGTCCAGCAGGATCCGCGCGGACCGCCCGGGATGGAGCGCGGGATGCGGCGCCGCGCGGGTGGTGAGGCGGGCGGGCGCGGCGAGGACTTCGAGGTCACCCTTGACGTCGTACACGTCGACGTCGCGGTTGGGCAGCCCCCATTGCTCCGGCAGTGCCGGCCCATAGGCCAGGCCGCCCAGGCGCACCGGCTGCGCAAAACCTGCGCCGTCGCGCTGGAACGTGCGGCCGACCTCGAAGAGGCGGGCGCGGGGTGCCTTGCGATTGACGTTGGTACGCAGCGTCGCGATGAGGCCCGGGAGCAGTGTGGTGCGCATCACGTCAAGGTGCGCGGCAATCGGGTTTTGCACCCGCACCGGCTGGGCCGCAGGATCGAGCGCGGTCTCGTCCAGCGCGGACACGAAGCCGAAGGTGATGATCTCCTGCCAGCCAAGGTGCGCCAGTTCATGCATGATCTGGTGGCGCGAACGCTCGCGCTCGGGATCGGGCAGCATGTGCTGCACGTGCGCCGAAGGCGCAGCCGGAATGTTGTCGTAGCCGTGGATGCGCGCGGCCTCCTCGATGAAGTCTTCTTCGATCGCAAGGTCGAAGCGGCGCGACGGCGGCGTGACCACGAAGTCGTCGCCGCTGCGCAGGTGCGGAAGTCCCAGCAGCGTGAATGCACGCGCGGTTTCCACGGCCGGAATGGTGATGCCGAGGATCCGCGCGATGCGTGCGCCATGCACGCGCACCGCCTTGCGCTCGGGCAGGTCGTCAGGGCTGGTGGCATCGGTCAGCGACCCGGCGCGGCCACCGCAGATTTCCAGGATCAGCTGCGTGGCACGCTCGACCGCGGCCGCGCAGCCGTTGAAATCGACCCCGCGCTCGAAGCGATAGCCGGCGTCGCTGTGGAAGCCAAGGCGACGCATCTTGCCCTGGATGACCGCGGGGTTCCAGAACGCGCCTTCGAGATAGACGCGGGTGGTGTCGTCGGCGATGCCGGAGTGCTCACCGCCCATGATGCCCGCGAGGCCCAGCGGCTTCTTCTCATCGGCCACCAGCAACAGGTCGGCTTCCAGCGTCAGCACCTGGCCGTTGAGCAGCGTGAGCGTTTCGCCTTCGCGCGCAAAGCGCACCACGACCGCGCCGTCGAGCAGGCGATCGTCGTAGGCGTGCAGCGGCTGGCCCATCTCCAGCATCACGTAGTTGGTGACATCCACCACGGCCGAGATCGAACGCAGGCCGGAGCGTTCCAGGCGCTGCTTCATCCAGGCGGGTGTGGCCGCGTTGGCATCGATGCCGTCGATCAGTCGCGCGACGAAGCGCGGACAACCCATCGGCGCGTCGACGCGCACGGCACGCACGCCGTCAAACGTGATGGGGGTCGCCGCAACCACGGGCAGCGTCAGCGGCGCGCCGGTGAGCGCGCTCACTTCCCGCGCGATGCCGGCAACCGACAGGCAGTCGGCGCGGTTGGGCGTGATCTTGAGCGTGATCACCGTGTCGTCCAGCGCCAGCGCGTCGCGCAATGGCGTGCCTGGCTTCAGCGCCGGGTCCAGTGCCAACAGGCCGCTGGCATCCTCGTCGATACCCAGTTCCTTGGCGGAGCAGAGCATGCCGTGCGACTCCACGCCACGTACTTTCGCGCGCTTGATCGCAAAGTTGCCGGGAAGTACCGCGCCTTCCATCGCGCATGGCGCCAGCATGCCCGCTGCCGCGTTGGGCGCGCCGCACACGATCTGCAGCGGTGCCGTTGCGCCGATGTCCACGCTGCACACGCGCAGGCGCTCGGCATCAGGGTGTGGCGCAATGGTCGCGATACGTCCCACCACGACCCCAGTGAACGGCGGCGCAGCGGGCCGCGCCTCTTCCACTTCCAGACCGCCCATCGTGAGCTTGTCGCACAACGCCTTGCTGTCGATGGCGGGATTGCACAGCGTGCGCAGCCATTGTTCGGAAAATTTCATGCGTGCGAATCCCTCAGGCGAACTGGCGCAGGAAGCGCAGGTCGTTCTCGTAGAACAAGCGCAGGTCGTCTACGCCGTAGCGCAGCATCGCCAGCCGGTCGGGACCCATGCCGAAGGCAAAGCCCTGATACTCGGCGGGATCGATGTTGACCGCGCGCAGCACGTTGGGATGCACCTGGCCCGATCCACCAAGCTCCAGCCAGCCGCCGTCGCCGAAGGCCATATCGATCTCCGCCGACGGCTCGGTGAACGGAAAGAACGACGGCCGGAAGCGTACCTTCAGGTCATCGCTCTCGAAGAACCGGCGCAGGAACTCGGTGATCACGCCCTTCAGGTCGGCGAAAGTGACGTGCCGGTCGATCCACAGTCCCTCGACCTGGTGGAACATGGGCGAATGCGTGGCATCGTTGTCGACGCGATAGACGCGACCGGGCGCGATGATCTTGATCGGCGGCGCGTGCGTTTCCATGTACCGCACCTGGATCGGAGAGGTGTGGGTGCGCAGCACCATGCCGCCCTCGACATAGAAGGTGTCCTGCATGGAGCGGGCAGGGTGGTTCTCCGGCGTGTTGAGCGCGGAGAAGTTGTGAAAATCGTCCTCGATCTCCGGGCCGTCGGCCACGGCAAACCCAAGGGTGCGGAACAGGCTCTCCACGCGTTCCAGCGTGCGCGACAGCGGATGCAACGCACCCGCGCCGCGATGGCGGCCGGGCAGCGACATGTCGAGCGCGTCCGCGGCCAGTTGCGTGGCCAGCCTGGCGTCGGCCAGCTCGGCGCGGCGCGCGTCGAGTGCCGTCTCGAGCTGGCGCTTGGCCTCGTTGATGGCCGCACCGGCGGCGGGACGCTCCACGGCGGGCAGCTTGGACAGGCCCTTCAGCAGTTCGGTCAGTGCCCCGGTCTTGCCCAGGAAACTGGCCTTGGCGTTTTCCAGCGCGGCGGGGTCCGTGCATTGCGCGAACTCGCGTCGGGCATCGGTGACGATCGTGGCGAGTGGATCCATCGGTTTCGTATCGTATTCGTGGGAAGGAGGTCGAAAAAAAAGGGAGGCGCTTCACGCCTCCCTTGTTTCCGCGGGTTCGATCAGGCCAGAGAGGCTTTGGCCTGCTCCGCGATCTTGGTAAATGCCGCCTTGTCGAACACGGCGAGATCGGCCAGCACCTTGCGGTCGATGTCGATGTGCGCCTTGGTCAGCCCGTTGATGAACGTGCTGTAGGTCATGCCGAGCTCGCGCACGGCAGCGTTGATACGGGCGATCCACAGCCGGCGGAATTCGCGCTTCTTTTGCCGGCGATCGCGATACTGATACTGGCCAGCCTTCATCACCGCTTCTTTGGCGATGCGGAAGACACTGCTGCGGCGACCGCGGAAACCCTTGGCCTGGTCCAGGACTTTCTTGTGCCGCGCGCGGGCGGTCACACCACGTTTGACTCTTGGCATGGTTGCTCCTTACGCGTACGGCATCATGGCGCGAACGGAATTGATGTTCGTGCTATGGATTTCGGCGGACCCACGAAGCTGACGCTTGGTCTTGGTCGACTTCTTCGTGAGGATGTGGCGTTTGAACGCCTGCGAGCGCTTGATCGAACCGCTTCCGCGTACGCGGAAGCGCTTCTTGGCGCCCGACTTGGTCTTCATCTTCGGCATGATTCGCTAGCTTTCCTGTTTGCTGCTTTCGGCGGTGCTCTCCGTTGCTTTCGCGGGAGAGACTTTGGCGGCGGGGGCCGCACCGTCCTCTGGCTTGTGTGCGGGATGCTTGGCTGCCGTTGCCGGCGCTGCTGCCACCGGCTTCAACAACACAGCTTTCTTCGGGGCCAGCAGCATCACCATTTGCCGGCCTTCGAGCCTCGGAAAGGACTCCACCACCGCGTGTGGCTCGAGTTCGTTCCGAATGCGTTCCAGAAGGCGCACCCCGAATTCCTGGTGCGCCATTTCGCGTCCGCGAAACCGCAGCGTGATCTTGGCCTTGTCGCCCTCCGACAGGAATCGAACGAGATTCCTGAGCTTGATCTGGTAATCGCCTTCGTCAGTGCCGGGCCGGAATTTGACTTCCTTGACCTGGATCTGCTTCAGCTTGAGCTTGGCTTCGTGTTGTTTCTTCGCTTCCCGGTACTTGAACTTGCCGAAATCCATGATCCGGCATACGGGAGGCTTGGCCATCGGCGCGATCTCGACCAGGTCGAGTTCAGCCGCTTCCGCGCGAGCACGCGCGTCTGCCAGGGAAACGATTCCGAGCTGCTCACTGTCTTCACCAACCAAGCGGATTTCGGGGGCGGTTATTTCCGCATTGATCCGCTGATGCTTATCGAGCGCTATTGTCTATTCTCCAATGACGACAAAAAACGGCCATGCCCCGAAGGACGCGTCGCGGCTTGAAAAACCAATGCTTTCAAGACGTTAGTGACGCGCCGCGACCTCTTGTGAGAGGCGCTCGAGCAAGGCATCCAGGGCAAAAGCCCCGAGATCCTCACCGCTGCGGGTACGCACGGCCACCGTTCTCGCTTGCTGCTCCTTGTCACCCACGATCAGCTGATAAGGCAGCTTTTGCAAGCTATGTTCCCGTATTTTATAGGTTATTTTCTCATTGCGCAAATCGGCAAAGGCCCGTAAACCAGCCGCCTTGAGGGCCGCCACGACGCTTTCGGCATAGGCGGCCGATCGGTCGGTGATGTTCAGGACCACCGCCTGCTGGGGAGCCAGCCACAGCGGCATCGCCCCGGCGTGGTTTTCGATCAGGATGCCGATGAAGCGCTCCATCGACCCCACGATCGCCCGGTGCAGCATCACCGGGACTTGGCGGGTATCGTCCGCGGCTACATATTCGGCGCCCAGCCGCCCCGGCATCTGGAAGTCGACCTGCATCGTGCCGCATTGCCACGACCGGCCGATCGAGTCCTTGAGGTGGTACTCGATCTTGGGACCATAGAACGCGCCTTCGCCCGGCAACTCCGTCCATTCGACGCCACATTCGCGCAGCGCGTTACGCAGCGCGTTCTCGGCGCGTTCCCACGTGGCGTCGTCGCCCAGCCGCTGGTCCGGCCGCAGCGCGATCTTGATCGCGACGTCGCTGAAGCCGAAATCGCGGTAGACATCCAGCGCCAGCTTGTTGAAGGCGGTGCATTCGGACTGGATCTGGTCTTCGGTGCAGAAGATGTGGCCGTCGTCCTGCGTGAAGCCACGCACGCGCATGATGCCGTGCAGCGCGCCCGAGGGCTCGTTGCGATGGCAGGCGCCGAATTCGCCGTAGCGCAGCGGCAGGTCGCGGTAGCTGCGCATGCCGGCATTGAAGATCAGCACGTGGCCGGGACAGTTCATCGGCTTGATCGCAAAGTCGCGCTTTTCCGACTCCGTCGTGAACATGTTGTCCTTGAAGTTCTGCCAGTGGCCGGAACGCTCCCACAGCGCGCGATCCAGGATCTGCGGACCACGCACTTCCTGGTAGCCGTTGTCCTGGTAGACGCGGCGCATGTATTGCTCGACCTGCTGCCAGATCGACCACCCCTTGGGATGCCAGAACACCATGCCCGGGGCCTCGTCCTGCGTATGGAAGAGGTCGAGCGCGCGCCCCAGCTTGCGATGGTCGCGCTTCTCCGCTTCCTCCAGGCGCAGGATGTAGGCGTCGAGATCTTCCTTCTTCGTCCACGCCGTGCCGTAAATCCGCTGCAGCATCTCGTTCTTCGAGTCACCGCGCCAATAGGCGCCAGCCACCTTCATCAGCTTGAACACCTTGAGCTTGCCGGTGGACGGCACGTGGGGGCCGCGGCACAGGTCGATGAACTCGCCTTCGCGATACAGCGAAATGGGCTCGTTCGACGGGATCGACGCGATGATCTCGGCCTTGTAGTGCTCGCCCAGTCCTTCGAAGAACTTCACCGCATCGTCGCGCGGCATCTCGGTGCGCACGACGGGCTCGTCCTGCTTCGCGAGCGCGGCCATCCGTTGCTCGATGGCGGCAAGATCCTCGGGCGTGAACGGTCGCTTGTACGAAAAGTCATAAAAGAAACCATCCTCGATCACCGGGCCGATGGTCACCTGCGCGTCGGGAAACAGCTCCTTCACCGCGTAGGCGAGCAGATGCGCGGTGGAGTGGCGGATCACCTCCAGGCCATCGGCATCCTTGTCGGTGACGATGGACACCCGCGCATCGTGGTCGATCAGGTGCGACGTGTCGACGACCTTGCCGTCGACGCGTCCGGCCAGCGCAGCCTTGGCAAGACCCGGTCCGATCGACAGCGCGACATCGCGCACCGAGACGGGGTGATCGAATTGACGGACGGCGCCGTCGGGCAGTGTGATGGAAACCATGATCGAGCTCCAGAAAGCAAAAAAGTGCGGTCGCAATGCCGCACTTCTTGGTCAGGACAGGGGTACTGCAGGCGTGCGGACGCGTTGCTTGGTTACAGGGTCTCCGTGCACGTCAGCGGTGTCATAACCATGGTCGTCTGATCCAGCCTATGTAGATGCAAAACCGACGTTGATGCGCTTGAATCAACGCGTTGCAACTTGCCATTGTACAGGTCAGCCAGGGCAGGCGGTAGCCCCGGGATTCCGAAGCAACGTCGATTTTGCCTGACGTCACAGCGTCTGGAAAATCGGGACCCCGGTTTGACCAAGCGTTCGCGTGGTATCGGCAAGTTGGCTGCGCGAGCTCGGATGGACGACGACCGACCAGCGTCCGTCCTGCACGGCCTGGCGCACCGGCGCGACCACGGCGTCGTGGTCCGGCCGGATGGTGATCAATCCGCCGACCATCAAGCCGAACATGGTCCCGAACAGAAGCATGGCCACCAGGCTCATGGCCGGTGTCGACAGGATCGCGGTCACCCCTGCGGCCCAAAGGCCGCCGTAGGCGAGCAGTACAATGGCCAATCCGGCAATGGCGCAAACCCACGTAGGACGACGCGCGGGCTATGCTCCGGTCCATGGACCGACAGAATGCACGCCCCACCAGGGAAGTCATTGCATCCCGTCGCTGGCGGGTCAACATCGGTGCCGTTGCCATGGTGGTTGCCTGTGCCTTCGGGTCCGGCATGAAGCTTTCGTACGCCGCCGGACCGGAAGCCTATGCGGCCGAACTGGGCAGACTCGTCAACGCGTATCGAAAACAGCATGGATTGGCATCGATTACGGCGGACCCGCGCCTCGAGTTGCTGGCGAATGCGCACAGTGTCGACATGGCCGGCTCGCACCGGATGAGTCACGACGGATTCCAGGCGCGCATGCAGAAAACGGGTTACAAGCTTTGCGTCGAGAACGTCGGGTGGAATTATCCGAGCGCCCAGCAGCAGTTCGAGGGGTGGAAAAACTCCCCGGGACATGATCAAAATTTGCGCGATGCCCGGGTCACTCGGATGGGCATCGGAATATCGAGGAGCTATGTGACGTTCATCGCGTGCGGATAGCCCGACGTTTGGGCAGCGCTGGAGTGCTGACGTAGCGCAGTACGATCTCGGTGAACAGCGCCTTGTTGCGCTGGATCTGCCTCGGGGATTCGAAATCACGCCCGAAGATGTGTCCAAAAGTGTGCCGGTTGGCTATCTGAAACCACCCCAGCGCGGCGATCGTCATGTGCAGGTCAACGGGGTCCACGCCGGCGCGGAAAACGCCATCCCGCACACCCCGCCCCAGGACATCGGCGATGACGTCGATGATCGACAGGTTGAGTCGGTGCACCCGGTTCACCTTGCGAATGTGGCGCCCGCCTGATTGGTTCTCGGCGACCACCAGCGCCACGAAGTCGGGATGATCCTGGTAATAGTCGACGGTGAATGCAAGCAGCCGGCACATGGCATCCACGGGCTTGGCATGGGCCAGGTCCAGCGACTTTTCCGCTTCGCGGATGCCGCGATACGCATCCGCCAGCACCGCGACGTACAAAGCTTCCTTGCTGCCGAAGTAGTAGTAGATCATCGCCCGGGTGGTCCGGGTTCTGCTGGCGATGGCGTCGATCCGCGCCCCTTCGAATCCCCGCGTCGCGAACTCGGGTATTGCCGCTGCCAGGATTTCGGCCCGGCTTTTCACCGGATCCTTGGGCTTGCGCATCGCCGCGGTTTTCGCGGCCTGCCGGCTCGTGCCCGTGGTTGTCATTTTCACGGCTGTCTTTCTCGTCGCATTGGGTAACAAGCGTATCGTGCCATGGCGCGCTTGACAAAACTAACACTGATGTTAATTATGACTCCGGCAAGGCGGCGCCAGTCCGTCCTTCCAACGCCACACATTTCGAATGAGGAGATTCACCATGAACTTCAGAATCGGCCGTCGTGCGGCCCTCAAGGCAGGTGGAGCACTTGCGGCCTCGACCATGCTGCCTGCCTATGCGCAGGCCAAGCCCACCATACGTTTTGCCGCCGTTTTTTCCGACAAGGATATCCGGGCGGACATGGTCCGGGCCTTCGCCAAGGACATCGAAGCGGATTACGTGATCGAGTCCTTCTACGGCGGATCCCTGTTCAAGCAGGGCACCGAGCTGGTCGCGCTGCAGCGCGACAACCTGGAGATGGGCAACATCGCGCCGCAGGACATTTCCAAGCAGGTGCCGGCCTGGTCGATCCTGACGTCGGCCTATCTCTTCCGCGACGCCAACCACCTGAACGCGTTCTTCGCCAGCGACCTCGGCACGCAGATGAAGAAGATGGCGGAGGATCAGCTCAAGGTGAAGATTCTTGGGCCGACGTTCTTCGGCACGCGCCAGGTCGGTCTGAAGCCCAAGAAGAAGATCAACACGCCGGCGGATATGGCCGGGATCAAGTTGAGGATGCCGCCGGGCGATGCGTGGCAGCTCCTCGGCCGCTCGATCGGCGCCAATCCGACACCGATGGCCTATGCTGAAACCTATACCGGACTGCAGACCGGCGCCATCGACGGCCAGGACAACCCGCTTCCGAACGTCCAGAACATGAAGTTCTACGAGGTGATGTCGCAGATCGTGTTGACGTCGCACCTTGTCGGCTTCGACTTGCTTACCGTGAACCTCAAGACGTGGCAGGGCATGTCGCCCGCCAAGCAAGCCTCCTTCCAGGCGGCGGCCGACAAGGCCATCAAGTGGAGCACGGCGGAACATCTGAAGCGTGAGGTCGAGCTGGCCGAGAGTTTCAAGAAGCAGGGCCTGGAGGTCTATACGCCGGACACCAACGCCTTCCGCGCCAACGCGCAGAAGGTGTATCTGGCTTCCGACGAAGCTAAGCAGTGGCCGGCAGGCATGCTGGAGAAGATCAATGCCCTGAAGTAAATCCCGATTGCCGCCAGTCGCCCCCGCGACCGGCGGCAATCCGGGCGTTCATTGGTCCGTACAGCAGGAACCATCATGAAGCCATTCATCGGAGAGGCTGCGGCTTGGCTTCATCGCCGCGCGGAGAACGTTGCCGCGGGCCTGCTCGCCGTCATGTTCGCGGCCTTCATCGTCCAGATCGTATTTCGCTATTTCTTCAACTTTCCGGTGGGCTGGACGTCGGAGTTGAGCGTCATCACGTGGCTGTGGCTGGTGCTGTGGGGTGCCGCATTCGTGGTGAAGGAAAGCGAGGAGATTCGCTTCGACCTCATCTACGGTGCCGCGGGCCATCGTATGCGCATCGTTATCGGAATCATCACGGGGGTCTCGATCGTGATCCTGTATGCCATCTCGCTCCCGGCATCGTTCGCCTATGTCAGCTTCATGAAGGTTGAAAAGGCGTCCTATCTCAAGATCCCGTTCAACTACCTGTATTCCATCTACATCATCTTCGCCGTTGCGATCATCGTCCGCTATCTCTGGATCCTGTTGCAGCTGCTGCGTGGCCAGGAAGAAGAAATGGCCGACCCGACGAAGGTGAGCTCGGGCCTATGAACCCCACCAGCCCTTTCTCCCTTTGTCTGATGGCAATCATCGCCTTGAGCCTGCTCGGCCTGCCGATCGGGCACGCGATGATCGGTGGGTCGGTCCTCTACCTGCTGCTGGCCGGCCTCGATATGGGCACGGCCGCCGAGCAACTGCTGAACGGCATGAATTCAAGTTTCGTGCTGCTGGCCATTCCGCTATTCATCCTCGCCGCCGAATTCATGAACACCGGCAGCATCATGGATCGCCTGCTGCGCTTCTGCAACGCGCTGGTCGGCCGCTTCCGCGGTGGCCTTGCCCAGGTCAACATCGTGCAGAGCATCGTCTTCGCCAGCATGTCGGGGTCCGCTCTTGCGGATACCGCGGGCTCGGGCAAGCTGATGCAGACACTGATGACCAAGGACGGCAAGTACACGGCCAGCTTCGCCGCCGCCCTGACGGCGGCATCCGCAGTCATCGGGCCGATCATCCCGCCCTCCATTCCGCTGGTGCTCTTTGCGCTGGTCTCGGACACTTCCATCGGCTACCTGTTCCTCGGCGGCGTCATCCCGGGACTGCTCATTGGCGTGGCACAGATGCTCCTGATCGCATTGATCGCCCGCCGCAGGAATTTTCCAGTCGAAGAGGCGGTCCCGATGCGCGACCTGCCGCGCATCACGTGGGAGGCCTTTCCCGCGTTGATGATGCCTGTGATCCTGCTGGGTTGCCTCTACAGCGGGGTCACCACGCCCACCGAAGCCGCCGCCGTCGCGGCCCTCTACGCGCTGCTGGTATCAGCCTTCCTCTATCGCAGCGTTGGTTGGCGCGACATCTACAACTCGCTGCTGAACAGCGCGCGCGTCGCGATCTCGATCGGTATGCTGATTGCCGGAGCGCTGGTATTCAACTACGTCATCACGGTCGAGAACATTCCCAAGACATTGGCTGTCCTGCTGAAGGCCCACGAGCTCACGCCGCTCGGCTTTCTGCTGCTTTCCAATGTCATTCTCCTGATCCTCGGTTGTTTCCTCGAAGGCACCACGATCCTGCTGATCATCGTCCCGGTGCTGCTTCCCACGGCGGCGGCAGTAGGCGTCGATCCGGTGCATTTTGGCGTGGTCGCGGTCGTGAACATCATGATCGGCCTGATCACGCCGCCCTATGGCCTGCTGCTGTTCATGATGGTCAAGATCGCCAACGTGTCGCTGAGCGCGCTGGTGCGCGACGTGATGCCATTTCTGGCCGTGACGATCGGCGTTCTTGCGCTGATCACGCTGATCCCGGACCTCGTGCTCTTCCTGCCCAGGTTGATGGGCTACCAGGGCTGAACCACTACCAGGTGAGCAATGCAATGACCAATCGCATCTATGTGATCAATGGACCGAACCTGAACCGGCTCGGCAAGCGCGAGCCCGAAATCTACGGCACGACGACGCTGGCCGAGGTCGAGGCGATGTGCGTCAAGGCGGCCGGTGACCACGGCATCGAGTTTCGACAGTCCAATGCCGAACACCAGATCGTCGACTGGATTCACGAGGCGATCGATCACGGTGCAGGCATCGTCATCAACCCGGCCGGACTCACCTTCACGTCAGTGCCGATCCTCGATGCGCTCAAGATGTTCGCTGGCCCGATCTTCGAACTGCATATCAGCAACATCCACCGCCGCGAGGCGGTTTACCACAATTCGCTGGTTTCGAAGGTCGCGACCGCGGTCATTGCGGGCCTTGGACCCGATGGGTATCCGACGGCGGTGGCCGCGATGGTACGTCTGCTGGGGGCGAGACCGAAGAGGGCCGGCGTGTAGCGCAGATCGGCGCACTGGTTCTGCGCCATTGATGGCCGAACGGGCCGGCGCGATGGACGCGGGGCCGAGGGCCCCGCGCGTTCAGTACAGTTTCAGCGCCATGCCATCGACCAGGACCTTGGCCATTTCGCCCCGCGTGACGCTGCTGGAGGGGCCGAACGTACCGATCGGGGTGCCTGTGATCATGTCGCGCGCCCACAGGTAATTGACGTGCCGGCAGAACGCATCCGACTTGCGGACATCCGGGAAGTGGCTGCCGCCGTCCACAGAGCAGTCATAGCTGCGCGTTGACCCTGAGTCGGAGAAGCTTCCCGCCGCAGGCACGGCGGCATCGCCCCCGGTTGCCAACGACCCGGCGAGCATCACCGCCATTGCCGCGCGGGTCGTTTCATTGGCAGCGCAAAGTCGTTTCGCCGTGCATCCGAACTCGACGTCGACGCCCTTGGAAAGCAGGTAATGGGCGTGCTTGCATTCCGGCGAATTGACTCCGACGTCACGCAGCAGCGACCTTCCACCGGGCATGCAGCTGTAGGTCAGTTTTCCAACCTGTCCACTGTCCGGAATCGCACCGTCGCCCACCGGTGCAACGAGGCCGCGCGCCATGAACACCGCCGAGTCCAGGCGGGTCGAGGTCGCCCATGGACGGAAGGTCCCATCCTCGAAGGCGGCAGCGACGTTGTTGTGCAGAAGGGTTTCGATGTCCGGGTACTTCGGGTCGTTTTCCGACACGTCCAGGAAGCTGTGGCCGATATGTACCGGCGACGAGAGCACCACGGCGTTGGAAAGCGTTTCGGTGATGTGCGCATCCCAATGGACCGACGGGCGCGTTGCCGGCACGGTCACCGCCATTTGATAACAAACGCCGGTACTTGCCTGGCAGTTTGCGGCGGTGCCCGGATTGATCGAGCCGAACGTCGCGCTCGCGCCCGGCAAGGTGACGCTCGCACCAGGCGGACCGGCAAGGATCGAGGCGATCGCGCTCAATGCGACCGCGCTCGCGGTCTGATTGCGCCACGTCGGTGCCAGCATCACTGTTTCGCCAGGTTCCAGCACCCCGTTCAGATTCGACTGGGATCCCGTCGCGCTTTGCGCATCGACCATCATGCCGATGCGGCTCATGAGCGTCGGCGGCGTCGGCAACACCCGGACCAGATTGGTCTTGGTCTGCACGTCGATGCCGCCAGGCCCGGTCACCGTGAGGCTTACCGTATAGACCCCGGGCGCTGCATACATCTTCGAGGGATTGCTGTCACTGCTCGAGGTGCCGTCCCCGAAGGTCCACGCGTAGGCGGTGATGTTGCCGGTGTAGTGGCTGGTGAAATCCACTGGGAGCGGCACGATGCCGGAGATGGCGCTTGCCTCAAGATCCGAGGTACGTAGCGGCGCCGGATCTGCCGTACGCGCCGCGGCGACGGTGATCAGGTTGCTTCGGGTCTGCACGTCGCTGCCGCCCGGCCCGGTGACGGTAAGGGTTACCGAATAGGTCCCAGGGGTGGTGTAGGTTTTGGACGGATTGGCGGCACTGCTCGTCGTTCCGTCTCCAAATTTCCACGCATACGTCGTGATACTCCCCGAGTAGAAACTTGCGAAGTTGACGGTCAGCGGCGCGTTGCCCGAGACGGCGCTGGCGGTGAAGGCTGCTGTCCGCACCGGCGGCCCTACGGGCGCTCCCAGGACCGTGATCAGGTTGCTTCGGGTCTGTACGTCGCTGCCGCCCGGCCCGGTGACCGTGAGGCTGACCGAATAGGTCCCGGGCGTAGCGTAGGACTTGCTGGGATTGGCGGCGCTGCTGGTGGTTCCGTCCCCGAAGTTCCACGCGTAGGTGGTGATCGTGCCCGTGTAATAGCTTACGAAGTTGACGGCCAGCGGTGCGTTGCCCGACACGACGCTGGCACTGAAGGCGGCGGTTCGTACAGGTGCGGAGGGCACAACGGCCTTGGCTACGCTGTTCGAATAGGCACTTTCGATGAGGGAACCGTCATAGGCGGTCACGACGAAGTAATAGGTGCCGGTGTCGGCGAGCCCGGGAACCGTGAAGGTGGTCACGTTGCCGACGTTGATCCTGCCCGGATAGATTCCGGGCGACGTGCCGTAGTACACCATGTAGCCTGCAAGTCCCGGGGCGGTGACGGGATTCCATGCCAGGGACACGGTGCCCGCAATCGCGGGAAGCGCAGTGGCGAGCAGCAAGAACGAGCAGGTCGCAAGGCGAGCTGTCAGTCGACTTATGCAACACCACAACCGTTCAAGTGCATCTTGGGCCATGCGGCCTCCTTCAGAGTACTTCGTCGGCCGACCCGGCGTGATTTGGCGCGGGGGACCCCAGGTGCTGCTTGAATCGCGATCCTGCCGAACCGGCAGTTGCGGAGAATGTCAGCGTCGATGGGCGGATGGATTGGTACCCCCGTCCGGACGGCCGCCTGTGAGAACGCCCCCGAACCCGAAGTCGCCGCGAGTCGCGGCAGGGAGGCGATCCCGCGAAACGACCGCAGGAATCGATTCTGGCAATCCCGCTATCTGACAACACTATTCAGACCGGAAATTTTGCGCCCCCAACTCACGCTGGGTTTGCCCTGTTGCAGAACTGAAGTGTACACGACATTATGCAATTGTCATGGAATTTATGCAATTGTCATGAGCTTTACGCAAATCGCGTGCCTCCGCGTATTGGCGCCCCGGCTGTCTGGGGAAATGCGCCCCTGGCCATCGCTAGCCTGGGCGGTGAAGGTGACGTCCAGCGGCAAAGCGTGCCGGTGCCGACCTCGATGCCAATTCACTCGGCGGCAGCGATACCCGCCGGGAGTTGGACGTGTTGCATGCGACTGGCGCGTCCGGAGACGCGGCGGCGGCCCTACATTCGGCTGCGCGTGTCGCCTTCCAAATCGATCGAAAGCAGGATCGGATTTACGACGGACCGGCGTTTGCCGTCTGAACCCCGTGACATCTGGAGGATGGCAAACATCAGGAACCCGGCAAGCCCGCCGCATGAAAATGCCAGCAACATCCAGAAATTGTCCAAATTACCTCCTGTTCAGCCGACACCATACTACATCTTGTGGCAACACAACTAGTGTACGACACAATGATGTGGTTACAAACCAGGGGGCCGAACGGGACGGCGGAGGCGTTGGCGCTCGCCCGGGATTCACCGTGAGGCGGTGATCGCGGGGAAAGTCCGGTCGACGCGATCCCAACGAAAGTCGGAAAGGAGCCGACCCAGCCGGGATTCCATCCGGCCGAGGTTTAGATAGTGCCGAAATCGCGCCTTGCGGCCGGGGCCCGCAACGCGCGGCTGGTCCGCGTCGATCTCCCATGGATGGAAGTAGAACATCGCCGGCTCCCCATCACGCTCGTTGATCCTGCGCAGCGACCATCTCGATACACGATAGGGCAGGAGGCGGAAATATCCGCCACCGCCGGCCGGCCAATTGGAATTCAGGCCGCGAACGGTCGCGATGGGCACCTCGACCAGTCCGGGCCGGATTTCGTGGGCAAACCGTGGTGAATCGGGCATCCCGTAGTGGTCATGTCGAATCGGATACACGCTCGAACTGTAGCGATAGCCCGCTTCCGCCACACAATCGAATGCCCATTCGTTGGTCGGTCCGATTGAAAAGCTGGGCGCGCGGTAACCCTTTACCTCGTGGCTCGCGATGTCTTCCAGGACAGCCTTGGCGAGGCGAATGTCCGCCAGAAACTGGCCGTATTTCTGGTCGCTGGCACGAACATGCTCGTATCCGTGACTGGCCAGTTCGTGTCCTGCATCCACGATGCGGCGGACCATGTCAGGGTAGCGCTCGGCGATCCACCCCAGCGTGAAAAAGGTGGCGCGTGCTTCGTGCTGGCCGAGCAATTCGAGGATGCGGTCGACGTTGGCTTCCACGCGACAGGGCAGCGTATCCCATTGCTCGCGGGGGATGTGCGGCGCGAACGCGGACACCTGAAAGTAGTCCTCGACATCGATGGTCAGGGCATTGACGATTCGCGATGTGGAGGTGTCGGCGGTGCTCATGATGCCGGCGTCCGTTCCGTTTTTTGCGGAGGTTTCTGGTCAGCCACGCTTTCTGGATGGAGCAATCGGTGCAGCAGGTCGACAGCAGCGGCCACGGTGCGTTCGAGGCGATCGATGCGGTCTTCGACCTGTTCGAAATAGACGTGCCAAAGCTTGGGATTGCCTCGAATGGCAACCGGGTCAGCGTCCGGCACTGACTCTGCCCCGCTTTCGGTCGCAGGCAGGGCGGCTAATTTGGGCCCCAGCTCGTCGCTCAACTCCTCGGCCACGGATTCGACGTCGGCGATGTCCACCTTGTGCTTCTCGCTCAGGAAGGAAGCGAGCAGCAGTCGATTGCATAGCGAGTTGATTCGACGCGGAATGCCGCCGGTCAGGCGATGGATCAGATCGAAGCAGGCCGGGTCAAACTCCGGATCGCCCTTCCAGCCGACGTGCCGAAGGCGATGCTCGATGTATCCCTGCGTCTCGGCACGGTCGAGCGGACCAAGGTGGTAGGAGGCAATGACGCGCTGGCGAAGCTGCTGCAATTCCGAACGTTGCATTGCATTGCGCAGCTCCGGCTGGCCCACCAGGAAGCTCTGCAGCAGCGCCTGGTCTCCAAACTGGAAGTTCGAGAGCATCCGCAACTCTTCCATCGCGCGCGGCGTGAGGTTCTGCGCTTCGTCAATGACCAGCAATGCCCGGCGTTTCTCGGTTACCAGCTGACAGAGGAAAGCCTCGATCGAGGCCAGCAGAACGGCCTTGTTCACCGTCCGCACCGGAAGGCCGAACGCCACGCCGATTGAGCGCAGCAGGTCGTCCGCGTCGAGCTGCGTGCTGACGATCTGTACCGCGAGTACTTTGGTCGGGTCGAGCTGTTCCAGCAGATTGCGCACGATGGTGGTCTTGCCGGCGCCAATTTCACCGGTGATGACGATGAAACCCTCGCTTTGATAGAGCCCGTACTCCAGATAGGCATAGGCGCGCTTGTGGCCGCGACTGCCGTAGTAGAACGACGGATCGGGGTTGAGCTGGAAGGGCTTGCCGGTCAGCCCGTAGAAGGACTCGTACATGGTTGCCGTTACCTGAACGTGTAGGAGATACCGGCAAAAACCGCCGACTCGTTATAGTCGGTGACGCCGGGAAAACTGGAGTTCAACGTCTGGTAGCGCGCGCCCGCGGACACGCTGGCGTTGGGCGAGAGGCGACTGGTGATCGCCAGGCGCGCTAGGCCCTGATCGGTGACACCGGGCAGATCCGCGTTGGCTTCGGTCCGCAACGCGTTCACGGTGAAGTTGAGCGTGGTCAGCGGCGTGAGGCTATGCGACCAGACGGCATTGGCGCCGTACTGCGTGTTGTTGTTGCCACCAAAATAAATGCTTGGCGGAAGGATCAATCCACTGCCGGATATCGGCTGCGTCTCGTAGCGGAACAGGGTAACGAACAGGTTGTTGCGCGCGCCCAGAAGACCCATGGTGGCACTGAGGTTCTGGTTGAGCGTCAGTTGCTGGGTGTACAGGTTGACTGGACTCGAGAGCTCGGAAGGCAGGCGACGGTTGTCGATGACTGCCGTGACCGCCTGTTGCCGCTGTGTCGGATCGGGAATCCTGGAGACGAATAACTGGTCCAGCATTGCCGCGACGTTGGGCCCGGCGGCGAGGGTCCCCAACTGTTGCGGATAACTCGAAATCAGCCGCGAGGCATTGAAGCTCCAGACCGAGAGGGGCGTACGGTGATCCACGGTGAACAGGTAGGAGGACCCGAAGAACCGGTGCTCCCAGTTGGCAACGACCTTGGTACGTTCGGTGGGTTGCCACTCGATCCCGACACCGTAGACGAACCCGGAACTGTCGCTGAGCGGGTAACGATTGTCTTCATAGCCGACGTGCGCGGCCAGTCGAGTCCGCTCATCGTAGGCATAGCGCGGCCCGACGCGCCCCACATTGGTCTGCTGCGTAAAGTCCTGGTCCTGGAACTTGACGGCAACGAGGTCGATATCGGCATGCCACCCCAGAGGAGCGACCGGACTGTCGATGTTGCCTGTCCACTGCGACGTATAGGAATTGCTGGTGCCGATCGGCGCGCCGTCGAGGTTGACCCAGGAACTGTCGTTGCGCAGCAGATACTTGGTCCCCCCGGGGTAGACCCCCTGGAGGTAGGGACTCACGCGGTAGAGGGACGACGTATAGCGGTTCTGCGTGCTGTTGGTCAGGTCTCCGGGCTGCGCACCGAACGGGGTGAGAAATGGCTGGGTGACCGAGATCAGGCCTTCCACATAGAAGAATTTCTCGACGGCCTCGACCTTGCCAAGGACATTCGCGAGCGGATAGTAATTGTCGTTGTAGGAACCGGTCCGCGCGTAGAACAGCAGGGGAACCGACACCGTGCCTGCCACCGATGCGCGGCTGCCCTTGCCGCTGAAGGTGAGCGTCGGCGTGATTTCGGTCACGAGATCGCTGGTCGCCAGGCTCGAGACGCCGAGATTGATGTTGTCGGACCAGGTCTCGACCAGCGAGATCGATGGAACAAAGATCCAGTTTTCGGCCAAGACGGAAGGCGCCACCGTCGACAGCACCGCAGCGGCAAGCATGCTGATCCGCCAATGGGGCGACAACGGCTCACGCGCACGCGCAGATGCCGTTGCGCTGGATGCCGAAAGCGTCATCGGCTGGAAGGTCCTATTGCGGGTCGTCATCCCCGTAGTACCCATAATAGGCCGCGACCGAGGATGTGGCCGCCTTGTTGAGCAGCATCAGGACGACCTCGCACCGTTCGATCAACGCAAGCGCCTGTTTCACCGAATACTCGGTGGTCGCATCGGCGGCTACCGTCATGATCACCTGGCCCATCTGGGCCGCGAGTACCGGTGCTTCCGATGTCGGCAGCAGTGGCGGCGCGTCAAAGATGACAATCCGGTCCGGATATCGCTGCGTGATTTCGTGCAACAGCCGCCCCATCCTCTCGCTGGCGATGAACTCGGTCGCGCGACGATCAGGCTGGCCGGAGGGCAGCACGGTCAGCCCTTCGATATTCGTCTGCAGCAGCGCGTCGTTGATCTGGAGGTCATCGCGTATCAGCAAGTCGAGAAGCCCGGGCGAGGACGGAATGCGCAGCACCCGGGACAGCGCCGGGTTCGCAAAATCGCTGTCCACGAGCAGCACTTTGTGATCGACTTCCGTGGCGATGCTGATCGCCAGGTTGATTGCGACATAAGTCTTGCCCTCTTTCGGCATCGCGCTGGTCACCATGACAAGATTCCCGTTGGCGACCTTCAATCCGGACCTGCCCGTCGCGTTGCGAATGATCGGGCGCTTGATTGCACGGATTTCCTGCGCCAGAGAGGACCACGGTTTCTCGGGGTGCAGAAAGCCCTGCTGCTCGAGCCGTGCCAAGTCCAGCTCGATCCGGCGAAGGGCGTGTCCCGGCTCGTCAGCCGGAACGGCGATCGGCGCCGTCGTGTCCACGGCGGCGCGTGTCGCGGGGTCCGCGGGCCTGGGCCGCATGTCGCTGGCTCCGCGCTTGCGTACCACGGCTTCCGGCAGGGGCACCCTCTCGGCAGCGGCCCGGGGCGATTTTTCGGCCGACACAAGCGTACTTTCGTCGCCGGGCAGTGTGACTCCGGCACGCTGCAGTTCCGCCAGGCGCTTGGCCGCTTTCTCGATGAGGCTCATCGTTCGCCAGTCACGCCGCGCGGGACAACAAAGTACTGAACGCGATGATGCCCGCGAACGAGACGAGGAGACTGGCCACCCCGCCGACGAATACCGTAAGGTCAAGTCGCTTCTTGCGCACCGTCTCCTGGGTTGAACACAGCGACAAGCTGCCAAGCATTGGGCGCTCGGATATCGCGCCAAGGGCACGGGCATCGTGGAACGTGGGCCGCAGTTCGTTGGCAACGAAACTCGCGAGCAGTCCGGCCCCCAACGCGGCGGCGAGAGCCAACGCGAGCAGCGTCTGGCGAGTGGGAGGAACCGGCTGCGAGGAAGCGCGCGGAGGATCGATGATCCGGAACAGTCCGGCCTCCGTTGCCTGCACGTCGGCACCCATGGTCGCAGCCTGACGACGGGCAAGGAGATCCCCGTAGGTCTTTTTCTGGATGTCGTAGTCGCGGGTCAACTGCGAATACTCGGCTTCGACCTGGGGTACAAGCTGCGCCGATGCCTTCAGTTCCCGGTATTGACTTTCAAGCGACCCGAGCTTAGCCGACAGCGACGCGACGTTCGCTTCCGCGTCTGCCAGCGACAGCCGGATCTTCTGGAACACCGGGTTCTGCTCGGAAATCTGCGCGGCCGTGCTTGGTCTCGTGGCACGATCCCGAAGCTCCACCTGGCGTTGCTCCTGGAGTTCCACCAGTACCCGCTTGGTCCCGACGACTTCGGGGTGCTGATCCGTGTAGGTACGCATCAAATCGTCGAGCTTTGCCCGCTGTGCGGCGATCCGCTGGTCGATCTCGGGGATCGGCGGGGCGCTGCCTGTTGACCTCTGGTCGACCCTTACGGTTGCGGACTCGCCGGCAATGGCCTGGCGATAGGAATCGCGTGTCTTGATGGCCGAATTCAGTTCCTGCTTGGTACTGTTGACGTCGTCACTTATCTTCGAAATCCTGGCGAAGAAATCCTGGCCTCCCTGGCCCCCCTGGCCAGCTATCCCCATGTACCTGAGCTTGAACTGCTTGAGTTGATTCTCCGCGGCCTTCAGGCTCTCGTCGTAGTGCTTGACCTGTTCGTCCAGAAACTGCAGCGTGCTTTGCGTATCGCTGCGTTTGTTGCCCAGGCTCGATTCGACGAAAATTTCGAGCAGGGACTGGACCACGTCCTTCGCCCGCTGGCGATCGGTGTCGCGATAGGCGATCTGGTACAGATAACTGGGCTGCCCGGGCGGGACGCGCTCGGCCGTGATCTGCAACGACGCCATTACGCCATTGACCAAGGCTTCCTTGTCCGTCGGGGTCTGGGAATTGGGTTCAAACAGGACCTTTTCCACCAGCTTTTCCATCGTCGGCCTGGTGATCAGCGTCTTGCTGACCAGCGCCGCCTGCTGCTCCAGGTTCGGCTGGATGCTCAAACCGGCCAATGCCGGACGCAACAGCGACTGCGTGTCGATGTACACGCGCGCGGTTGCATCGTAGCGTTGCGGCGCTTGCAGCGCGATGGCGATACCGATGATCGCCGCCAGCCAAGCGACAGCCAAACCGATCCAGCGGCGGTTCCACATGCCGCGAAGATGATCGACGATCAGCTGAATCAGTTCAGGCATGGGAAAAACGAGTGACGGGACGGGGAAGGCGCTCGCGAATCAGAAGAAACTTTGCGGAATGATCAGGATGTCGCCTGGGCGCATGTCGACGTTTGCCGCAATGTCGCCCCGCTTGACCAGATCACGCAGACGCACGCTGTACTGTTTTCCGCCATCGCTTGGCCGGAAGATCGTGGCGCGGTTGCCATCGGCGAAGTCCGTGAGTCCGCCAACGGCGATCATGACGTCGAGCACGGTCATGTTCCTGCGAAAAGCGAGGATCTGGGGCTTGGTCGCCTCGCCAATGACGCGAATCTGCTCGCTGGCGGGACCGACGAAGGTCGTGACGATCACCGTCACCACCGGCTCCCGAATGAACTTGCCGAGAGCCTTCTCGATGTCGCGGGCCAGTTGGGATGGCGTCTTGCCGACCGCCGTGAGGTCCTCGATCAATGGGGTTGCGAGTTTCCCGTCCGGGCGTACCGGGACGATCATCGAAAGCTCGGGATTGCGCCAGACGATGACGTTCAGGACGTCGAGCGGGCCGATGGTGTAGCTGAAGTCGTCGGTCAATGCCGCGCTCGGGGCGGGGGGATAGTTGGTCGCACATCCACCAACGGCGAGTGCGAACAGGACCGCCATGACGCATTCCACCAAGGGAAGTGGCCGCGACGACTGTCCCAGGTTGATCTTCATGCTTTCCTCCCGATCATCACGAAAATTGGATTCCGATGGCACATCATGATTTTACTACCCGCTTCGATCCGTCACCGCGCGCGGGTTGCTCGCGTCGCACGCTCGAAGTTGCCGGCAGTTGCGGCGCCAAGCCGGCCGGGCAATGCGCTACATACCAGGGCATCGCCTCCGCGAGCCCCGCCGCGACATCGTGGGTCGGCTGGTAGTTTAGGAGCTTTTTGGCCCTGGAGATATCCGCCTGAGAATGTTGCACGTCCCCCGCGCGAAAATCCCCATGAATCGGGGGCGGAATGACGGCGCCCCGATCAGAAGAAGCGAGGTGATTGCGCAGCATGCCGAAAAGCGCGTTCAGCGACGTGCGGTCCCCATTCGCGACGTTGAAAACCTGATTCACCGACGGCTTGTTCGTCGTTGCCGCGGCGAGGAGGTTGGCCTGCACGACGTTCTTCACGTAGCAGAAATCGCGTGTCGTCTCCCCGTCGCCGTTGATGACGACCGGCTCGCCCCGCAGCATCGCGTTCGCCCAACGGGGGATCACCGCAGCGTAGGCGCTCGCCGGGTCCTGGCGCGCCCCGAACACATTGAAGTAACGCAACCCGATCGTTTCCATCCCGTAGCAACGCCCGAAGACGTCCGCGTAGAGTTCGTCGATGTACTTGGTTACGGCGTAGGGCGAGAGCGGGCGTCCGATCGAATTCTCGGTTTTGGGCAGCGCCGGATGGTCGCCATAGGTCGAGCTGGAACCGGCATAGACGAAGCGGCGAACGCCGGCATCCCGGGCGGCAACCAGCAGGTTGAGAAATCCGGTTGCGTTGGCTGCGTGCGTCAGCAGTGGATCCTCGATCGATCGAGGGACGGATCCCAGCGCGGCTTCGTGCAGGACAAGAGTCACACCCCGGCAAGCTTCCCGGCACGACGCAAGGTCGCCAATATCGGCCTCGAGAAAATGATGTCTCCGCCAGGCCGGCGCACCGACGGCGGCGCGAACTTCGTCGAGATTGCGCCGATGTCCGGTCACGAAATTGTCCAGACTCACCACCTCCTCACCCAGGGTGAGCAGCGTCTCCAGCAGGTGGGAACCGATAAATCCGGCACTGCCCGTCACCAGCCACCGGCGCGGCGTTCCGCCCATTGCCCCGAGTATCGGCGCCAGCAAGTGCGGCCAGTCGATGGGCGCGGGCACTACAGTCTCCAGACGCGCAACCCCAGCGCGCGCAGCGCCTCGGGGTCCATCTGACTCTTCACGTCGACGAAAAGCCCGTTGACGGACAGCTTTTCCGCAAAATCGCCAAGGGGGCGCTCTCGAATCTGCCGATGCGCGACGGCTGCAACGACCGCGTCGGCACGCGGAAGGGCCGCCCACGACCGGAGCTCGATGCCATACTCCTCGCGGGCCTCTGCCGGATCTGCGACCGGGTCGTGGACGTGCACGTTGACGCCAAACGACTCCAGCTCACGAACGACGTCGACGACCCGGGAATTCCGGAGATCGGAGCAGTCTTCCTTGAAAGTCAGCCCGAGCACATTCACGATCGCGCCGTTCACGTGATTGCCTGACTGGATAAGCTGCTTCACCGTCTGCTCGGCGACGTACTTGCCCATCCCGTCGTTGATGCGGCGCCCC
>JANNKR010000030.1:0-14848 GCA_031396395.1 Betaproteobacteria bacterium
GCCGAGCTCCGTGCCATACAGCTGCGACAGCAGGGCGTCGTCGACCGCCGCGCGCGGCAGGTCGAACAGCACCTTGCCGTCGCGCAGGCCGACCAGGCGCGGAAAGCGCGCCAGTGCCAGATCGACGGCGTGCAACGACACGACCAGCGTCGCGGCCCGGTCATGCGCCGCCTGCTGCAGGACTTCCAGCGCAGTGTCGGCGAGTGCAGGGTCCAGCGCCGACACGGGCTCGTCGAGCAGGAAGAGTCGCGCGCGCGACACGATCAGGCGCGCCAGTCCGACGCGTTGCCGCTCGCCGCCGGAGAGCCGGTCGCAGCGCAGGAAGAGCTTGTCCTCGAGCCGGAATTGCGCCAGCGCATCGCGCGCGGCAACGACATCGCGCGGATGCGCAAGTGAACGCAATGCCTGCCACGCCGTCCATTGCGGCAGGCGCCCCGCAAGCACGGCGTTGACCACACGCTGCCGGGGCGCCAGCGGCGGCGCCTGGGGTGCAAGAAAGAGGTCGCCGCGCAGCGCGTGCAGGGCGCTGCCGGACAGCGACCACGGATCGCGTCCGTGGATGTCGACCCGACCCGCGGTCGGCCGCAGCGCACAGGCAAGCGTCGTCAGCAGCGTGGTCTTGCCCGCCCCGGAGGGTCCGATGATCGCGACCTGCTCGCCGGGCGCCAACGCGAGCGAAACGCCGGCAAGTGCCGCACGGCCGTCGGCATACGTGACGGTGACACCCGCCAGCGATGACGGCGGCAGTGGCGCGGGCACCGGCGAGCGCATGGCGATAGGGCGAATTGCCGGCCGACTATTTCAGGAGACCTGCGGAGCGCGCGGCGTCCTCGATGCCCTTGTAGTTCTCCACCCTGGTCGGCACGAATTTCGTGGCCCGCTGCAACTTCAGTATCTCGGCGTCCTCCGGCTTGGCCGGATCGAGGGCCAGGAACGCGGCGCGGATCTTTGCAACGAGGGCCGGATCGAGATCGCTGCGCACCGTCCAGTTGTAGTCATAGTAGGGAGGGGTCGTATAGAACACCACCACTTCCTTCGGGTCGATCTTCTTGTCCTCCAGCAGCTTGTTCCAGACCGAGATGTTGAGCGCGCCGGCATCGACCTTGCCGCCCGCCACCTGGAACGCCGTCGCGTCGTGCGCGCCGGAGTACGCCACGCGCATGTCCTTGTCCGGATTGAGTCCCGCCTTCAGCATATAGGAGCGCGGCATCAGGTGGCCGGACGTCGACGATACCGAACCGAACGCGAAGTTCCTGCCCTTGAGATCGGCGAGACTCTTGATGCCGCTGTCGGCCTTGGTGATGAACACGGACTTGAATTCCTCGTCCTCGGCGCGCTGTACCAGCGGGATTGCGCCGCCATTGGTGCGGTGATTGGCCTGAACAAAGGTGAACCCGCCGTACCAGACCATGTCGAGTTTCTTGCCCGCCAGCCCTTCGACAGTGGCGGCGTAATCGGTGACCGGCGTGAACTCGACTTTGGTTCCGGTCCTGGCCTCGAGATACTTGCCCAGCGGGGCGAACTTGCGCTGCAGCTCGGTGGGGGCCTCATCGGGGATGGCCGACACCTTGAGCACGGCCTGAGCAGACGCCAACGCGCTCATGCCGAGGACGGTGCCGATCAGGAACGCCCACTGGGCGCCGCGTAGCGAACGCGAATGGTTGGACTTCAACATGGTGACTCCTTGCGGAATGGGGACATGCCTGCAGCGGGCAGGGGCCGGGTACGCGCTATGATCGCGACGTCGAAGAAGTATAACCAACACGGAGCTCCAAGGATGCCGGACTGTCGCATTGTCGAACGCCTGGTTCGCGACGCAGTTGCCGAGCGCGCCGCGCTTGCCGCCGGACTGCAGGCGCGGGCCGCGGCGATTCCGCCGCGCTACTTCTACGATGCGCTGGGCTGCGCGCTGTTCGGCGCGATCTGCGAGCTGCCCGAGTACTATCCAACCCGCACCGAGCGGGCGATCTTCAGCGAGCATCGCGATGCGATTGCCGATGCCGCAGGACGCGGCCATCAATTCGTCGACCTTGGGGCCGGGGATTGCTGCAAGGCCCTGGCGTGGCTGCCCTATCTCGCGCCGTCGCGCTACATCGCGGTCGATATTGCGCGGCAGGAGATCGCGAACTCGCTCGCCAAGATGGCGCCCGAGTTTCCGGACATCGAGATGCTGGGCGTGGTGACGGACTTCACCGGCGGACTGGACCTCGAGCAGGATCTTGATGCATCCCCGGTCACATTCTTCTACCCGGGTTCGTCGATCGGCAACTTCATGCCGGCGGCGGCAGAGTCATTCCTGCAGGCGATCAAGCTGCATTGCGCCGGACGCGACGGCAGCGGGCTCCTGATCGGCGTCGATACCAAGAAAGACAAGGCTCGCCTCGATGCCGCGTATGCCGACGCGGTCGGTGTCACGGCGGCGTTCAACCGCAATGTGCTGAACCACGTCAACCGCGTGCTGGACAGCGATTTCCGGCTGGAAGCCTTTGCGCATCGCGGCTTCTACAACGATGAAGCAGGCCGCATCGAAATGCATCTCGAGGCGATCACCACGCAGGTCGTGCGCTGGCCCGGTACCGAGCGCACCTTTGCCGCCGGCGAGCGGATTCATACCGAAAATTCATACAAGTACGCGCCCGCCGAATTCATGGCCATGCTGCAGCGTGCCGGCTTCGAACGCGTGCAGTGCTGGCAGGATTCACGAAGCGATTTCGCCGTGTTCCACGCCGCCTGACGTTGCGCAGTCAGGCAGTCCTCGGTGCGCTGCCGTTGCCCGGCGGTTCGGCGTGTTCGTGTCCGACGACCTTGCGCAAGGCGACGCGATCGAGCACCTTGACGACGCGGCCGTGAACCTGGATCAGGCCTTCCTCGTGAAAGCGCGAAAAGAGCCGGCTTATCGTCTCGAGTTTCAGCCCCAGGTGACTGCCGATCTCCTCCCTGGTCATGCGCAGCACGAACTCGACGGAAGAATAGCCACGGTCGTGGTAGCGTTGCGAGAGATCAAGCAGGAACGTGGCCAGCCGCTGGTCCGCCTGCATCGTACCCAGCACCAGCATGGCATGGCGCTCCCGGGCAATCTCGCGCGACAGCAAACGGGTGACGCTATGCTGGAAGTGCGCGTTCTGCCGGGCCAGGATTTCGACCCGATCGAATGGCATCGCGCAGACTTCCATGTCCTCGAGGGCGATCGCCTCGCAATCATGGTGGTCGGCGGCGATGCCGTCGGTGCCCAGAACATCGCCTGCCATGTGGTATCCGGCGACCTGGTAGTGGCCGTCCTCTCCGGGCAGCACGGTCTTGCAGGAGCCCGAGCGAATTGCATAGAGCGCAGTGAACTTCTCGCCGGCGCGGAACAGGGTGTCGCCCTTGTGCATCCGGATTCGCCGCGTGACCAGCGGATCGAGTAACCGTATTTCGTCCTGATCGAGACCGCTCGGCATGCAATGGGACTTCACGCTGCACATGGAGCACGTCGTCGGGGAGCGCGCAAACTCCCGCAGGTTCGACCTGAGACTCGGCGCCGCGGCCGCCATCGACGGGTTCCCGTTTGGTTCCGGAATGGCGGCTGGCATGGCAGGCCCTCTTTCGTGACGATCCATGGGATTGCTTCAGTGCGGCAGTGGATCGAGATCGGCGACGGCTTCGCGGATCTTGCCGAATTCGAGGCTCTTGTCGAAGAAGCCGCGCGCCCCTGCTTCCAGGCAGACGCGACGATATTGCGGAATGGGGTGATTCGTCAGGACCAGGAAGACCATGTCCGGCGCCCGGGGATGCACGCTGCGCAGGACATCGACGGCGGTGCCGCCGATCAACTGATAGTCGAGAACGACACAATCGGGGTTGGTCCGCAGAATGCCGGCGATGGCTTCGTCCGGCGACTCGGCGCAGCCGATGACGGCAACGCCGGGGAGTTCGTCGAGCATTTCCACCAGGTGATCGCGGATGGGTGGCGAATCCTCGACGATGAAGACCCTGGTACGGATGGGCATGCTCATAGACACGAAGTGTCGCCAGGCCAGGCGATGCAGGCAATCGGGGGGTGCCTGATTGCAGGGGTAGGGGAATGCTGATTTCGGAGTGGGACATGTCCTACCCGGAGAACGGGGTCAGTCGGGCGTGCCGGAGCTGTCGATCAGGCGATGCCGCAGCGCGTAATGGATGAGCTCGGCCGGATTGTTTACGTTGAGTTTTTCCATCAGGCGCGCCTTGTGCGTGCTTATGGTCTTGCCGGACAGGTTCAACTGCGCGGCGATGTCCGTCACCGAACGTCCCGACGCCAGCATGTGGAACACCTGGTACTCCCGGTCGGACAGCATGGCATGCGGCGGTCCGTCGGTCTGCGGCATCGCATCGAGCGCCAGTTGCTCGGCGACCTCGGCGCTGATGAAGGCGCCACCGCCCGCCACCTTGCGGATGGCGGATACCAGCTGTGTCGCCGCGCTCTCCTTCGTCAGGTAGCCCGAGGCGCCGGCCTTGATTGCGCGCACCGCATACTGATGTTCCTGATGCATGCTTAGCACCAACACGCGCAGGCGCGGCTTTTCCGCCTTGACCTGCTTGATCAGGTCGACGCCACTTCGGCCTGGCATCGACATGTCGAGCAGCAACACGGCAAACTCGAGTGTGCGCACCTGCTGCAGAACCTCGTGGCCATCGCTGGCCTCGCCCACGACCTCCAGATCACCGGCAGCCATCAGCAACTGCTTCAGGCCCTCGCGCAGGATCGTGTGATCGTCGGCAATCAACACGCGGATCATGGTTCCTCCGTGTCCTTCCGGATCGGCAGCAGCACTTCGATCACCGTGCCGGTGCCCGGCTGGCTGATGATGGTGGCGTCGCCGCCAAGCAGGTAGGCGCGCTCGCGCAGGCCTAGCAATCCGAACGAGCCGGCCTTGCGCGGACGGTCACCGTCAAAGCCCTTGCCATCATCCCGGATGCTGACCGCGATCGCCGTCGAATTCAAGTCGATCGCAACCTCGACGCGCGCGGCGTCCGCATGCTTGGCGATGTTGGTCAACGCTTCCTGCACGACGCGAAATACAGCCGTCGAGTGCGACTCGGGCACATGCATGCCGGGATTGCTGACTGCCAGTTCGCAGGGAATGCCCGCACGTTGCCTGAAGTTGTCCGCCAGCCATTCCACGGCCGGCACCAGTCCCAGGTCGTCAAGCAGCAGTGGGCGCAGGTCGGCAGCGATGCGGCGCGTGGCGGCGACGGTGACGCCCAGCAGGGTCGCCATCCGGTCCAGTCGCTGCGCCAACGCAGCTTCGCCCGCCGGCATCTTTTCCCTGCACCAGGCGACGTCCATCTGCAACATCGTCAGGGCCTGGCCCAGGTCATCGTGCAGCTCGCGCGCGATGCGGTTCTTTTCCTGCTCGCGGGCGACGTCGGCAGCCGCAGACAGGTGCTGCAGTTCCTCCTTCGACTGCCGCAGCGCGGCTTCGGCCTGGACCCGCGCGGACACATCGCGCAGGATTGCCGTGTAGAACTTGCGGCCCTGCTCGGTGAGCTGGGAGATCGAGGCGTCAAGGGGAAACTCCTGGCCGTTGTCGCGCCGGCATCCGGTCACCGTACGCACGCCACCCATGCGACGGGAGACGGTGCCGTCCTCGCCGAAGCGACGCACGTGCTCGGCGTGGAGCATGCGTGCGTGTGTGGGCATGAAGTCGGTCAGAGGAGCACCGATGGCAGCCGCGCGCGTACAGCCGAACAGCGTCTCGGCGGCTGCATTGAACAGTACGATGCGCTGGTCGGCATCGGCCGTGACGATCGCATCCATCGCGGAGTCGAGGATGCCCTGCAGGCGCGCCTCGCTGCGCGCCAGCAGGGATTCGGTACGCAGGCGCTCCGTGACATCGCGCAGGATCACCGTAAAGTACTTCCGGCCGTCCTCCGTGTGCTGGGAGATCGATGCCTCGACGGGAAACTCCTCGCCATCCGCGCGCAGCGCCCCCAGAACGGTCTGGCGGCCGAAGTGGCGCATCGTCGTGCCCATTTCGCCGAAGCGCTTCACATGCGCGCGGTGGGCGTCGCGCAGGGGAGCCGGGATGAGCTTTTCCAGTGGCTGGCCGAGAATCGCGTCGCGCCGCCATCGAAAGATACTCTCGGCCGCGGTATTGAACAGAACGATGCGCTGGTCCTCGTCCACGGTGATGATCGCGTCCATCGTCGTGTCGACGATGTCGCGCACGCGGGCTTCGAGGCGAACCACTGCCTGTCGGGCGTGATGTTGCTGACCGATCTGCACGAACAGCAGGAACGCGGCGAACATCGCGGCCAGCGTCCCCGCGACACCTGCGCCGACGAGCATTTCCGTACGATACCCGTCGTGCGACCACGCCGCGATACCGAGGGCCACGCTTGCCGCGACCAACGCCACGATCAGGATGAAAAAAGCGTGCTGCCGGCCGGTCAGGCGCGCGGATGTCGACATGGCATCTCCGGCTCGAATGGCGCCCATTAGATCACATCGATCGGATCATGCCAGTCACGCCGCGAGGGACGCCAACGTGGTCGGCCAGGGGTGCCGGAACCCTGCCTCAACGATTCCGCCCGGGACCGGGCGCAAGACGCGCCAGGACCGCGGTCCAGGCGCCGTCGGACCGTGCATCGGCCAGCGGTCGGCCGGCATCGTAGGTGATGATGCTGGGCGCTTCGTCCGGATCGAATGCTGCATGTGACTGCAACTGCTGTTCCAGCACCGCGAGGTCTGCGTCGGAGGCGTCATTGGCCTGCCGGTGGCGTTTCACGATGCGCTCCCGCAGTGTGGATTCATCGGCTTCGAACGCGATCACGACGAACGGAATGCCAAGCTCGGCTGAGAGGGCCTGGAAGTGGTCGCGGTGTCGGCGCTGCAGGAATGTACCGTCAACGATCACCACGAAGCCTGCGCTGACCACGTGACGTGCCAGTTGCTGCACGCGCTCATAGGTTTGGCGCGTGGCGTCGGCGCCGTAGAGCCGATCACTTTCGACGCCGGCGACGTGGTGCGCGGAAGGAATGCCGAAGGCACGCTTGCGCTCCACGTCCGTGCGGATTCGCACGGCGCCGATCTGCTCCAGCAGGACCCCGGTCAGCGTTGTCTTGCCGCTGCCGGACAGTCCATGCGTGATCACGATGGCCGGCGCGGCGGGTCGCGCATAGTCCTGCGCGGCTTGCACATACGCGTCGCGCTCGGAGTGCAGCAAAGCCCTGTCCTTGTCGGATGCCACCTGGCCAGCGCGAAGTTGCGCGATCTTGCCTCGGACCAGTGCGCGATACACGAGGTAGAAGCGCAGGACGGACAGCCCGGCATAGTCGCCGGTGCTTTCCAGGTAGGCATTGAGGAGTCGATGCGCAAGACCGGCATGCCCCCGCTCCTGCAGGTCCATGACCGTGAATGCGACCTCGCTCATCACGTCGATCCAGCGCATCGCATCGTTGAACTCGATGCAATCGAAGATGACGGGATCGCCTTCGATCACTGCGATATTGCCGAGGTGAAGGTCGCCGTGGCACTCGCGGACGAAGCCGTCCTGGCGCCGGGCACGGAACACCGGCGCAAGCGCGACATGTCTGCGCCGCGTCCACGCCTCGAGTTCGCGGATGGCCATCTGCCCGGCAGGTGTACCCATGCAGGAGCGCAGGTGGTCGACGTTCGCCAGCGCGACGCTCAATATCACCTCGGGCGTTCCGCATGAAGGGGGCGGCGTAGTGCCTGCGATGGCGCCGTGGAATGCCGCCACCTTCCTTGCCAGCGCGTCGACGTGCTGCGGCGTGAGCTCGTCACGAGCCAGCACATGGCTCGCCAGATCGTGCTGGGCGAATTCGATCATCTTGACTGCGTAGTCGAGCGCCGGCCCGTCGCCCCCCAGCATCGGCGCGTCGGGTGTGCCGGTGATCGCGACTACACCAAGATAGAGCTCCGGCGCCAGGCGGCGATTGAGGCGCAGTTCCTGCTCGCAGAATCGGCGTCGCGCTTCCAGCGTGGAGAAGTCGAGGAAGCCCAGCGCGACCGGTTTTTTGAGCTTGTAGGCGTGCCGTCCGGTCAGGAGCACGCTGGAAATATGCGTTTCGAGCAACCTGACGCCGGTGCAGTCCGGCCCATGGAGGCCGGGGTTGGCGAGCGCCGCGACCAGACGATCATGGTCCGCGTTGCGTGGGATCATTGTTTTGGAATTGACCTGCATCAAGGGTCTTGGCACCGTAGCCCCGTAAGGTTACGCTTCGCGGCGTGGCATGTCGCTGAACAGTGCAGGTGCTGAAGTCGATGGTCCGTAAGGCACTGCAAACTAGGAGCAATGGCTGTGAAAATCGAAGATCGTGGCACCTCCCGACCGGGCTTTCTTTCCCGCCTATGGCACGCGCTTTCCACGCCCAGCGCGCGGTGGTCGGTGCTGGCCCTGGTGCTGCTCGGCCTGGTAGTGGGGGCGGGCGCCACGATCGGGACGCAGGTAATGGTGGCCGCGACCGGCACCGACGAATTTTGCGGCGGCGCCTGCCACTCGATGCAATGGGTAGCCAAGGAGCACAAGGCCAGCGCGCACGGAGTCAATCGCACCGGTGTCGTGGCCGCATGTCACGACTGCCATATCCCGCACCAGTATCCGCAGCTCCTGGTCTACAAGGCCAAGGCGGGCATCACGGACGCCATCGGGGAGATGCGTGGCGTCATTTCCACGGAAGAGAAGTTCAAGAAAGAGCGCTTGCGCATGGCCAAGTCGGTATGGGCCGAGTACAAGGAAACCAACTCCGCCAACTGCCAGACCTGCCACAAATTCACCGCTGCCGTCGTCGCGAAGCAGAAGCCGTTCGTGGCGCCGATGCACCAGCAGTTCCTGGCCGGCTCGGCAACCTGCATCGACTGCCACAAGGGCGTCGGCCACGAGGCGCCCGACGAGTAACGGCTGCTCAGCGCCTGACCGGGTGTTTGGCCAGCTTGCGCTGCAGCGTGCGGCGGTGCATCGACAGCGCGCGGGCGGCCCCCGAGATATTGTCGTTGTGGGCGCGCAGGACCCGCGCCAGCTGCTCCCACTCCATGCGCTTCAGCGACATGGGGGTTGCGCTGGGCAGGATCGAATCGTCGCCCGCGTCGTGATGGAAGGCGGCGACGATCTCACCTCCGGTCGCCGGCTTGCACAGGTAATGAACGGCGCCGAGCTTGATGGCCTCGACCGCGGTGGCGATGCTGCCGTAACCGGTCAGGATGACGATTCGCGTGTCGGCGTGCCGCTGACGCAGGGCACTGACCAGGCGCAACCCCGACCCCCCGGCGATGCGCAGTTCGACCAAGGCAAAATCCGGCGGACGCCGGTCTGCCAATTCGAGCGCGGCGTCGATGGAGGCCGCCGTGGTGGTGCCGAAGCCCCGATCGGCAAGCTCGCGCGCCACGCTGCGGCAACAGGCGTCGTCGTCGTCGACGATCAGCACGAGGCCTCGATCTGATGCACTCATCCCTGAACCTGGAGACCCGTTCACGCGTGGCCGCGACCCGCTGTCACGGCACCCGATGAAGCATGACGCAGGGACCGAGAGGTGGTCTTGATCTTCGTCAACGGGATTTCGCGGGGACCGCCATGAAAAAGGCCGGCGGTGCGCCGGCCTTTTTCCTGATCCCCTGCGGCGACGAATCGTCGATTACATCGCCAGGACCCACTTCACGAGCGCCGTAACATCTTCCGGCTTTGCCTTGACGGCAGGATGGCCGGTGCCGGCCGTGAGCTGCGCGGTCAGCTTGGCCTCGGCATCGGCCTTGCCCTTGTACTTGGCGGCGATGTCCTTGAAGGATGGCCCCATCTTCTTGGTATCGATGGCGTGACAGTTCAGGCAGCCGCTGCTCTTGGCCAGGGCTTCCTGGGCGGCAGCCGGGACGGCGGCGACGGCAAGGCCCAGGGCCGCGGCAACGGTCAGGGTGGTCAGTAAGGTTGATTTCATCGCTGCGTCTCCATAGCTTGGAATGGTTGGTCTGGGCGCTCGCCGGATCGACGATTACGCGCCAGATGTTAACGCATGTGGCCCGGTTTTGGTTGGCAGGTGTCCATGGCCGGCCGCGCCAGGCGCCTGTGGCAATTTGTCGCGCGGATCGGGCGATGCACGCCGGCCGCAACCCGGCGCGCCGCCGCGCCTCGCATGGTCGCTGCCCCTTGCGCTGTCCCGTGCCGCCTAGGATACTCGGCTCGAACGGGTATCGGAGAGTGCGCGTGGATGTGCGCAAGTCGGCGCTGGTCGAACATTCTGCGGCGGACATGTTCGACCTGATCGAAGCTGCCGAGCACTATGGTGCATTCCTGCCGTGGTGCACCGGGGCCACGATCATTGAGCGCGATGAAACGGTGGTGGTTGCGCGCATTGGGGTCAAGTACCGCGGCGTTGCCTTCAGCTTCACCACCCGCAATCCCAAGCGCCGCCCGCATTGGATGGCCATCCACCTCGAAAACGGTCCGTTTCGCCAGTTCGAGGGCGAATGGCGCCTGCTCGAATTGGCGCCGGGCGCATGCAAGGTCGAGTTCGCGTTGCACTACGAATTCGACCATCATCTGATCGGCCGGTTTGCCGCGCCGGTGTTCGACGGCATTGCCCGGACCATGATCGATGCATTCGTGGCGCGAGCCGATCGAGTCCTGGTCGCCGGCCCTTTGCCGCCTGCGAGTGGCGGCTTACCCAACGATGGAGTGTCAACATGAGCAGTCAGGCTGATTTCGATGCATTGCGCGGGTCGCGACTCGGGGCCGAATTGTCGGACGAGCAGGCCCGGACGCTGTCGGGCATCGTCACGTTCCGCGACCTCGCGCCAGGCACGGTTTTGGTGCAGGAAGGCGCCGCCGACAACCACCTGTACGTCATCGTCAGCGGCGTGCTGGGCGCGATTCGCAATGCGGGCAGGGACGACGAGGTCACGCTGGTCTCGCTGGGTGCGGGAGACCTGGTGGGAGAACTTGGTTTCATCGATGGCTCGCCGCACTATGCGGCGCTGGTGGCGAC
Source organism: Betaproteobacteria bacterium (assembly GCA_031396395.1). Classification (GTDB taxonomy): domain Bacteria; phylum Pseudomonadota; class Gammaproteobacteria; order Burkholderiales; family Casimicrobiaceae; genus VBCG01. The sequence continues at coordinate 10,960 of JANNKR010000030.1, forward strand.
GGCTCCGACGCGCGTGTTCGGACTGGAGCGCGAGAAGCTCGAATCGTTGCTGCAGGTCCAGCCGGAGATCGTCTATCGCGTGATGCGGGCGATCATCCGAACGGTGCACCAGATCCAGCGGCGGCTCTCCATGCAGTCCGTGGAGCTTGCCAACTACATCTACAAGCAGCACGGCAGGTATTGATCGCATTGCGTGCGGCGCACACGGAAACCTGCCGCTGCTTCGTTTTTTTCAGGTTGAACGTGGGATCGATGATCACGCCAATCGGCCTGGAACAGGTCACGCCGCAGGATAGGCCGCCACTGCGGCGATGCACCAGGCCCGTGTTCATGCACTCCCCGCAGCGGATGTAATGCAGCGAATACCAGAAGTCGGCCATGACGAGCCGCTTGGCGCGGCCGTTGTCGACCATCACGATGTGCATTGCGATGCCCTCGCGCGGCCCGCGGAAATGCGACGTTGGCTGCGTTATCGGCGAACCCGGCGCGCTACGGGACAGGGTCCGCCCACGTAGCACGGCACGCACAATGCAGCCTTCATCGAGGGCGCTCCTTCTGCGTATCGCGTTTCCCATCGAGTGCGCCGGTCCCGGATTTCGATGCGCGGGCACTGGCGCACGCGTCGACCAGGTGCACGATTGAGTGGTAGGGAAACCCGGCTTGCTCGGACAGGCCGATCTCGCACGTCCGGCTCGACGAGTAGCCGTGGTTGCAGCCATCAGGCAGGCTCGGCCGCAGATGCCGCAGCGCATGCTCATTCAGTTCGGGCTGGTTGAAGCCCTTGTCGCCGGCAAATCCGCAGCACAGTACGTCGTCGACCATGACGACCTCGGCGCTGCAACGCGCGGCAATGGCTGCGAGTTTGTCGACCGTGCCCATCTTGCGCACGCTGCAGACCGGATGGACGACCACCGGCTCGGGCCGGGGTGCGAGGTCCACGCGCGGCAGCACGGTGTCGTGGATGAACTCGATGCTGTCCCGAATGTCGATGCGTCCGGCGCAGAAGCGCTTCATCCGGTAGGCACACGGGCTGGTATCGAACACGATGGGCCATCGCCCGTTTTCGCTAGCCGCCAGCAACGCAAGCTCCAGCTCTGCCGATTTGGTGTCGGCCGCGTCCGCGAGACCCTTGCTATCGAACGGCTGGCCACAGCACAGCTCCGGGAGGCCCTGCGGATAGACGACGCCGAACCCCGCCTTGCGGAAAAGGCGCTCCGCGGCGAGCGGCAGGGACTCCGTGTCGTCGCCGCGCTGCGCGCCCATGTTGCGGGCGGCGCAGCTTGGAAAATACACGACACGCTCCGTGGCTTCGGGCGAGCGCGGCACGCCGGGCCGGAAATGGGTGGCGCGTGGCAGCGCCGGCGACCACTTGGGTATCCGGCCGCCCGACGCATGGCGCACGCCATCTAGGGCACGCTGCATCGCCGTGGTACCGGCCAGCCGGTGCAGCATGTCGGCGGCGGCGAGCCCGGCGCGTACACCGGCGGTGGTGACCGCATAGTGTCCGGCGACGGCAGCGCCCACGCGAAGGGCAAGTGAACCCAGACGGCGCCCGCGCAGCGCCTTGATGAGCACCCCGGTCTCGATCTCGACCGGACAGGCGGTGGCACAAAGCCCGCACGCCGCACAGGTGTCGATGCCGTGATAGTCGTAGAGCTTGCGCAGCGTCGCCGTCTCCCGCGCGTTCGCACCGGCCTCTTCGCGCCGCGCAATCTCGCGCCAGCCGACGATGCGCTGTCGTGGCGACAGCGTGAGCCCGCGTGACGGACACTTCGGCTCGCAGAAGCCGCATTCGATGCATTTGTCGACGACCGGGTCGCAGGCCGGCAGCGGTTTCAGGTTCTGCACGTGGGCCGCGGGGTCGGCGTTGAGGATGACGCCAGGATTGAGCAGGCCTAGCGGATCGATGAGCCGCTTGATCTCCCACATCAGCGCATAGGCGTTGGCGCCCCATTCGAGTTCCACGTAGGGGGCGACGTTGCGGCCGGTGCCATGTTCGGCCTTGAGCGAGCCGTCGTACTTGTCGACCACCATCCGGCACAGCGCGTCCATGAAGCCGCGATACCGGGCCACCTCGGCCGGGTCGTTGAAGTCCTGCGTGAAGACGAAGTGCAGGTTGCCGTCCAGCGCATGGCCGAAGATGATCGCCTCCGGATAGCCGTGCAGGGCGAGCAGGCGCTGCAGGTCGAGCGTGGACTCGGCCAGGCGCGACACCGGGAAGGCCACGTCCTCGATGATGACGGTGGTGCCTGCCCGCCGCATGGCGCCCACCGACGGGAACATCCCCTTGCGCACGTTCCAGTACCGCGCAGTTTCCGTGGCGTCGGTGGAGAAGCGAACGGGCTCGCAGGTGCGCACTCCAGCAAGCGCGGCCTCGATGGCTTGGATCTGCTTCGTCAACGTCGTCGGGTCCGGCGCCCGGGTCTCGACCAGGAGCGCGGCACCCTGAGGTCCGACGCGGTGCAGCGTGGCGGGGAGCCCGGGTTTTCCCTCCACCGAGCGCAGCGCAGCACGGTCGGCAAGCTCCACCGCGGCCACCGGGTGGCTCTTCAGGATCGTGACCGCGCGACAGGCGGTCTCGAGGTCGTCGAACAGGACCAGCGCGCTGGCCTTGTCGGCGTGGTCGGGCACGGTGCGGTAGGTGATCTCACTGATGAAACCAAGCGTGCCCTCGGATCCGATCATCAGGTGGGCGAGCATGTCGATCGGGTCGGTGTAATCCACCAGCGCATTGAGGCTGTAGCCCGTCGTGTTCTTCATCCTGAACTTGCGGCTGATGCGGGCCGCCAGCGCCGTATTGGCGCGTACGCGCGCGCCCAGCGCCCCAAGGTCGCGCACCAATGCCGGCTTGGCGGCAAGAAAGGCGGTGCGGTTCGCGTCATTGCGCGTGTCGAGCACCGTGCCGTCGGCCAGCACCATTCGCATCCCCACCAGCGTCCGGTAGCTGTTCTGGTCGGTGCCGCAGCACATGCCGCTCGCGTTGTTGGCAGCGATGCCCCCGATCATTGCCGTATCGATCGACGCGGGATCGGGGCCGATCTTGCGGCGGAAAGGGGCGAGCTGGCGATTGGCGACGGCGCCGATCACGCCGGGCTGCAGGGTGACCGTGCCGCCGTCCTCGGCCGTGACGCAGCCACGCCAGTGGTCCCCCAGGACAATCAGCACCGAGTCGCTGATGGCCTGTCCCGACAGGCTGGTGCCCGCGGCGCGGAACGTAACCGGCGTGCGCAGGCGCGCACAGACGGCCAGCAAAGCGACCAACTCGCGTTCGCTCTCGATCACCACCAGGAGTTTCGGCACCAGCCGGTAGAAGCTCGCGTCGTTGCCCCACGCCAGCAGGCGCAAGGGGTCGGCGATGAGCCGCGTCGCCGGGACGATTGCTGCAGCTGCCCGGCAGACCTGATCGTAAGGCGCCGGCAGGTCTCGCGCGAACGCTTGGTCGAGTGTCGGCAAGTTCATCTCCCCGTGGCGCAGCAAGGCCACGCCAGGAACACGGCGCCAAAGCAAGCTACTCCCGCGCAGGCGAAACGGGTTTGACATAGGTCATGTTCGCGCGTAGGGGCGGGCTCACGTGCCTGTCCGGCCCCGGTCGGGCGCCGGGCCAGGTCGTCGCTTGGTCCGTTGATCCACGTCAAACGAGCCGGACCGGTACTCGCCTACTGTACGCAGGCACGGGCAGGATGCGAAAGACGCCGGCGACGGAAACCGTGGCCCAAGGGGAGGAGCAATACGTAGCCATGAACACCGCGGTCAATCCTTATGTCGTCTTTCTGCTCTACATGGGGGCGATCCTCTCCTTCGTCGCCGTCACGTTGGTGCTGAACTATCTGCTCGGCCCGAAGCCCGTCGGCTCGGCGCTGAAGATGGAGCCCTTCGAGTGCGGCGCCAC
>JANNKR010000043.1:0-12463 GCA_031396395.1 Betaproteobacteria bacterium
GTCGCTGCCCTTGCCGCGCACGGTGACGCGCTGCCGATAGATCTCGGCGATCGTGTCGCCGTCGCCGCCCAAGAGTGCCTTGGTCGCACACATTTCCGCGCACGCGGGCAACTTGCCCTCGGCGAGACGATTGCGGCCGTATTTCTTGAATTCGGCCTCGGAGTTGTCCTTTTCGGGGCCGCCCGCACAGAACGTGCACTTGTCCATCTTGCCGCGCACGCCGAAGGCACCTGCCTGCGGAAACTGCGGCGCCCCGAACGGGCACGCATAGAAGCAGTAGCCGCAGCCGATGCACAGGTCCTTGTCGTGCAGCACCACACCCTCTTCCGACCGGTAGAAGCAGTCCACGGGGCACACCGCCATGCAGGGCGCGTCCGAGCAATGCATGCAAGCCACCGAAATCGAACGCTCGCCGGGCACACCGTCGTTGATCGTGACCACACGCCGGCGGTTCACGCCCCAGGGGATATCGTGTTCCTGCTTGCACGCGGTAACGCAGCCGTTGCACTCGATGCAGCGCTCGGCATCACAGAGAAATTTCATTCGTGCCATGGTGTCGTTCCCCTCAGGCTTTCTTGGCGACCTGGCAAAGCGTCGTCTTGGTTTCCTGCATCATCGTCACGGAGTCGTAGCCGTAGGTGGTGGCGGTGTTGACCGCCTCGCCGCGCACGATCGGCGCCGCGCCATCGGGGTAGTACTCGAGCATGTCCTTGCCCTGCCACCAGCCCGCAAAGTGGAATGGGATGAACGTGGTGCCCGCGCCGACCCGATCGGTGACCATCGCCTTGACCGAGATCTTGGCGCCCGTGGGCGACTGCACCCAGACGTATTCGCCATCGACGATGCGGCGGTCGTTGGCATCCTTGGGGTTGATCTCGATGAAGTTTTCCTGCTGCAATTCGGCCAGCCACGGGTTGGAGCGCGTCTCGTCGCCGCCACCCTCGTATTCGACCAGCCGGCCGCTGGTCAGGATCAGCGGGAATTTTTCCGCAACCTTTTCCGTTAGGTTCTTCTCCTGGATGCTCTTGTACTGCGTGGGCAACCGCCAGAAGGCTTTCTTGTCGTCGTGGGCGGGGTACTTGGCCACCATGTCGGGACGCGGGGAGTAGAGCGGCTCGCGGTGCTGCGGAATGCCGTCCGGGAAATTCCAGACGATCGCGCGCGCCTTGGCGTTGCCGAACGGATGGCAACCGTGGACCTGCATGGCCACGCGGATGATGCCGCCGGACATGTCGGTCTTCCAGTTCTTGCCTTCGGCCGCCTTCTTCTCCGCGTCCGTCAATTCGTCCCACCAGCCGAGTTTCTTCAGCAGCACGTGGTCAAACTCCGGATACCCGGTGTTCAGATCCGAGCCTTTCGGCCCCGAACCGTCGGCCGCAAGCAGCGACACGCCGTCGCGCTCAACCCCGAAGTTGGCGCGGAAGCAGCCGCCGCCATCCATCATCTTCTTCGACGTGTCGTAGAGGTTGGGCGAGCCCGGGTGCTTCAGCTCCGGCGTGCCGTAGCACGGCCACGGCAGCCCGAAGTAGTCGCCGTCGCACGGTCCGCCGCGCGCGCGCAACGTCCGCACGTCGAAGGTCGACATGTTCTTCATGTGCAGCTTCAGGCGCTCCGGCGACTGGCCGGAATACCCGATCGTCCACGTGCCGCGGTTGATTTCCTTCAGGATGGACTCCGGCGTGGGCTCGTCCCAGCCGCCCTTGTCCTTCACCATCTCGTAGTTCTTGGTGAGCTCCTTGTCGAAGCCGAATTTCTTGGCGAACGCAACCATCAGCGTGTGGTCGGGCTTCGATTCGAACAGCGGCTCGATCACTTTCTCGCGCCACTGGATGGACCGGTTGGACGCGGTGACGGAGCCCGATGTCTCGAACTGCGTGGCGGCGGGCAGCAGGTAGACGCCGTCCTTGCGCACCATCGCGCACATCGCCGCGGTGGCCGAAGGATACGGATCGATCACCACCATCAGCTCGAGCTTCTTCATTGCCTCGAGCATGTCGGTGCCGCGCGACTGGCTGTTGGGCGCATGGCCCCAATACACCATGGCGCGCAGGTTCGGACCCTGGTCGAGCACGTCGTTGGGATACATGACACCGTCGATCCAGCGCGAGACGGTCATGCCGGGCTTCTCCATCATGCCCTCGGCATACTGCTTCTTGATCCACTCGTAGTCGACACCCCACACGCCGGCCCAGTACCTCCAGGAGCCGGCGGCAAGCCCGTAGTAGCCGGGCAGCGAATCGGGATTGGGGCCGCCGTCGGTCGCGCCCTGCACGTTGTCGGGTCCGCGGAAAATGTTGGCGCCGCCACCGGACACGCCGATGTTGCCCAGCGCCAGTTGCAGGATGCACGACGCGCGAACGATGGCATTGCCGATCGTGTGCTGCGTCTGCCCCATGCACCAGACGATGGTCGAAGGCTTGTTCTTCGCCATCATCTCGGCGACCTTCAGCACCTGCGCTTCGGGCACGCCGCACACTTCCTCGACCTTGGCCGGGGTCCACTTGGTGAGGATTTCCTCCTTCACCTTCTCCATGCCGAAGACACGGTCGTTGATGTACTGCTTGTCTTCCCAGCCGTTCTTGAAGATGTGATGCAGCATGCCGAACAGGAAAGGAATGTCCGTGCCCGAGCGGATGCGCACGAATTCGTCCGCCTTGGCCGCCGTGCGCGTGAAGCGCGGGTCGACCACGATCATCTTGGCGCCGGTTTCCTTCGCGTGCAGCATGTGCAGCATCGACACCGGGTGCGCTTCGGCCGCGTTGCTGCCGATGTACATCGCGCACTTGGTGTTCTGCATGTCGTTGTACGAATTGGTCATCGCGCCGTAGCCCCAGGTGTTGGCCACACCCGCTACCGTCGTCGAATGACAGATCCGTGCCTGGTGATCCGAGTTGTTGGAGCCCCAGAAGGACACGAACTTGCGCATCAGGTAGGCCTGTTCGTTGTTGTGCTTGGAGCTGCCCACCCAGAACACGGCATCCGGGCCTGCTTCCTTGCGCAGCGCCAGCAGCTTGTCACCCACCTCGTTCAACGCCTGCTCCCACGAGAGGCGCTGCCACTTGCCGTTGACGAGCTTCATCGGCGTCTTCAGGCGATGCTCGCCGTGGCCGTGCTCGCGGATCGACGCGCCCTTCGCGCAGTGCGCGCCAAGGTTGATCGGCGACTCGAACACCGGTTCCTGCCGCGTCCACACGCCGTTTTCCACGGTCGCATCGACCGCGCAACCCACCGAGCAGTGCGTACAGATGGTGCGGGCCTTGGTGACGTTGGTGGCCTCGCCTTCCTTCGCCGCGACGGCGGGACCGATCACGCCGTAGGGCAGCTGGCTGGCAAAGGCACCGGCGCCGGCCGCGAGGCCCGAGCGCTTGAGGAAGGTGCGTCGATCCATCGTCGACAGCCGGGCACCAGCGAGTCTTTTCAGACGGGGGCCGGCAATGCGGGCGGCGTCAGTCTTGCGCGTGAGCAGCATGGATGTCTCCGTCAGATCCGGGTGGTCGCGTAGTAATCGCGCACGTGTTCGGTTTCGCGGTAACCCTGGCCTTCGACCGGCGCTTCCGCTGCGGCGGTCACGACGGCAGGCGCGGTCAGCGTCTGCGTGGCGACCGCCACCGCGCCCGCGCCACCTGCGCCCAACGCGAGCAGGAAGCGGCGGCGCTTGAGATCGGTGGAGGTTGCAACGGGAGACGTAACAGGCGCAGGCGAACTGCGTTGCGGCGAGGTGCTCATGCGAACCTCCAAAATGAATGCGGCGTGACGTTGTGTGGTGCTGGTACGGCGTCGATTGCGACGTTCAGTCCATGGCGAGCGAGTCACGTTCGACCGCCAGAAACAAGTTTGCGAATTCTGCAACGCGCCGGTAGTAATTTGCAACCGGACATTGTTCTATTGCATTGCAGCAAATAAATACCCAAGGCGCGATATGGGAGGTGAAGAAGGCCTGCTGCTCGCCGGCGGGTGCCGGTCGCCGATCACCCCTCCCGGCAATGAGAATGCGCATCGTTTCCATTACCGCAGCCAGGTGGTCTTCCAGCATCGACACGCCGGGTTCGCGGGCCAGACCGATCCGGGCCAGGGTGGTGCGCAGGTCCGCAAGCGGCTTTTCCATCATGAACCCGGCGATCCAGTGCGACCCATGCGGATTGACGGCGGACTTGCCCACGCCGACGAAGAGGTCGGTGTATTCCTGTTCCGCGGCGTCGACATCCATCGCCCCGGTGGCCTTCACCAGCCGGTTCCACGCTGCGGCCAGCGGGTTGCCGTCTGCCTCGTCCCAGAGGTCGGTGGTGCCGAGCGCTTCGAGCAGCGGCACCGTCGGCGGCGCAGCAAAGAGGCGCGACAGCAGCGCATAGATGCCGGCGCGCGCCTCGTCCTCGGGGGCGATCGGCCAGGTCAGGGCTACGGGGGTCGTGGTCACCGCGGGCTACAGGTCGTGGATATTGACGCTGCCCTCGTTCTGCACGAGGTCGATCACGCGGCAGTCGGCGCACATCCGCAGGCGGTCCAGCGCGCCAGGCGCGGCGAACATCGAGTGCCCGGCAAGCTTGCCCAGCATCGTCTCGATCATCTTCTGCGTGCCGACCGGCTTGCCGCACTTGATGCAGGCGTACAGCGAAGCCTGGTTCAACAGCCGCGGCGCCTTCGCCTCCGGTGTGAGCGCCAGTTGCGGCGTGAGCGTGATCGCGTGTTCCGGACAGGTGGCGGCGCAGATGCCGCATTGCACGCACTTCGATTCGATGAAGCGCACCTGGGGCGCCTCGACGTTGTCGAGGATTGCCGCCTCCGGGCAGGCGCCCACGCACGCGAGGCACATCGTGCAGGTATCGAGGTTGATCGCGATGGTGCCGAACGGTGCGCCCGCAGGCAGTGGAATGACGGATTGCGGAATGGGCGCGTGCGCCGCCAGATGCTCGATGGCCAGCATGGCGGTGGTGCGCTTCTCGGGGGTAGGCGCGAACCGGGCGGCCACGCGGGGGCCGAGCGGCGCCGCGTCCTTCCACGCGCGGTCGAGCCCGGCGGGATCCACCAGGCGGAAGTGCGTCCCCTGGTAGCCCAGCGCGTTGGCAATGGTGTCGGCCACCCGCATCTGGAATGCGAGTGCCTCGTGGTATTGCGGCGCCTCGCGACCGGTGGTCAGGACGGTCACCTCGGCAGCACCCCACGCCAGCGCTGCCAGCCAGACGTCGAGACCCGTGGAAGCGATGTGCTGGATTTCCAGCGGGATCACGCGCGCAGGCAATCCTGGGCCCTGCCGTGCATTGGCGGCGATCGTGGGGCGGGAATCCTCGGCGTGCAGCAGCAGGCAGGCATCGCGGCCGCCGGCGCGCGCGTAGGTCGCCAGCAACGTCCGGATCCGCTCGCCCAGTTCCGGCACCGTTGGATAGGCGTAGGTGAGCGCGCCGGATGGACACACGGTCGTGCATGCGCCACAGCCGACGCACAGGTGCGGCTCTACGACGATGTGGTCGCCGGCCGGCGCAATCGCCGACGCCGAGCAGACGTCCAGGCATTGCGTGCAGCCCGTTTTCTTCGAGCGCGAGTGCGCGCAGATCGACGCCTTGTAGGCAAAGAACTTCGGCTTCTCGAATTCGCCGGTGAGCGTGGCCAGCTCCATCACCGCCGCCATCTCGGCCACCGGCTCGGCCGCGGGCGCGAAATAGCCCTGGGGCAACTGGTGCTGCGAAAAGGCGCGCGTGCCGCGCAGGTCCAGCACCAGGTCGAAACGCTCGGTGCGGGCACGCTCGGTGCGGTTGAAGTCGATGGCCCTGACGTCGCCGCAGGCCGCCACGCAGGCGCGATGGCTGCGGCAGCGATCGAGGTCGACCTGGAAGGCAGCATCGATCGCATTTTCCGGACACGCGCGCACGCAGGCATTGCAACGCGTGCACAGGTCGAGGTCGATCGGATTGTCCTGCGACCACGAGGCGTCGAAGGCCCCAAGCCAGCCGGTCAGCCCCCGCAATGCGCCGGAAAAAACCGGGTAGTCCCGCTGCGCCGGCAGCATCGCGTCGTCAGTGCGACCGGTGGCAAGCACGGTCACGCCAAGCTTGTCGCGCAGGAGGTCGGCGAAGCGAACGGCGCGCGCCAGCGGACCGATGATCAGCAGCTGACCGGCCGATTCGTACGCAACGATGGGTACCGGCTCGGGGTCGGGCATGGCGGCCAGCGCCAGCAATGCCGCAAGCTTTGGCGTTGCGCCGCGAGCTTCGCTGGACCAGCCGCCGGTCTCGCGGATGTTGACGAAGCGGATGGTCTGCGCACGGCCGCCCTCCTCCGCCACGTCACCCAGCAGGCGTTGTTCCTGCGTGCAGGCGGCCACCACGTCACCGGTGGCGCCCGCGGCAAAGGTGGCCAGTTCGCGCTGGCACAGCGTCGTGTGGATCACGGGCGGCGCTGCGAGATCGAGCGCGGTCCCGAGCGCGGCCGCGTCGAGCGGCATCGTCTTGTTGCAGTTGCAGAGGAACAGCGTCTTGTCGGCGATGCTCATCGAAGCTTTCCCGACGGTTGTGCTGCCAGAACGAGCGCGGGCGCCGCCACCGGCAGGCTGGCCAGTGTGGCGGACTCGAATCCCGAAACGGGAATGTCACCTGCCCTGGACGCCGCTACTTCGGTCGGGGTGGAATCGGGCGCGTCCGATGCGCGCGCCAGCGCCGCGGGCACATCCGCTGCGGGCACATCCGCTGCGGGCACATCCGCTGCGGGCACGTCCGATGCGGGCACGTCCGCTGCGGGCGCTTCCGATGCGGGCACGTCGGATACGCGCGCCTGCGTCGCGGGCACCTCCGTCGCGGCAGCCGTCGGTGTCGACGGGGACGCTGCGTCAATTTCAGCCGCGGCGGCCATCGATGATGGCGACGGTGCATCCACCTTGACCGCCGATTCGGTCACTGCCGCGTAGACTTTGCCGAGCTTTTCGAGCATGCCGTCGGGCATCGGATCCGGCTGCGTGTAGTCGCCGACATAGATGTCGAGGCCGTCCATGACATTGAAGCGCGGGTCGGTGAACAGTTTTTTCAGCGCCGCCCGTTTGATCGCTTCGTCGACCTTGGGCTGCATGAATGCGGAGAAGTCGGAGTCATGGGTCAGCGACTCGACCGGGGGCAGCACGGGCGCCTCGTGGGCTGCGGGCGAGGCCGCCAGCACGGGTGCGGGCGCCGCCGCGACGGCGTTTGGTGGTGCCGGCACAGCCGACGCAGGCACGGCCGCGGGTGCCGCAGCCTGTGCGGCTTCGAGCTTGCGGCGCGACCAGCGCTTGAGCGAGAAACCTTCCGGGGTAGAGGGGGAATCGGCCATACCTGTCACGAACCGCCACCCGGGGGACGATCGCGATCGCGGACGAACGCGCCATCCTTGAATGGATCATTGCGCTTGTGTTTGCGCTTGGGCTCCGGCTTGTAGTGGGCCGCCACGAACGGCGCCATCCAGACCCGAATGATTTCGGGCATCGGCACCGGATCGACGCGTTCGCCACCGTCCATCGACCGGCCCGCCTGGTTGTAGCTGACCGTGACGATTTCGGGACGTGCGCGGGGCTCGGTCGCATCCTCGCCCATCCGCCACATCACGAATACGACGGGCGTGTCTGAGGTGAGGTTGAGGAAATAACCCTCCGCCTCGGAGGGATGAAGTTCGATCGTGCAATCGGGAAACCGCCACGTCGTGCCGGCGGGGCCGTCGGCGACCCGCTCGGGCTGGCCGGGGGTGCGCTGCCCTTCGGCCACGGGCACCACCGCCAATGGCTGCCACCGGTCGTCGACCCAGCGATTGACCAGCGGTACGCGCTCGATCAGGACGTCGACGGCAAAGTGCAGGACGGACGGAGACATACACTCGACGATCGTGGCGGAAGGGGGATGCAGAGACGCGGCGCGATGATACACCAGCGTCGAGGCGAAGCCGGGCGAACAGAATCGTCAGTCTGCTACCATTTCCGGCTGCGTCAACATCCACGCCATGCCCACCATCATCCCCGTCGCCGATCTTCGTGCCGCCAGCCGCGCTGTCGCGATGAATGAACTCGTCCGCAGCGCCGCCGCCGCGACGTCGATTGCGGGGCCGGTGATCGACACGCGGGGCCGCGGCTTGCACGACCTGCGCATCTCGGTGACGGACCGTTGCAACTTCCGCTGCGTCTATTGCATGCCCAAGGACGTCTTCGGTCCCGACTATCCCTATCTGCCGCATGGCGACCTCCTCACCTTCGAGGAAATCACCCGCGTGGCGCGCAGTTTTGTCGCCCTGGGCGTGCGCAAGATCCGCCTGACCGGCGGCGAGCCGCTGCTGCGGCGAAACCTCGAACGGCTCGTCGCGATGCTGCGCGATCTGGGCGACCTCGACATCACGCTGACGACCAACGGCGCGCTGCTCGCCCGGAAAGCCCGGATGCTGCGCGCTGCCGGATTGTCGCGCGTGACCGTCAGCCTTGATTCCCTCGACGACGCCACCTTCAAGGCGATGAACGACGTCGACTTTCCCGTGGCCAAGGTGCTCGAAGGGATCGACGTGGCGGCCGCCGAAGGCCTGACCCCCGTGAAGATCAACATGGTGGTCAAGCGCGGCATGAATGAGCAGTCGATCGTGCCGATGGCGCGTCACTTCAAGGGAACGGGCCACATCCTTCGCTTCATCGAGTACATGGATGTCGGCGCCACCAACGGGTGGCGGATGAACGATGTCGTGTCCGCGCGCGAAATCGTCGACATGATCGATGCCGAGATGCCGCTGCGTCCCACCGATGCCAACTACACCGGCGAAGTGGCACAGCGCTGGGCGTATCGCGACGGCGGCGGCGAGATCGGCGTGATCGCATCGGTGACGCAGGCGTTCTGCAGCGACTGCACGCGCGCGCGCCTGTCCACTGAGGGCAAGCTCTACACGTGCCTCTTTGCCAATGACGGTTTCGATCTGCGCGCGTTGATCCGCGGCGGCTTCGACGACGCGGCGCTAGGCCGGGCCGCGGCGGCGATCTGGCGCCAGCGCGGCGATCGATACTCGGAGATCCGCACGGCCGCGTCGGCGCAGGTGCCTAAAGTCGAAATGAGCTACATCGGTGGCTGACCGCCGACCCGCGGCAAACGCCGCCGCGCCGCGCACGCCAGGCGCTGACGCAGGTCAACCCGCGCCGGCATCCGCGGCAGCCTATCGACCGCTGTTGACGGACGCTGCCCGCCCCTCGACCTTTGCCGTGGCTGCGGTCGACGAGCACGGCAACGTGCGCGACGTGCCGGTGGCGGGCGAGCATCCGCTGACGCTTTATGTCGACAAGCAGGAGTTGCTCACGCTGATGACGCTGGGCGCGGCGCCCGAGGCGCTGGCGATCGGCTACCTGCGCAATCAGCGGCTGGTGGACTCGATCGACGACATCGTCGCGGTGCAGGTCGACTGGGAATGCAATGCCTGCGCGATCAAGACGCGGCATGGCCTTGCCGACCTTGCGACAAAGACAACGAAGCGCACCAAGACCAGCGGCTGCGGCCAGGGCACGATGTTCGGCGACCTGATGGAGGACCTCGACCGGGTGCGCATTCCGGACGGCCCCACGCTGTCGCAGGCCACGCTGTACGACCTGCTCGACCGCGTGCGGCTGCATGAGACGATCTACAAGCAGGCCGGCGCCGTGCACGGCTGCGCGCTGGCCACCAATGGCAACGGCGCCGCCCCCATCCTGATGTTCGTCGAAGACGTCGGTCGTCACAACGCGGTGGATGCCATCGCCGGGCGGATGTGGCTCGATCGACTCGATGGCGCCGACAAGATCTTCTATACGACGGGGCGCCTTACCTCCGAGATGGTGATCAAGGCCGCGCAGATGGGCATCCCCTTCCTGGTCTCGCGTTCCGGACTGACGCAGATGGGATACGAGATTGCCGAGCAGGTGGGCATCACGATGATCGGCCGCGCCACCAACAAGCACTACCTCCTGTTCACCGGCGCGCACCGCTTCGCGCGGCCATGACCGCCGCGGCACCGATGGCCAAGGACGTCACCGGCATCGTGCTGGCCGGTGGCATGGGCCGACGCATGGGTGGCGTGGACAAGGGACTGGTGCCGCTCGACGGTCGCCCCATGGTCGAGCATGTGCTGGCGCGGCTCCTGCCCCAGGTCGGAGCGCTGCTCATCAACGCAAATCAGAACACTGAGCGCTACGCCGCGTTCGGCCATGCCGTCTGTCCGGACAGCATCGGCGGCTTTGCCGGACCGCTGGCCGGCCTGCACGCCGGGCTTACGCAGGCCACCACGCCCTGCGTCGTGACGGTGCCCTGCGATTCGCCATTCCTGCCGCTCGATCTCGTCGCGCGGCTGGCGGCCGGCATGGCACGCGAAGGCGCGCAGATCGCCGTGGCGAAGACCTTCGCGCAGCCGCATCCGGTGTTTGCGCTGGTCCGGCGTGACGTGCTGCCGCACCTGGTCGCGTTCCTCGGCGCCGGGGGACGCAAGATCGATGCGTGGTACGCAACCCTTGCGGTGGTCGAGGTGCCGTTCGACGACGAGGCCGACGCGTTTCGCAACATCAATACCGCGGAAGAGCTGGCGGCTGCCACGCCAACCCGCGCGTGATTCCGCGCCTCGGTCCGCTGGCGCACGGACGCGCCAACAACATCCAGCTGCTGCGGCTGCTGGCCGCGACGTGCGTCGTGGTGTTCCACAGTTACGCGCTCACCGGGCGCTGGACGAGCGAGCCCCTGTGGAAGGTCGCGCCGGAGCTCAATTTCGGCGTGCTGGGCGTCAAGTGCTTCTTCGTCATCTCGGGTTTCCTGGTCACGCAGAGCTGGCTCGCGCGACGCGATGCCGGCGGGTTCGTCATTGCCCGTGCGCTGCGGATCTACCCGGCGCTGGTGGCGGCCACGATCTTCACCATCCTGCTGGCGGGCGCCTCCAGCACGTTGCCATGGGGATCGTTCCTGAGCCACGCGCAGACCTGGGACTACGCCTGGCGCGTGGCGCTCGGCTGGGACATGGTGTATCGGCTGCCGGGTGCCTTCCCGGCCAATCCGTTTCCGCACGACGTGAACGGCTCGCTGTGGACACTGCCGATCGAGCTGCGCCTCTACGTTGCCGTGCTGCTGGCCGGGATCGCGGGCCTGCTCGCACGGCGCCTGGCCTGGCTGGCCGCGCTGCTGGCGCTGGCAGCGCTCTTCAGCATCCGGCCCGACTGGTTTCCGCTCGCCCCCAACGATCGCGTGGTGCGCGAACTGGCGCTGCTGTTTGCGCTCGGCTCGCTGGCGTGCGTGTGGCGCGATGCGATCCCGCTTTCTCTGGCGGGCCTCGGCATCGCCGTCGTGCTGGTCATCTGGAATCCATGGGGCCTCGCCCGCGCTGATCTCTTTGCCCCGCTGTTGACGTACGGCGTGCTGGTGGCCGCCTATCATCCGCGCCTGCAGTGGCCGTCGTTTCGCCGCGTGGGCGACTATTCGTATGGTGTCTACGTGTATTCCTTTCCCCTGCAGCAGACGCTGATGCAGCGAGTGCCGGAGCTCGACCCCGCCGGGCTCTTCGCGCTGTCGCTGCCGCTGACCATCGGCGTCGCCGCCGCCTCGTGGCACGCGCTCGAACAGCCGGCGCTGCGCCTAAAATCACGCTTCCACCGCGAAACGGACCCGCCATGACCATGCCCAAGACACTGCGCGAAGCCTCGTGCGCCGACGACTACGATCCCGATTCGATGCCGGTGGATCGCGCCCGGACGCTGATCCGCCAATTCCTCACGCCGGTGGGCGCGATCGAACGTGTGCATGTGCGCCAGGCGCTTGATCGCGTGCTGGCGGAGGATGTCATGTCGCCCTTCGCCGTGCCGGGTCACGACAATTCCGCCATGGATGGCTGGGCCGTGCGCTTTGCCGATCTCGCTGCAGCCGCAGAGACACCGCTGCGCCGCGTGGGTGACTCCTTTGCAGGGAAGCCGCATCCGGGTGGCATCGGCGCCGGCGAGACGGTACGCATCTTCACGGGCGGCGTGATGCCGCAGGGCGCCGACACCGTGGTGATGCAGGAGCGCGCCACCGAAGTGACGGGTGGCGTGAAGATTCATCCGGGTGGCGTCACGGCAGCGGGCCAGAACCGACGCTTCGCCGGCGAGGATCTGAAGGCCGGGCAAGTCGTGTTCACGCGCGGCCAACCGCTGCGGCCGGCAGAGATCGGCATGCTGGCGTCGCTGGGCATTAATGAAGTCAGCGTGTATCGACGGCTGCGCGTGGCGTTTTTTTCCACCGGTGATGAATTGCGTTCGATCGGCACGCCGCTGGCCGAAGGGCAGATCTACGACAGCAACCGCTATACGCTCTTCGGCATGCTGTCGCGGCTCAACTGTGAAACACTCGACATGGGTGTGGTGCCTGATGTACCCGAGTTGCTCGAGGCCGCGTTCGCGACGGCGGCGGCCAATGCCGATGTGGTGATCACGTCGGGCGGCGTTTCAGTGGGCGAAGCCGATTTCGTGAAATCCTTGCTCGCTCGCCTCGGCGAAGTG
>JANNKR010000006.1:0-10126 GCA_031396395.1 Betaproteobacteria bacterium
GCGGAAAATCTGGCCCGCCGCGTGCCCGGCGCCGAACTCGTCGCCGCATGCAGCCCGCTTGGCGAAGAACTGGACTGGGCCCGCGACACGCTGGGCGTGACGGGCTTGTACAGGGACTGTGCCGCGTTGCTGGCGCATCCGGGCCTCGACGCCGTGTTCCTGGTGACGCCCAACGCGCTGCACCCGCCGCAGATCATCGCGGCACTGAGGGCCGGCAAGCATGTGTTCTGCGAGAAGCCGCTCTCGCTGGTCGTGGACGAGTGCCTCGCAGTCGAGGCCGAAGCGACGAAGCACCCGCACCTCAAGGTGATGATCGGCTTCGTGCGCCGGTTCGATGCCAGCTACCAGGACGCGCACGCGCTGATTGCCGCAGGGGGCATCGGCCGGCCCTTCATGGTCCGCTCCGAAACCTGCGACCAGAACGACCCGTCGGGGTTCTTCGTCCGCTTCGCGCCGTCTTCCGGCGGCATCTTCGTCGACATGAGCGTGCACGACATCGACCTCGCGCGCTGGCTGCTGGGCTCGCCGAAGGCGCTGCGCGTGTTCTCCGTCGGCACGGTCGCCGTGCACGAAGGCCTGCGCGCCTGCGGCGACGTCGACAACGGCGTGGCCATCTGCGAGTTCGCGGACGGCCGCATGGCCTGCTTCTATGCGTCGCGGACGATGGCGCACGGCCACGAAACAGCCACGGAGGTCATCGGCACGGATGGGCGCCTGACCGTGGGCCGCGACGGCCGGCTGAATCAGGTCGAGATTTCCGATGCCCACGGCATCCGGACGCTGACCACGCCCACGTTCTACGAGCGCTTCGCCGACGCCTTCCTGCGCGAGGAGA
This sequence comes from Betaproteobacteria bacterium, assembly GCA_031396395.1. GTDB lineage: Bacteria > Pseudomonadota > Gammaproteobacteria > Burkholderiales > Casimicrobiaceae > VBCG01. The sequence continues at coordinate 836 of JANNKR010000006.1, forward strand.
TGCACTTTGTCGATTGCGTGCGGTTCGACCGGACCCCCGCGCTGACGCTGCACGACGCCACCGAGGCGACACGCATCGCCATCGCCCTGCGCACCTCGCTCAACGAACACCGCATGGTGGCAGTCTGATGGATCGCTACGATCTCTGCCGGGCGTTGGCCCGCGACGCCGGCAAGCTTGCGCATCGCGCCTTCGGCACGTCGGCAACGACGATGAAGGGTCGCCACGACGTGGTCACGGCGATGGACCGCGAGGTCGAACGCTTCATTCGCGCCGCGATCACCAAGCGCTATCCGCACGATGCAATCATCGGCGAGGAGGAGGGTGGCGCCGGCGGCGAGCGAACGTGGCTGATCGACCCGATCGACGGCACCGCCAACTACGCGCGCGGGTTGCCGCGCTACTGCGTGTCGATTGGCTACCTCGAACGCGGCGTGCCCGTGCTTGGGGCGATCTACGATCCCAGCCTCGATTGGCTGTATTCGGCCGCGCGCGGCGAAGGCGCGTATCGCGACGGCGTGCGGCTGGCCGTCAGCCCCTGCGCGGAATTGACGGCGGCCACCGTCGAATGCGGCTGGTCCACCCGCCGCCCTGCGGGCGACTACGTGGCGCTGCTCGGACGGGTGCTCGACGCGGGCGGGGCGATACGCCGGTCGGGCTCCGGCGCCCTGGGCCTGGCGGACGTCGCCGCCGGCGCGGCCGAGGCCTATGCCGAGCTGCACATCAACGCCTGGGACTGTGCCGCGGGCATCGTGCTGGTGCGGGAGGCGGGCGGACGCACCAACGATTTCTTCGCCGGCGACGGTTTGACCGCCGGCAATCCGTTGCTCGCGACCAATGCGGCGCTTTGCGCTAAGCTGGCCGCCGTGGTCGGTATTTCCATAACAGGCTGAACCCAAGGAGGAATCATGCGCATGCTTTCATGGCTTCGCGGCATCGTGCCGGCGCTGGTGCTGGCGGCCCCGCTGACGGCGGCGGCCCAGGGCGAGGTGGTCGTCTATTGCACGGTGCAGGAGGAGTGGTGCCGGCCGATGGTGGCGGCCTTCGAGAAGGCCACCGGCATCAAGGTGCTGATGACGCGCAAGAGTTCCGGCGAGTTCTACGCGCAGATCAAGGCGGAAGCGGCGAACCCGCGCGGCGACGTGTGGTGGGGCGGCACCGGTGACCCGCATCTGCAGGCGGCGGAGGAAGGCCTGACCGAGCCGTACAAGTCGGCGAAGCTGGCTGACCTGCAGGACTGGGCGGTGCGGCAGGCGGAAGCCTCGAAGTACCGGACGGTGGGCGTCTACGCCGGCGCACTGGGCTACAGCTACAACACGGACCAGCTGAAGAAGAAGAACATTCCGGCGCCGAAGTGCTGGTCCGACCTGACCAAGCCCGTGTTCAAGGACGAGATCCAGGTCGCCAATCCCAATTCGTCGGGCACGTCGTACACGATGCTCGCCACGCTGGTGCAGCTGATGGGCGAGGACAAGGCCTTCGAATATCTGAAGGCACTGCACAAGAACGTCAACCAGTACACGAAGTCGGGCGCGGCGCCCGCGCGTGCGGCCGCCACGGGCGAGAGCCTGGTCGGCATCACGTTCCAGCACGATGCAGTGGTGCAGGCCGTCGGCGGTGCGCCGGTGGCGATCGTGTCGCCATGCGAAGGCACGGGCTATGAGATCGGCAGCATGAGCATCATCAAGGGCGCCAAGAACATGGACAACGCCAAGAAGTGGTACGACTGGGCGCTGACACCCGAAGCGCAGGCCATCGGTTCGCAGGCCAAGGTGTCCTACCAGGTCCCGTCGAACAAGAGCGCGCCGATTCCCGCACAGGCGCCGAAACTGACCGAGGTCAAGCTCATCAACTACGACTTCGTCAAGTACGGCTCGTCGGCGGAGCGCACGCGCCTCCTCGGCAAATGGGATAAGGACGTGTCCACGCTGCCGAAATAGCGGCGACAGGTGGAAACCACTGCGTCGGCGCGAGCCGTCTTCGTGCCGGCGTCGCGCGATCGCGCGACGGTGTATATCGCCGCCGTCGCGCTCGCGGCCCTGATCTTCGTGCCCTGGGCGGCCGGCGGCGGCCCGTCGGCGCTGCTGCGGGCGCTGGGCGGCGCCTGGGTGCTGTGGCCGTTGTTGGTGGGCGCGTTGGCTGCACTTGTGTGCGCAGTGCGGCAGTACGACCGTGGCACCGTGCTCGCCGCGGGAGCCGCCGTGGTGTGGACACTCGTGGCGGCCCTGGTCGAGGGCGCGACCGGGGCTTCGTTCGGTCTCGGCGCGGCGATCGCCCTCTCTGCGCTGACGGTGTGCTTCGCTCGCGCGATTGCGCGGCGCGGCGTATTCGGTGGCGATGCGACCGTGGCCACCATCGTGGTCGTCATCGCCTCGCTTCTCGTCATCTTCATCTTTTTCCCTGTGGCCAAGGCACTGCTGGCCGCCGTGTTCGATGCGCAGGGCCGCTTCGCGCCGCAACTGGCGCTGCAGCGGCTCTTCACCGAGGACATCTGGGGCATCGGCTGCCTGGCGGGCGGCACCCGCTGCGGCGTTGCGATCAACTCCGCACTGCTGGCGACGATCGTCGGCGTGCTGTCGACGCTGCTCGGCCTGGTCTTCGCGCTGGTCGTGCAGCGCGGCGGGCAGCGCTACTCCGGCGTGCTGAAGCTGATGTCGATCCTGCCGATCGTCACCCCCCCGTTCGTGATTGCGCTGGCGCTGGTGGTGCTGTTCGGTCGCACCGGTATCGTCACCGGTTGGCTTGACACGTGGTTCGGCATCGCGCGCTCGCGCTGGCTCTACGGCTTGCCGGGCGTCACGCTGGCGCAGCTCCTCACGTTTTCGCCGATCGCCTTCATGATCCTGTACGGCGCGCTCACCGCGATCAGTCCGGCGCTGGAAGAGGCGGCGCAGACGTTGCGCGCATCGCGCGCCCGCGTGTTCCGCACGGTGACCTGGCCGCTCTTGCGGCCCGCGCTTGCCAACGCGTTCCTGCTGGGGTTCGTCGAGAGCCTGGCCGACTTCGGCAATCCCATCGTGCTGGCCGGTAACTTCGATGTGCTGTCGACGAAAATCTTCTTCGCAGTGGCGGGCGCGCAGCACGACCCCGGGCGCGCGGCGGCACTCGCCTCGGTCCTGCTTGGACTCACGCTGGTCGCGTTCTGGCTGCAGCAGCGCTGGATCGGCAAGCTGTCCTACGTGACCGTCACCGGCAAGGGCGACGGCGGAACGCCGGGCAAGCTGCCGCGCCCACTGTGGTACGCGTGCTTCGGCATCGCGGCGACATGGATCTTCTTCACGCTGGTGTGCTACGCCATCATCCTGGCGGGTGGCTTCGTGAAGGACATCGGCCGTGGCGACATGACGCTGACCTTCGGCCACTTCCTGGCGGGCTTCGGCATGGACTTCGACTCCAGGGGCTCGATCTTCAGCGGCTCGGCGTGGGACAGCCTCTTCACCACGATCAAGGTGGCCGCGGTTGCGGCGGCGCCGCTGACTGCCGCGGTGGGATTACTGGCGGCCTACGTCATCACGCGCCATCGCTTCGTCGGCCGCCGGGCGTTCGAGTTCCTCACCATGGTCAGCTTCGCGATTCCCGGCACCGTGATCGGCGTGTCGTACATCGTCGCGTTCAACGTCGCGCCGCTGGAATTGACCGGCGGCATGGCCATCCTCGTGCTGTGCTTTGTCTTCCGCAACATGCCGGTGGGCGTGCGCACCGGCGTGGCAGCGCTGGCGCAGATCGACAAGACGCTGGACGAGGCATCGTCGACGTTGCGCGCGTCGACGCTGCGGACGCTGCGCGAAGTGATCGTGCCCCTCCTGCGCCCCGCGATCCTGGCCACGCTGGTGTTCAGCTTCACGCATGCGATGACGGCGGTCAGCGCGGTGATCTTCCTGGCCACCGCCAAGTACAATCTCGCCACCGTCTACATCATCGGTCGCGTCGAGGCGGGCGAGTATCCGCTCGCCATCGCGTACTCGGCGGTGCTGATCGTCGTGATGCTGGTCGCGTTGCTTGCGCTGCAGAGATTCGTGGGCGAAACGCGCCTCGGGCGGCGCTCGGCACCCGTGCTTGCTACAGGAAACTGACATGGACAAGTCTGCAGGCGGCGTCATCTTCGAGCATGTGACCAAGCGCTATGGCGAAGTCACTGCGGTCGACGATGTGTCGTTCAGGGTGACGCAAGGTGAGCTGGTCACGCTGCTCGGCCCCTCCGGGTGCGGCAAGACCACGACGCTGCGGATGGTGGCGGGGCTCGAGGCGGTCAGCGGCGGCCGCGTGCTGATCGGCGGGGTCGACGTCACGTTGCGCGCCGCCAACGAGCGCGATGTCAGCATGGTGTTCCAGTCCTATGCGCTGTTCCCGCACATGACGGTGCTGGAGAACGTCTGCTACGGCCCTTTGTCCATGCGTGTCGACAAGGGCAAGGCGCGCGAGATGGCGCGCGAGAAGCTTTCGATGCTGGGCCTGTCCGAGTACGGGGCGCGACTGCCGTCGGAGCTCTCCGGCGGCCAGCAGCAGCGCGTGGCAGTGGCGCGCTCGCTGGTGCTCGAGCCCGCCGTGCTGCTGTTCGACGAACCGCTGTCCAATCTGGATGCCAAGCTGCGCCGGCACGTGCGCGAGGAAATCCGCGAGCTGCAGCAGGCCCTCAAGCTGACGGTCCTGTACGTGACCCACGACCAGGAAGAGGCGCTGGCGGTGTCCGACAAGATCATCGTGATGAATGAGGGCCGCATCGCGCAGCAGGGTCCGCCCGAGGCGCTGTACGAGGCGCCGGAAACCCGTTTCCTGGCCGACTTCATCGGCGACGCCAACCTGGTCGATGGCGAGCTGACCGTCGATGTGCGCGGCACTGTTTTCGCTGCCGGTGGCGTCGCGGCGCCCGTGGAGGCGGCCGGCATGGCAGCGGGCGCGGTGACGCTGGCCGTGCGCCCGCAGCGGCTGCGCGTCGTCGATGCCGGGCAAGGCGTGCTGCCGGGCGTGTGCAGGCGCGCGGCGTATCTGGGCAGTCGCGTCGAGTATGTGGTCGCCACCGCGTGGGGCGATCTGCTGGTGTTCGACGGAAATCCGCGCGCGTCGCGCCGTCGCGACGACACCGTCGGCATCGCGTTCGATCGGGATGCCGTCATCGTTTTGCAGCGCTGATCCGCGCTGTCATTCAATGAAATGTTCCTGCAAGGAGTTCACTCGATGTCGGCCTATTTGATTGGTGATGTGAACATTCGGGACAAGGAACGCTACGAGATCTACAAGCGCGACGTTCCGGCGCTGGTGGCGAAGCATGGCGGCGAGTACCTGGTGCGCGGCGGCCAGCACGAAGTGATCGAAGGCGACTGGAGCCCCACGCGCCTCGTCCTGTTCCGGTTTCCCGACCGCGCCGCCATTCACGCGTTCTTCGCCGATCCTGCCTATCGCCCGCTGGCCGAATTGCGCCATGCGATCGCCGAAAGCCGCCTTGTTGCCGTGGACGGCATCTGACGTGGCGGATGACGGCATCGAAGCGCGATATGTTGCTGCGCAGCGCATCGCGCGCGCTGCCGGAGCGCTGGCACTCGACTACTTCCGCAATCGCGCCAAGCTCGTCGTCGAGTTGAAGGGACCGGCTGATTTCGTCAGCCACGCCGATCGTGATGTCGAGAACCTGATCCGGCGCGAACTGGCCGCCGCGTTTCCCGACGATGCATTCCTGGGCGAGGAAACGGCCGCAGGTTTCACCGGGCCCGTCGAGCGCTGCTGGATCGTCGATCCCATCGACGGCACGCACAATTTCCTGCGCGGCGTCCCTTACTGGAACGTCGCCATCGGCTATGTCGAAGGCGGCCGCACGCAGGTCGGCGTGGTCTGCGACCCACCCGCGGGCGTGCTTTATCACGCGCGGCGCGGCGGCGGGGCATTCGCGTCCGATGCCGACGGAACGATCCGTCTCCATGTCGCCGCCACGCACAAGCTGGCGGGCGCCTACGTGGTCCTGGGTCATCACGACCGGCACCCGGAAGACCGATATCTCGACATTCGGCGCCGGATGATGGCTTCCGGCACCGCGATGCGCAACTTCGGTTCGGCCGCGTTGCAACTCGCGCATGTGGCCAGCGGCCGCTACGACGGTTTCGTCGAGCTGGAGCTTGCGGCGTGGGATGCCGTGGCGGGTCTGCTGCTGGTGGAGGAAGCCGGCGGCTACCACGAGCCGTTTGCGCCGCGCACGCCGGTGGCGAAGGCGGCGTGCCTCGCGTGCACGCCCGGTATCGCCGCCGCGCTCAAGGACGTGGTGGGTTCGTTGTAGTACTGCGAACGGAAATCGGACATGTAGGCGAGGCTTCAGCCTCGCGGCACGTGACAATCCCCACAATGAGGCGTTGGCCGTTTGCCGCGAGGCTGAAGCCTCGCCTACGGGTGACTCAACCTACTTGAAGTCGCCGGCGAACGCGTAGGTGAAGTCGGCGGACTTGAGATACTTCCGGATAGCGGCGTTGACATCGGCGGTCGACAGTTTCTCGATCGCCGCATCCACCGCGGCCGACGCGGCATACGTGCGGCCGAGATACGCCTGCGCAGTCAGCGCGCCGGCAACTGGGCCGTCCTCCGCGCGTGCAAGCTTGCGCTCCTGCAGTACGCCGGCCTTCGCGTCCTTGACCTCCTGGTCAGTGAAGCCGTCCTTGATGACCCGGGCAAATTCCTCGGCGAAGCCGGCGCGCACCTTGTCCAGGTTCTGCGGTGCGAATATCGCGTACATCCCGAACGAGCTGTTGGCTTCGAAAGCATTCGGCTGCAAGAACGTCCCCGCACCGTAGGACAGCCCATCCTTTTGCCGCAGGCGCTCATAGATGCGCGATGACGGTGATTCACCCAGCATGAAATTCGCCACCAGCATGGCCGGATAGTCCGGGCTGGTGTCGTTGATCTGCCACTTCTCGTTGCCGATCAGGATCGCGTTGGCCTTGTCGGGCACGACCAGGCGCAACGCAGCCGGCTTGATCACGCGATACGGGTCGGGCACGCGGGCATAGGCCGCCGGGCTCTTCCAGTTGCCGAAGAGCTCGGACACCAGCGCTTTCATCGCATCGGGATCGAAGTCGCCGACGATGGCCAGCTCGGCATTGCTCGCGCCGTAGAACTGCTTGTGGAAATTCCTGACGCCGTCGACGGTGACCGCGTTGTTCCACGCAATGCTTTCGTCGATGGTGGGGATGTAGCGCGGGTGTCCGGCCGGGTACGGGTTGTCGTGCCGGCCCAGCGCGCGCTGCGCGATGTCCTGTGGCTCCGACTTGGATGTCTCGAAGCGGGTATTGCGCTCCCGCTTCAGCGTCTCCAGCTCGGCCGCCGGGAATGCCGGCTCCTTCAACACCTCGGCGGTGAGCCGCAGCGTGTCGGGAAGCTGTGCACGCACCGTCTGCCCGCTGGCTGTGGCGCCGGTCTGGGTGCCGTTGACGCTGACCTTGGCGCGGAACTTGTCGAAGGCATCATCGATTTCCTGACGCGACTTCTTCGCGGTACCGCGCAGCAGCAGGCCGCCGGTCACCGCGCCCTCCGAGGCCTTGCCGGTCACCGACTGCGCGTCGCCAAAGCGCAGCGACAGGTTGAAGTTGACCGTTTCGCCGCGCGTTTTCTTCGGCAGCAGGGCGACCTTCATCCCGTTGGGCAGCGTGAAGCGCTGCGTGCGCGCATCGAGGTTGGCCGGGGATGGGTCGAATGTTTCGCCCGCGGCCGTGGCCGTGTCGCCCTTGTAGTCCTTGACCATTGCCGCCACATCGACCTTGGGCGGCGTCGACGCGCGATCGGGCTTCGGGTCGGGAATGAACTCGCCCACCGTCACGTTGGAGCGCTTGAGGTAATCGAGCGCCACGCGCTGCACATCGGCAGGCGACACTGTGCGATAGGCATCGCGCTGGATGAAGAACAACCGCCAGTCGCCAAGGGCAATGGACTCCGAGATCGCCACGCCGAACTGCTGCGGGCTGGCGATCACCTCGTCGTAGGACTTGGCGGCCTTAGCGCGCACGCGCGCCACCTCGGCTTCGGTGATCGGCTCCTTCGCGATATTGGCGAAGGTGGCGAACATGGCCTCGCGCGCGGGCTCGATCGCGTCGCCATCGGGGATCTGCGCGAAGAAGGTCAGCACGCCGGGGTCGAGCTGCGCGCCGGCCCATGCCGAGACCGTGGTGGCCTTCTTCGTCTCGACTAGTGACTTGTAGAGGCGACCCGCCGGCGCCAGGGTCATCACATCGCCCAGCGTATCCGTGGCAACGAAGTCGGGGTGTGCGCCGCGGCCGATCTTGTACATCATGCCGAGGAACTTGGAGTTACCCACGCGCCGCAACGTCGCCGAGCGCTCGCCGTCCTGCACCGGATCTTCCGTGTAGAAGCGCGGCAGCACCCGCGTCGGCTTCGGGATCGGGCCGAAGTACTTGGCGATCTTCTCCAGCGTGGGTTCCACGTCGAACTTGCCCGCGACGGTCAGCACCGCGTTGTCCGGCTGGTAGTACATCTTGTAGAACGCCTGCAGGCGGTCGATGTCGACGTTTTCGATATCCGACCGCGCGCCGATTCCGAGGTTGCCGTAGTTGTGCCACTGGTAGGCCGTGGACAGCATCTTGCCGTACAGCACCCGCTGCGGGTTGTTCTCGCCGCTCTCGAACTCGTTGCGCACCACCGTCATCTCGGTGTCGAGGTCGCTCTTGCGGATGAACGAATTGACCATCCGGTCGGCTTCCATCGCCAGCGCCCAGTCGAGGTTCTCGTTCGACGCGGTGAAGGTCTCGAAGTAGTTGGTGCGGTCCGCGCCGGTGGTGCCGTTGTATTCCATGCCGCGGCGTCCCAGTTCCTGCTGGATGTTGCCGCGCGACGGCGTGCCCTTGAACACGAGGTGTTCGAGCAGATGCGCCATGCCCGTTTCGCCATAGTTTTCCTGGGCCGAGCCGACCTTGTACGTCACGTTGACGACGGTGGTGGGCTTCGATGCATCGGGAAACAGCAACACGGTAAGGCCATTGGCCAGGCGGTACTCGGTGACGCCCTCCACCGTGGGCCCTTGCGTGACCCCTGCGGGCAATGCGGCGTGCACGCCGGCAGCAAGGAACAACGGCAGCAGGAAAGCGGCGATGCGCCGCGGCCAGGCAGTCAGTGCAGACATGGAGGCAACCTCGAGTATTTGGCGCGCGGAGTATAGCGTCCGCTGGCTTAAGGCTGGCTTAGACGGCCGGAGTTCCCGGCAGGTGAAACTCCTGGGCATACGGCATGGGAATCTGCAGGCGCCCGTAGGCGAGGCTTCAGCCTCGCGAGGCGCTGCGCGAGGCGCTGCGCGAGGCTGAAG
>JANNKR010000046.1:0-22316 GCA_031396395.1 Betaproteobacteria bacterium
TCCGCACTTCGAGCGGACGATGGCCGATGGTGCCGAAAGCGTGCGCATCCTGTGCGAGCTCGCAGCCGCGGAAGGCCGCGCGGTCGACATGCATTGCGACGAGACCGATGATCCGCACTCGCGGCACATCGAGTCGCTGGCCGGGCAGACGATACGGCTTGGCCTCCAAGGCCGCGTGACCGGTTCGCACCTGACGTCGATGCATTCGATGGACAACTACTATGTGTCCAAGCTGATCCCGCTGATCCGCGAAGCCCGCGTGCATGCGATCGCCAATCCGCTGATCAATATCACGTTGCAGGGCCGGCACGACACCTATCCCAAGCGGCGCGGCATGACGCGCGTGCCCGAGCTGATGGCCGCCGGCGTCAATGTTGCATTCGGCCACGATTGCGTGATGGACCCGTGGTATTCGCTGGGCAGCGGCGACATGCTCGAGGTGGCGTCGATGGGGCTGCATGTGGCGCAGATGACCAGCCAGGACGGCATGCGTGCGTGCTTCGACGCGGTGACCGTCAATGCGGCGAAGATCCTGGAACTGGACGGCTACGGCATCGCGCCGGGAAAGCGTGCGGACTTCGTATTGCTGCAGGCGTGCGACCCGATCGAGGCGATCCGGCTACGGGCCACGCGGTTGAAGGTGTTTCGTGCCGGCAAGGTCGTGGCCGAGACGCCCGCGGCCACGGCGCGGATCGATCTGCCGGGCCGGCCGGGACAGGTGAACTGGCGCTTGCAACGCTGAAGGGCGCAGCTCCGGCGGGAGCTGCACTTTCAGGGCGGCTGCCGGCCAGTCCAGCGAAAGCCTGGTACCTCGGTAATCAAGCCGACGTGCGCAAATCGCTTGCCGCGGATACGGGCGCCCGTGTGATCTTCAATAATTTAGCGCAATCCGAAGAACGACAGGACAGCGATGATGATGACGATGGCGCCGACGATGTAAACGATACGGTTCACGGGAGTTTCCTTTGCATGAAAGAGCACACGGACTAGCCTGCCGGATGACAGCCAAGCTTCTCATTGGCAATCGTCCGCCTCGCCAGCCGCGTTGTCAGTGCGCCAGCGCACGCAATTGCATGACGCCATGCGCAGCGCCCTTCCATGAAACGGGATGCTGATGGCATCGCCGGGCCAAGCGGGGCGGAAAAGCGGAACGGCCCCGGCCAGTCGGATATCGATGGGACACGTGCACGTTGCGTGGGCGGGCATCGCCTTGGGGAAGCATGCTGCAGCGCGCCGCCGTATCGGCTCCAGGCGCTTCATTTTTGGCACCCGTGCACGCGAGGCTCATCTCAACCTTGGCGCTGTCGGACCAATTACACCAGGTGGTCTTTGAAATTATCCGGGTCCGATCCTGGATTGCAGGCTGCTGTAATTTGCCCGTGTCGAAGCTCGACCCAGTTGGTCAAGAAGGTGTGCGCCGAACGAGGCGTTGACCCGTTCCGGCATAATTGCCTCACCCGTCCGCTTTGTCGCGCCAACCATCGATCCATGGAATCCATCTACTACGTCATGGCCTGGGCTTGCCATCGCAAGTGCAAGCACTGCTACGAAGACCGCTTCCGCCCCTATGTCCGCGGTGAGCTGGAACAGGTCGTGCAGGAGGCCGAGCGCAATTTCCCGCGCATCCTCGCCAACCTGCCCGAGCGCTTCACCTACCTCGACCTCGACGATCCGCAGGCCGACGGCACCTATCCGGAGAAGACCGGGCGCATTGTCCTGTCCGGTGGCGAATCGCTGCTCGATCCGGTGCGCGAGCGGGTCACCTACAAGGTGCTCGAAGGTCTGCGCGACCGGTACAAGGCGCAGGGCGGCATCAAGGTCGTCCTGCAGACCACTGGCGACCTGTTGACGGACGAGATCGTCGCCGACCTGCTGGCGCGCGGCGTCTGGATGATCTCGGTGGCCAGCGTCGATGACTTCCATGTGGGCCTCGAAGGGCCGGTGAAGCAGCAGGCGTTCATGGACAAGCTGACGGCGCTGTTCGAGCGCCACGGCATGCGCCGCTCGGGGCTCTCAGCCACCACACGCAACTGGCATGAAGAGCCGGGACCGGTGTTCAGCTTCTTTGGCGCCACGCCGGACTCATGGATCGGCAAGCTGTGGCCGCGCGGACGCGCGTGGCAGAACAACCTGTCGCATGCGACGCTGGCCGACAATTTCTGCAATCGCTGGTCGGGGGGGCTCAATTTCCTGCGGCACCAGTACAACGGTTCCGAAGTTTCCATCGAGCCGGATGGTGCCGTGTATCCGTGTTGTGTCAAAACCAAGCTGCCCATCGGCAGCCTGCTCGAGGACAACCTGATCGAAATTCTCGAGTCGCTGGTGGGCGTGCCCGCCTACGAGGCGATCACGATGGGTCACCCGGAGCGCATGGGCCTCGTCGATGGCTGGAGCGAGGCCGAATTCCTGGCGCAATCGCGCACCACCATGCCGGACGGCACCCCGTACCAGAATCTTTGCATCGGCTGCGACCGTTATCACGAAGAGATGCTGGGACCGGTGCTGGCGCAGGCGCGCGCACGCCGGCGCGTGGCCAAGGGGTTGCCGGCGGAGCCCGGCACCGCGGTGCCTGAACGCGTCAGCGAGGTTGCCGTCGTCAAGTTTTCGCAGCGCGTGCCGTCGTGATCGTGCGTCGGATTGTCGCGGCGGCCTTCGCACTGGCTGCGGGATCTGTGAGCGGACAGGATCTCAAATGGCCGGACGTGGTGGCCAAGGCCAAGGGTCAGACCGTCAACTGGAACGCGTGGGCTGGTGACGAAAAGACCAACGCGTTCATCGCGTGGATGGGCGACGAGGTCAGCAAGCGCTACGGGGTCAAGGTCAACCACGTCAAGCTGAAGGACACAGCGGAAGCGGTCACGCGCGTGGTCGCCGAAAAGGCGGCGGGCCGCAATGCAGATGGCGCGGTCGACCTCGTCTGGATCAACGGTGCCAATTTCCTCGCGCTGAAGCAGCAGGGCTTGCTGTTCGGGCCCTTTACGCAGGCGATGCCCAATTTTGCGCGCGTGGACACGGTCAACACGCGATCCAATGTCGTCGATTTCACGATTCCGGTGGACGGTCTCGAATCGCCGTGGCGACGCGCGCAGATCGTGTTCGTGTACGACAGCAAGCGCCTGCGGGACACGCCGGGGTCCGTCCTGGAACTGGCGGCGTGGGCGGCGAAGCATCCCGGGCGGATGACGCATCCCAATGTCCGCAATTTTCTCGGCTCGACATTCCTGAAGCAGGCGCTGCACGAATTGACGCCGGACCCCGAGGTATTGCAGCGGCCGGCCACCGATGACAATTTTGCCGCGGTCACGGCGCCGATGTGGACGTGGTACGACGCATTGCGTCCGCAGCTATGGCGGCAGGGCAAGCAGTTTCCCGACAACGGCCCCGCGCAGCGCCAGTTGCTGAACGACGGCGAGATCGATCTCATGATCTCGTTCAATCCGGCAGAGGCCGCGGTGGCGATCAATGGCGGGCTGCTGCCGGATACCGTGCGCACCTTTGTCATGAAGAAGGGCACCATCGGCAACACCAGCTTTGTCGCGATCCCGTACAACGCCAGCAGCAAGGAGGGCGCGATGGTGGTCGCCAACTTCCTGCTCGAGCCCGCGACGCAGGCCCACGCGCAGGACTTCCGGCAGATGGGCAACTTCAGCGTGCTCGACTTCGGGAAGTTGAGCGCCGCTGAGCGCAAGCGCTTCGAGGACCTGCCCAAGTCCCCCGCGCTGCCCACCAACGCCGAGCTGGGCGCGACGTTGCTCGAACCCCATCCGTCGTGGATGACCAGGATCACGGCGGAATGGGAGAAGCGCTACACCAAGTGACTGTGCGCCGGGCTGATGGCCTGCTGCGTTTCGCGCCGGCAGTGACGGTCGCGGTGTTGCTGCTGCCGATCGTGGCGGGCCTGCTCGGCACGCTGCTGCCGGCCTTCGGCTATCTGCCGGCCATCGGTGGTGACTCGTTCAATCTCGATGGGTGGCGCAAGCTCGCCGCCGCGCCCGGATTCGCCACCAGTCTGTTCACCACGCTCGGGACCGGCATTGCGGCGTCGTTACTGGCCGTCGTCGGGGCGTTCGGCTTCTGCGCATGGGCCTGGGGACGGCCGTGGACCCGACGCGTGGGTGGCTGGATGGCGCCGATCCTCGCCACGCCCCATTCGGCCATTGCGCTCGGCCTCGCGTTCCTGATCGCGCCTTCCGGGTGGGCGGTGCGCGCAGTTTCGCCGTGGTTCACCGGCTGGATGCTGCCACCGGATGTCGCGACGGTTGGCCATCCCAGTGGCGGCGCGCTGGTGCTGGGACTGCTGCTGAAGGAAATCCCGTATCTGATATTGATGATCGTGGGCGCGCTGCATCAGGTGGCGGCATCGCAGCACTTGGCCGTGGCCCGCGCCGCCGGCTACGCGCGCGCCGAGGCATGGCTCAAGGTGATCCTGCCGCAAATCTACCCGCAGATCCGTTTGCCCATCTACGCCGTGATTGCATTCTCGCTATCGGTGGTGGACGTGGCGCTCATCCTGGGCCCGACCAATCCGCCCACGCTGGCCGTGTTGGCCGTGCGCTGGTTCACCGATGCCGACATCGCGTTCTATTTCCAGGCTTCTGCCGCGGCCATCCTGCTGGTGATGCTTGTGGCGTTGGTCGTGGGGGCCTGGGTCGGGATGGAACGCGTGGCGATCGCGCTGGGCCGGCGCTGGATCGTGCGCGGCCGCCGGCGCGGTGCGGCGGATATCGTCACCGGGAGCGTGGCAGGTGTCGTCATGGTGTTGTTCACGCTCGCGGTACTGGCCATCGTCGGTATGGGCCTCTGGTCCTTCGCCACGCAATGGCGCTTTCCCGACGCGTTACCGCAGGCATGGTCGCTCGCGAATTGGCTGCGGCAGTTGCAGGGACTTGCGGTGCCCGCGCAATGGACGCTGGTGGTGGGCGTGGCGGCCACGGCAATCGCGTTGGTGCTGGCATTGGCTTGCCTCGAGCACGAATCGCGCGCGCAGGTAAGAGCGGGCTCGCGTACGCTGTGGATACTCTACGTTCCGCTGCTGCTGCCGCAGGTGGCCTTCCTGTTCGGCGCGCAGGTGCTGCTGGTGCGGTTCAACCTTGACGGCACCGTGGGCGCCGTGATCCTTGCCCACCTGATCTTCGTGCTGCCCTATCTCTTTCTCTCGCTGGCCGATCCATGGCGCGCGCTCGATCCGCGGTATGCGCGCACGGCGGCCAGCCTCGGTGCATCGCCAGCGCGGATCCTGTTCCGCGTGAAGCTGCCGCTGCTGCTGCGCCCGGTGCTGATCGCCTGCGCAGTCGCCTTCGCGGTCAGCGTCGGGCAGTACCTTGCCACGCTGTTTGCAGGCAACGGGCGCATTCCAACGCTGACCACCGAAGCGGTCACACTGGCCGCGGGCGCCGATCGGCGGGTGATCGGCGCCTATGCGCTGGTGCAGGCAGTGCTGCCGCTCCTGTTTTACCTGTCGGCCGCGGCACTGCCCGCGTTGCTGTATGCGAACCGGCGCGGCGTACAGGGTTGGCGATGAACGCGGCCCGGCCTGCTTCGCTGCAACTGCTCGATGTGCGCATCACGCTGCACGACCGGGTACTGATTCCCGCGCTGAACCTGACGGTGGAGCCGGGCGAGTGCGTCACCGTGATGGGCCCGTCGGGCTGCGGCAAGTCGACCTTGCTCGCCTACATCGCGGGCACGCTCGATCCCGTGTTCAACGCCACGGGACGCGTTTGCATAGGCGGCGTCGATATCACGAACGTGGCACCGGAACGACGGCGCGTAGGCATCCAGTTCCAGGACGACCTGTTGTTTCCGCACCTGTCCGTGGGCGAGAACCTGGCGTTTGCGTTGACTGATCGGGTGCGCGAGCAGCAGCTCCGGCGTCAGCAGGTGGAGGAGGCATTGACCGAGGCTGGCCTGGGCGGCTTTGCAGAACGTGATCCCGCCACGTTGTCCGGCGGTCAGCGCGCACGGGTTGCGCTGATGCGCACGCTGCTGGCGGAGCCTGCGGTAATGCTGCTCGACGAGCCGTTCAATCGCCTCGATGCCCAACTTCGCCAGGATTTTCGGCGCTTTGTGTTCGAGCATGCTGCGCAGCGCGGGTTGCCGATGCTGCTGGTCACGCACGATGCGGCCGATGCGCAGGCGGCGGGAGGGCCGGTGATCGAGCTGGATGCAATGGCGTAGGCGGGGCTATTGGCGGGGCTGTAGGCGAGGCTTCAGCCTCGCGTAGTGCGCCGCGAGGCTCAAGCTTCGCCTACAGGGAGCAGCGCGGCTACAGGGAGCTGCGCACGGGGAAGCGCGATCGGGACGGCGCGCTCAGACGACCAATCGGTAGCCGACCGCGGTTTCCGTGACGAGGTATTGCGGCTGCGCAGGGTCGTCCTCGATCTTCTGCCGCAGGTGGCCCATATGGACCCGAAGATAGTGCGTGTCCTCGACGTGCGACGGCCCCCAGACGTCGCGCAACAGGTGCCGATGAGTGAGCACGCGCCCCGCGTTGGCGATCAGCAGCCCGAGCAGGCGATATTCGATGGGTGTCAGGTGGATTTCGTGGCCACCCTTGCGTACCACACGGGCGGTGAAGTCGACGTCGACGTCGCCGAACGAAAAGTGCGCGTCGGGAGCACCGTCTGTTCGTTGTCGCCGCCGCATGCTGGCGCGCACGCGGGCCATCAATTCGGCGACCCCGAAGGGCTTGGTCAGGTAGTCGTCGGCGCCTGCGTCGAGCGCGATCACCTTGTCGTCCTCGCCGCTGCGCGCGCTGAGTACGATGACCGGGACCTGCGACCACGTGCGCAGGTCGCGGATCAATGCCGCGCCGTCGCCGTCGGGCAAGCCGAGATCGAGGATCACGACATCGGGCGCGCGGGTGCCGGCGTCGGTGAGACCCTGTTGCATTGTCGCAGCCTCATGCACCTGCCAGCCCTCGGCTTCCAGCGCCGCGCGCACGAAGCGGCGGATCTGTGGCTCGTCCTCGATGATCAGCGCGACAGGATGCGGTCCGCTCATGGTGTTTCCGGCGCGGCGGCAGGCGGGGCGCTGCGCGGCAGCGTGAACATGAACTCCGCGCCACCGCCATCGCGGTTGCGTGCCTCGATGCTGCCGTGGTGCGATTCCACAATGGCGCGGCAGATCGCAAGACCCAGGCCCACCCCCGGCGTGGCCGACTCGGCGTGACCCCGCGTGAATTTGTCGAACAGCGTTGCCTCGCGTCCCTTGGGCAGGCCGGGACCTCGATCAGCCACGCGGATCGTGATGGCGTCGACATCCGCCGTGGCGGTGATGCTGATCGGTGTCGGCGGCAATGCGTACTTCGCGGCATTTTCGAGCAGGTTGGCCAGTACCCGCTCGATCAGCACTGCGTCGAACTCCACCAGCGGCAGGTCGGGCGGCAGCGCCACCTCGACGCTGCGTGACCCAAGCGCGGGCCGGGAGGCGCGCAGCGCGCTGCCGACGACTTCCTCGACGGATTGCCATTCGCGCCGCAGCCGCACCTCGCCGCTTTCGAGTCGTGCCATGTCGAGCAGGTTGGCCACCAGCGTGCTCATGCGCAACGACTCCTCGCGCACGGCCGCCGCAATGTCCGCCTGCTCGGGCGACAGTGGCGGCTTGGTCAGCGCCAGCGTTTCCGCGAGGCCAACCAACGCAGTGAGCGGTGTGCGCAGGTCGTGCGACAGCGCCGCCAGCAGTGAATTGCGCAGGCGCTCGCCTTCCATTTTCACCAGGGCTTCCTGTGCCACCTCGACATAGTGCACCCGCTCGATCGCGATGGCGATAAGGCTGGCGAAGGTCTCGAGCTGCCGCCGCTGCTCCGGAATCAGGAGCCAGCGCGGATGCGCGGGCTGGATCGCCAGCACGCCGCGCACGCGCATCGGCGCGTGCAGCGGCAGGTATTGGAAGGTGCTTGCCGGCAACGTGTCGGTGGCGAGACCTGCCGGTTCACCTTGGTCGAAGGCCCACTGTGCCACGCCGGCATCGAGACCGGGTTCGGCGCCGTTGCTTGCATCAAAGCGGAGGCGATTGTCCGCGTCGGCCAGCAGCAGCGCCACCTTCGCGGAAAACGCCCGGCCGAGGGTGGCCGTACTGGTCTCGACCACCTGGGTGGTCAGTAGCGCGCCCGACAATTCGCGCGCGAATTCAAACAATTCGCGCGCACGCGATTCGCGATGCGTGGCGATCCGGGCCTGATAGCGCAGTCGCGCGGTCAGGTGCGCGATGGTCACCCCTACGGCCAGCATGACGATGAACGTCAGCACGTACTGGAAGTCGCCGACGGCAAAGGTGAAGCGCGGCGGCACGAAGAAAAAATCGAACGAGGCGATGCCGAGAATCGACGTCATGATCGCCGGCCCGCGTCCGTAGCGCACGCTGACCAGCACCACCGCCAACAGAAACAGCATGGCGATGTTGGCAGGATCGAGCCACGGTTCCAGTGGCAACGCCGCCAGCGTGGTGACGGCCACCGCCAACGCAGACAATGCATAGCGCAGCCGTTTCGGCCCGCGCCGCGCGTCGATCCCGTTGTCGGGGAGCGCGGCGGAGGCGCTGCTGCGCGACTGGCCACGCTCGCTTTCCGCGCCTATGGCCAGCACGTCGATCTCGGGCGCCAGTCGTCCGATCTCGACGGCGACGGGATGCTGCCAGGGCCAGCGCGACCTGATCGGCGCCCGGCCCAGGATCACGCGCGACAGGTTGTGGGTGCGGGCGTACTGCACCAGCGCCGCTGCGACGTCTTCACCGGTGAGCACCGTGGTGGTCGCGCCGAGCTCCTCCGCCAGCTTCAAGGCGCGCAGGATACGCTCGCGCTCGGCGGAAGCCAGCCGCTGCAACGCCGGCGTCTCGACGTAGGCGACGTGCCAGTCGGCGGAGAGCTGTCCGGCCAGGCGCGCGGCGCTGCGCACGATGTGCTCGGCGCCACGAGTAGCGCCAATGCAGGCGAGCAGGGCGGCCTCGGTCTTCCACAGCGGCACGATCGATTTCTCGATCCGATACGACTGCACATCGTCTTCGACGCGGTCGGCGGTCCGGCGCAAGGCGATTTCACGCAGTGCGATCAGGTTGCCCTTGCGAAAGAAATTGGCGGCAGCCCTCTCGGCGTGTTGCGCCAGGTAGACCTTGCCGGCGGCAAGCCGCGCCAGCAGTTCCTCGGCAGGGACGTCGACCAGGACCACCTCATCTGCGGTGTCGAACACGGTGTCGGGCACGGTCTCGAACACGCGGATGCCGGTGATGCCGCCCACCACATCGTTGAGGCTTTCGAGATGCTGCACGTTGAGCGTGGTCCAGACGTCGAGGCCAGCCGCGAGCAATTCCTCGACATCCTGCCAGCGCTTGGGGTGGCGCGAGCCCTCCACGTTGGAATGCGCCAGTTCGTCGACCAGAAGGAGCTCGGGCCGGCGGGCGAGGGCACCGTCGAGGTCGAATTCGTCCAGCGCACGATCGCGATACGTGATCTCGCGGCGGGGCAGGATCGCGAAGCCTTCGAGTTGCGCAGCAGTTTCGTCACGCCCGTGCGTCTCGACGACGCCAATGACGACGTCGCGCCCATCCTCGCGGGCCTTACGCGCTGCGGCAAGCATCGCAAAGGTTTTGCCCACGCCGGCCGACGCGCCAAAGTAGATTCGCAACCGTCCCCGGCCCTGCCGTGACTCGCTCTCCTGTACGCGCGCAAGCAGCGCATCCGGATCCGGACGATCGGTGTTGGCGGTCATGCCGGGATTATTTCAGGTTATTTGACTCGGTGCGGCTGGGGACCGGCGGGACCTGTAGGCGAGGCTTCAGCCTCGCGGCGCGAGCCTGAAGCCTCGCCTACGGAGTGACGGACATGGACGCGCGTCACTTCAATGTATCCAGCGCCAGATTCAACCGCAACACGTTGACGCGCGGCTCGCCCAGAAATCCGGCGATGGGTTCCACGGCCTGCGCGGCAATCAGCGCTTTCACCTGACTTTCGGGCACGCCACGGGCACGCGCCACGCGCGCGGCCTGGTAATGCGCGGCAGCGAGGCTGATGTCCGGATCGAGGCCGCTGGCCGAGGTCGTGACGAGGTCGACGGGGACATGCGCGGTGTTGGCCGGATCGGCCGCGCGCAAGGCGGCGACCCGATCGCGCACCGCGTCGACCAGCGCGGGGTTGAGCGGCCCGAGATTGGAGCCCGACGACGCGGCGGCGTTGTAGGGCATCGGGCTGGTGGCGGAAGGACGGCTCCAGAAGTGGCCAGGATCGGCAAACGGCTGCCCGAGCAAGGCCGAACCAACGACCTTGCCGTCGCGCTCGATAAGGCTGCCCGCCGCCTGGTAGGGAAAGGCAGCGCGGCCGATGCCGGTCACCAGCAGCGGATACACGAGGCCGGTGACGGCCGACAGGATGACAAACAGGACGACGGCAGGACGCAGTGCGGTGAACATGGTCAGCTTTCAGACGAGATGAGTAAGGGTCAGCAGCATGTCGATCGCCTTGATGCCGACGAAGGGCACGATGAGACCGCCCAGGCCGTAGATCAGCAGGTTGCGCCGCAGCAGCGCGGCCGCGCCGATGGCGCGGTAGGCCACGCCCTTCAGCGCCAGCGGGATCAGCACGACGATGATCAGCGCGTTGAAGATCACCGCCGACAGAATGGCGGAATTGGGGCTGTGCAGCTGCATCACGTCGAGCCCCAGCAGCTCCGGATACGTCGCCGCGAAGGCGGCGGGGATGATCGCGAAATACTTGGCGACGTCATTGGCGATGGAGAATGTCGACAGGGCGCCGCGCGTCATCAGCATCTGCTTGCCGATTTCCACGATCTCGATCAGCTTGGTGGGGTTCGAGTCGAGGTCCACCATGTTGCCGGCCTCCTTGGCGGCCTGCGTGCCGGTGTTCATTGCCACGGCCACGTCGGCTTGCGCCAGCGCCGGCGAATCGTTGGTGCCGTCGCCCGTCATCGCCACCAGCCGGCCCTCCGCCTGGTATTCGCGGATGAGTTTCAACTTTGCCTCAGGCGTCGCTTCCGCCAGGAAGTCGTCGACCCCGGCTTCGGCGGCGATGGCGGCGGCCGTCAGGCGGTTGTCGCCGGTGATCATCACCGTCTTGATGCCCATGCGGCGCAGTTCGGCAAAGCGCTCCTTGATGCCACCCTTGACGATGTCCTTCAGCTCGACCGCGCCCAATACGCGCGCGCCGTCGGCCACCACCAGTGGCGTCGAGCCACGGCGGGCGATTTCGTCCACCGCGCGGGAGACGTCGTCCGGAAAGATGCCATTGCGCGCGGTTACATGCGCGCGAATCGCGTCGGCGGCGCCCTTGCGGATGGCGCGAATGCCATCGGCTGTCGGGATGTCGACGCCGCTCATCCGTGTTTGCGCGGTGAACGGGACGAAGGTGGCAGCGAGTTCCCGCATGTCGCGTTCGCGGATGCCGAACACCTGCTTGGCCAGCACGACGATGCTGCGGCCTTCGGGTGTTTCGTCGGCCAGCGATGCCAACTGCGCGGCGTCGGCCAGTTCGCGTTCGGTGGTGCCCTTCGCGGCAACGAAGGACGAGGCCTGCCGGTTGCCCAGCGTGATCGTGCCGGTCTTGTCGAGCAGCAGCACGTCGACGTCGCCCGCGGCTTCGACCGCGCGGCCCGACGTGGCGATCACGTTGGCCTGCATCATGCGGCTCATGCCGGCCACGCCGATCGCGGACAGCAGGCCACCGATCGTCGTCGGGATCAGGCAGACCAACAGCGCCACCAGCACCGTGATCGCGATCGGCGAGCCGGCCTTGGCGGCGGCCACGCTGAAGATCGAAAACGGCAATAGCGTCACCGTGGCCAGCAGGAACACGATCGTCAATGCCACCAGCAGGATCGTCAGCGCAATCTCGTTGGGCGTCTTCTGGCGCTTGGCGCCCTCGACCATCGCGATCATCCGGTCGAGAAAGGCCTCACCCGGATTGGCGGTGACGCGCACCACCAGCCAATCCGACAGCACGCGCGTGCCGCCGGTGACGGCCGAGAAGTCGCCGCCCGACTCGCGGATCACGGGCGCGGACTCGCCGGTGATGGCGGACTCATCGACGGAGGCCACACCGTCGATCACTTCGCCATCGGCGGGAATCACGTCACCGGCCAGGACCAGCACGACGTGGTCGCGGCGAAGTTCGTCGGCCGGCACCGTATAGGTCGTGGCGCCATAGCGCGGCTCGTGCAGCCGCTTGGCCCAGCTCTTCTGCTTCAGCCCGCGCAAGCTCGCGGCCTGCGCCTTGCTGCGACCCTCGGCCAGTGCCTCGGCGAAGTTGGCGAACAGCAACGTGGCCCACAGCCACAGCGCGATGGCGAGGATGAAATTCGCGGGCGCTTCGCCTTGACCGGCCAGCGCGATGAACCACAGCAACGTGGTGAGGAGGCTGCCCACGTAGACGACGAACATCACCGGATTGCGGGCCTGGGCGCGCGGCGACAGCTTGCGCAAGGCGTCGACGAGCGCCGGACGGACCAGCGCCGGATCAAGCAGGGAAAGGGAGACGCGTGACATGGTGTGGCGGCCTTTAGCGAACGGCGGCAGGAGCGCCGACCAGTTGGAGGTGCTCGACGATGGGTCCCAGCGCCAGCGCGGGAATGAACGTCAGCGCGCCGACGATCATCACGGTGCCCACCAGCAGCACGACGAACAGCGGACCGTGGGTTGGCATGGTCCCGGCATTGGCGTCGAGGCGCTTCTTCGCGGCCAGCGAACCTGCCAGCGCCAGCACCGGGATGATCACGCCGAAGCGGCCGAACCACATCGCCAGCGCCAGCATCACGTTGTAGAACGGCGTGTTGGCGGAAAGCCCTGCGAATGCGCTGCCGTTGTTGTTGGCGGCCGACGAAAACGCATAGAGAATCTCGGAGAAGCCATGCGCGCCCGGGTTGGCGATGCCGGCCGTGCCAGCGTCGGTGACCACCGCGATGGCGGTTCCCGCGAGCACCAGGAACGGCGTCACCAGGATGGCCAGCGACGCGAGCTTGATCTCGTGCGCCTCGATCTTCTTGCCGAGGTATTCGGGTGTACGGCCGATCATCAGGCCCGCGATGAACACGGCCAGGATCGCGAACACCAGCATCCCGTAGAGGCCCGAACCCACGCCCCCGAACACGACCTCGCCGAGCTGCATCAGCCACATCGGCACCAGACCGCCCAGCGGCGTGAACGAGTCATGCATCGCGTTGACCGCGCCACAGGAGGCCGCGGTGGTGATCGCCGCGAACAGCGCGGAGGCGCTGATGCCGAAGCGCACTTCCTTGCCTTCCATGTTGCCGCCGGCCTGCAGCGCGCTGGCGACCGGGTCCACGCCCAGCGGCGTCAGTCGCGGATTGCCCGCCTGCTCGGCGACCAGCACCACGGCGACCATGACGACGAAGATCGTGGTCATCGCGCCGAGCACCGCCCAGCCCTGGCGCGCGTCGCCGACCATGCGGCCGAAGGTGAAGCACAGCCCCGCAGGGATCAGGAAGACGGCGAGCATCTCTAGGAAGTTGGACAGCGGCGATGGATTTTCGAATGGATGCGCCGAGTTGGCGTTGAAGAAGCCGCCGCCGTTGGTGCCGATCATCTTGATCGCTTCCTGCGATGCCACCGGGCCCATTGCGAGGGTCTGCGTCTGGCCGGACTTGTCCTCCAGCACCGGCTTGCCCTGCGCGTCCTTCAGTGGCTGGCCATCGGCTCCCGTCCTGGCTTCCTGCCACGTGAACGACTCGACGGTAGTGACCTCGCGGTACGGATCGAAATTCTGGATCGTGCCCTGCTGGATCAGGACCAGCGCGAAAGCGAAGGACAGCGGTAGTAAGACATACAGCGTGACCCGGGTGAGGTCGACCCAGAAATTGCCGATGACGCTCGAGGACCGGGCGGCGAGACCGCGGATCAATGCGAACGCAACCGCCATGCCCGTGGCAGCGGAGAGAAAGTTCTGCACGCTCAACGCGAGCATCTGTGTCAGGTAGCTCATCGTGCTTTCACCGGCATAACCCTGCCAGTTGGTGTTGGTGACGAAGCTGACGGCGGTGTTGAACGCTGAATCGGGACTGACCGCCGCCAGGCCCTGCGGATTGGCCGGCAACAGTGCCTGCAAACGCTGCAGCGCATAAACGACGACGACGCCCACGCCATTGAAGGCCAGCACCGCGAGCGCGTAGGCGCGCCAGGTCATGCCGGCGGCAGGGTCGCATCCCGCGACGCGATACAGCGCGTGCTCGATCCGCACGAGCGGCGCGACCCAGCGTGGCAGCGTGCCCGTGGCGACCGCGGCCAGCCAGCGCCCCATCGGCAGCGCCAGCGCGAGCAGCACGGCGAGAAAGATGCACAGCAACAGCAAAGCCTGCGTAGTCATCAGAAACGCTCCGGATTCAGGAGGGCAAAAAGTAGGTAGGCCAGGAGGCCGGCGGCGGCGATGCCGCCCAGCCAGATGAGCGCGGTCATGGCCGTGCTCCGAGTCGCGCGCAGCCGGCAACCAGGCCGATGACGGCAATGACGAAGGCCGCGATCGCGGCCAGATAGACGATGTCCATGACGAAATACCCTGTTGCAGTGGAGATGCAGCCACGATAGGCACTCTCCTGCAAAGGCCGCGCAGAGAGTGTGGCGGCCGGTATCAAGATTGTGTAAAGGCCATCAACGAACACCCCGTCCAGATCCGTAGGCGAGGCTTCAGCCTCGGGCAGTGCTCGGGCAGCGCCTCGCGAGGCTGAAGCCTCGCCTACGGGGGTGGGGGGCGCTGGTACCGGGATGTAGGACGCAGCCATCGTCCGCGCAGGGCAGTCCTGTAGGATTCATCCCACACGGCTATAGGCGGGACGGCGACCGGCGCGCGCCATCCGGACGCCTAGGATGTGTCATCGGCGTCTGCCGTCGTCCTGGGGACACCTGCATGAACCACACACTATCCATCAGCGACAATGTAGTGACCGCGCGCTTTGCCGCTGTGGTCGCCGCCTCGTCGCCTGCCCTCGGCCGCTTCGGCCATCTTTTTGGCGGGTCGGCCGCCATGCGGGACATCTATCGCCGCATCGACAAGGTGGCCCCCACCAGCGCGACGGTGCTGATCACCGGCGAGTCGGGCAGCGGCAAGGAAGTGGTCGCCCGCACCATCCACGATCGCAGCGAACGGGCGAAGCTGCCTTTCGTCGCCGTCAACTGCGGTGCGATTCCCGCCAACCTGATCGAGGCCGAACTCTTCGGCTATGAAAAGGGTGCCTTCACTGGCGCCGCCCGCCAGCACCGCGGCTGTTTCGAACGCGCCGAAGGCGGTACGCTCTTTCTCGATGAAATCACCGAGATGGCGCCCGAGATGCAGGTGCGGCTGCTGCGCGTCCTCGAAACGGGCCGGTATACCCGAGTCGGCGGCGAAGAGGAACTGCGCGCGCGCGTGCGCGTGCTTGCCGCAACCAACCGCGATCCAAAGCAGGCGGTGCAGGATCGCAAGCTGCGCGAGGACCTGATGTATCGCCTCGCGGTGTTTCCGATTGCCTTGCCACCGCTGCGTGAGCGCGAAGGCGATGCCGAACTGCTGGCTGAGCGTTTTCTCGCCCAGCACAACGACGCGGAAGGCAGTTCCAAGAAATTCTCGCGGCAGGCAATGGCCACCATTCGCGCGCATCGCTGGCCGGGCAATGTGCGCGAGCTGAAAAATGCTGTGCATCGCGCCTTCATCCTGGCTGAGGACACCGTGGAGCTTGACTTTGCCGGGCTGGCGTGTGCCGAGCCGGTGGGCGATTTCCTGCGCTTGCCGGTGGGCACGCCGCTGGCCGAGATCGAACGGCAGGCCATCTATGCCACGCTCGACCTGTGCGAAGGCAACAAGCGGCGTTGCGCGGAAATGCTCGGCGTGAGCCTCAAGACGCTGTACAACCGCCTGAGCGAATATCAGGCCGGTCCCGCCAACGTCGCGGCGATCTGAACATGCCGATGCCTATGTCGTGCTCCACCGCAGCGCCGAGACCGCGCCCATGATCCGCATTCTCATTGCCGACGACCATGCCATCGTGCGTGCGGGCTTGAAGCAATTCATTGCCGACCAGGGCGACATGCAGGTGGCCGGGGAAGCCGCGACCGGCACCGAAGCCATCGCGCTCGTCCGCGCGGGCGAATACGACGTGGTGCTGCTTGACATCTCGATGCCGGACAAGAATGGCATCGACACGCTGAAGACGCTGCGCCAGGTGCGGCCGGAGATGCCGGTGCTGATGCTGTCCGGTTACGCCGAGGAGCAATACGCGGTCAACCTGTTGCGAGCCGGTGCCGCGGGTTACCTCAACAAGGAGGCCGCCTCGACCCAGCTGGTGGGCGCGATCCGTACCGTCGTACGCGGGCGCAAGTTCGTGAGCCCGGTTCTGGCACAGATCCTGGCGGATGGCATCACCGGGGACGGCGACAAGCCGCTGCACGGCGAACTGTCGCAGCGCGAGTTCCAGGTGTTCTGCAAGCTGGCGGCGGGCGCCGCCGTGTCGAAGATCGCCGAAGACCTGTTCCTGTCCGTCAAGACCGTCAGCACCTATCGCACCCGCGTCCTGGAGAAGATGGGCATGAAGTCCAATGCCGATCTTACCTACTACGCCATCAAGAATGGTCTCATCGATTGATCCTGGATCGGCGCGCGCGTCGCTGTCGCGCGCGCTGCACGGGCACGCCCGGGGTCGCGTGTCAGCCAAACACCTACATTCACGCGACCACCGACCTGATACTGTTTTGAGTGACTTGCGCACTTACAGTGCCTGCGGGTGAGTGGTTGAATCACCCATGGACCAACTCTTGCTCGCCGGAACCGTCTCGGGCCTCGCCGCGGGCGTGGCCTCATTCATGATGCTGGACATCCCCAAACTGCGGGTGGTGATCGTCGAGGACTCCGCCATAATTCGCGCGCGCCTCGCTGAATCGCTGGCCGAGATTCCCAACGTCGAAATTGTCGGCCAAGTCGAGACCGAAGGCGACGCGTTGGCCGTCCTGCGCCAGCAGCGCTGGGATGTCGCCGTGCTCGACCTGCAACTGAAGCAGGGCACGGGCCTCGGCGTGCTGAAAGGCCTCGGCAGCGTGGCGCGGCCGCCCAACGCCAAGATCATCGTCTTCACCAACTACGCCTTTCCGCAATACCGCGACCGCAGCATGGCGCTGGGCGCGGACTACTTCTTCGACAAGTCCCGTGAATTCAATCGCGTGCGCGAAGTGCTGGCCGGCATGGCCAACGGCTCCGCGCCCGTGGCGCACTAGCGCCCGGCGGACCTCATGACTATGGCGGGATCTGCTGCAGTGGAACCGGCGGCGGTGGATGTGTCGCTGCCCGACGCGCAGCCGGCCCCTCTGGCGCCGGCGTTCAAGTACACGGCGGTGGAGCGAGCCACGATCGGCATCGCCGTGCTGGCCGCGATTGCGGCGGCGCGGGTGGCCGAACCCTTCCTCGTTCCAGTCGTCGTGGGCATCCTGCTTTCCTATACGTTGCGTCCGGCCGTGTCCGCGCTGGAACGCCTGCACCTCCCGCGCTTCGCGGGCGCCGCCATGGTCATCGCCTTGCTGTTCTCGCTGGTGTCCGCGGCGGCATGGGGACTGCGTGACGACTTCAGCGCCGCGATCGCCGAACTGCCCAACGCCGCACGCAAGCTGCGGTTGGTGGCCGCCGAATCCGCCCGCGATTCGCAGAGCACGATGACGCACGTGAAGGCGGCGGCCGCGGAACTCGATCGCGCCGCGGCCGAGGCCACCGGCAAATCCGGCAGCTTGCCGCCGCCGGCGCCCGCGATCAGCGGGGTCGCTTCGCAGGTCCAGGGCTTCCTGGCGGCGCAATCGTCCAAGGCGCTGCTTGTCATCAGCGAGATCCTGGTGGCGTTCCTGCTTGCGTTCTTCCTGCTTGCGGCCGGCGACACATTCCGGCGGAAGGTGGCGCACCTCGCAGGGGCGTCGCTGGCGCGCCGGCGCGTGACCGTCGAGGCGCTCAACGAGATCGATTCCCAGATCCAGAGCTACATGGTCACACTGCTGATCTCCAACGTCTTGATCGCGCTCGCCGTGTGGGGCGGACTGGCGCTGCTTGGTGTGTCCAATCCCGGCATGTGGGGCGCGATCGTCGGGCTGCTGCACGTCATCCCGTATGCGGGACCGGTCATCGGCGCGATTGCTGTCGGCATCGGCACGCTGCTGGATTCGGGCAGCGTATCAACGGCGTTCGCGGCGATGGGCATGATCTTCGGCATCGCCATGCTCATCGGGGTCGGGTTCACCACCTGGATGCAGGGGCGCGCATGCCGGATGAATGCGGTTGCGGCATTCGTGGGGGTGCTGTTCTTCGGTTGGCTCTGGGGTGGTTGGGGCCTGCTGCTCGGCATGCCGCTGCTGGCCGTGCTGAAGAGCATCGCCGACCGGGTGGATGGCATGCACATGGTGAGCGAAATGCTGAGCCCGTAGCGCCGGCACGCAGCATGGCGCGGATGCCGCGCCGCCCTGTCGGTCATTTCCTACGGCATGCGCGACTTGGCATCGCACCGTTGTAGCAGTCGCCATCGACACTAGCGATCGTGCGCCAAGCCATTGATTCAATTGGTGACATCTCAGGCACGCGTCGTGCATTCAAGCTGAGGCGATGTCCACGATTGGCGTGAGGCATTTCGCAATACAGAGGATCGAACCATGAAGACATTGCTGGTTGCATTGCTGGGTGCTGGTGTGGTTTTCGTCGCGGGCTGCAACACGGTCGAAGGCGCGGGCAAGGATGTGAAGGCCACTGGCGCCGCCGTGGAAAAGGCAGCGGACAAAGCCAAGCCCAACTGATTTCGATGCGCGGCTTTGCCGCGCGATATCCCTGCTGCCTCCGAACGGAATTTGCCATGACCCTGAGAGACGAGATCAGATCGTTGCTCGAAGCCCCTGCGATGAACGTCGACGACGTGCGGACGTTGCTCCGCGTCGATCACGACGATGCGCTGCAAGTCGCGCGCGACATGGTGGATGCCGAAGACGCCGAAGCCCGACGCGCGCTGCTGCGGCAACTGCTGCCGATGCTGGCGACACATGCCCAGGCTGCACGGTTCACGGTCTATGAATCGCTACGGCAGCTGCGCGGTGTGGACGGCGCGCGCAACATGGCCGACGTTCGCCAGGAGGAGCACCGCTCACTCGACGAGCAACTGAGTTGGCTGGCGAAAAGCCGCAAGTCCGGATCCGATGAATGGCAGTCACGGGCGAAGGAACTCCTCGCGCTGCTTGTGCTCCACGTCGGGGCCGAGCAGGATGGCATGTTCAGGTTGATGGGCGAACACTTCAACGATGCTGACCTCGCTGCGCTGGGCCAGCGTTTTCTCGCGGCCAAGGTGCGGGCGGCCGGTACCCGGGCCGGTGCCCCCGCTGGAGAACGCAATCGAGGCGCCGGCAGCGTGGCTGCAGCGGTCTAGGTCCAGGTCGAAGTGCAGGTCCAGGGGCAGGTCGGCGGGCCGGTCGTCCCTGCAGGAACGGCGCGCATGTCGTTGCGTTGACGCCGCTCCCGAATCGACTCGGTGTGGACGTGACAGGCCAGAAGATGTCCAAAAGAAAACGGCCGGATCCATGGGACCCGGCCGATTTGTTGCGTGCGCTGGCTTAACGCAGGACCTTGCCCACGAAGAAACCGATGGCCAACGCGCCCAGCACGGCCGTTATGGGACGTTCGCGGACATAGCTGCTGCAGACGTCGACGGCCTGCGTCGATCGTGTGGCGATGGCCTGGCCGCTGCTGGTGGCCCATTCGGCGGCCGGAATGGCGGCATCGGCCGCGCGATTGATTGTGCGATGCGCGGCACTGGCGGCGCGATCGATGACGGGCGTCGCTCGTTCGGCGGCGGTGTTGACGGCCTCATGGGCAAGGTTGGCGGCCCCGGCGATGGTGGCGTTGGGATTGAGTGCTTGGGTGGTGTTCATGATGACTCCTTGGAAATTGATGGGAACTCGCGCGCCTTGCCGGAGGCAGGCGGGCGTTGCTTCCTGCTGCGTCTCCATTGTCGGACGGTGGCCGCGGGCTAGATCATCGGCGCGACGACGATTCCCGTGTCGGAGAAACCCCGAGGCTGGCGGGCTTGGCACCCTGCGCCGGCGCTCGAAAGCGCGTCTGCAAACCTTGTGGCACACTCCCGAATCACCACCATCTGCGGCGCTGCATTGCCATGACGGACATTCATGATTGCCGCCGCATCCAGCGTCGCCTGTGCCTGCTAGGGTTGGGTGCGCTGCCGGTCGCGCGTCTGGTTGCCGCCCAGGCACCGGACGCCATTTCGTTCATCGTGCCCAACGCGGCTGGGGGATCGGCCGATCGCGTGGCACGGGTGGCCGCGAGCGCGCTGAGCGAGTTGCTGGACCGCCGGGTCGAGGTGATCAACGTCACAGGCGGTGGCGGCGTGACGGGAACCGCGATGATCGCGGGCAACAAGCCCGATGGCAATGCACTCGGGCTGGCGGTGAGCACGCCGATGATTGCACGCCAATTGCTCTCGCCGGACGCCACCTACAACCCGATCGAGGATTTCGAGTGGCTGGCCATCCTCGGTACCTATCCCAATGCGCTGGTAGTCAGCGCCCGCCGTCCCGAACGGTCGCTGGATGAGTTGCTTGCCTCGACGCGGCAAGCCACGACACCGTTGACCTATGGCACGTTCGGTGTGGGCACTGCCGGGCATTTGGCTGGCAGCTTTCTGCGCCTCGAGCAGCGGGCCAATCTCGAACACAAGCCGCTCGAACGGGTGGAAGACGGCTATGCGCAGCTGGCCTCGGGCCAGCTCGATCTCCTCTTCGATGGCCTACCCAATGCCATCGACGTCGCTCCGCGCGACGGACACCGGATCGTGGCGGTAACGTCACCAGCGCGCATGCCATCCCTGCCCGACATCCCGGCATTTGGCGAGCGTTGGCCGCGCGAATCCTTTGTCGTGTGGATCGGCGTGGTCGCGCCGCGCGGACTGCCTCCGGATGTGTATTCCCGCCTGGCCTCGGCGATCGGCGTTATGGTGCTGGAGCCGCGCCATGCGCAGGCCTTGCGCGCCACCGGTGTCATGTTTCTGGGATTGACTGGATTGAAGGCCAAGGCCTACGTCGACGACGAGATCGTGCGCACGGCGCGACTGCTTGCGCGCCTCGGTGGCGAGGGCACGCGCCGGCCCTGAGGGGACGCGGCACCAAGCGGTCACGGCACCCGTTCTGCCAAACGCCCCTGCCTGCGCAAGTCGTCGTACCAGAGCGCGTACCCCTCGTCGCTCGGGTGGAGCCCGTCCGCGGCATGCAGGCGCTGCGGGTCGCGGACGAACGGATCGTCGGCGCGTTCCCTGAACAGATCGATGATCACCACGTTCGTCCCGGCCGCCCCATCGCGGACGATCGAATGCAGCGTGCGCGAACGCGATGTCATGAGCCATGACAGCGGCGGCAGGAAGAACGGCGCATTCCCCACGTTGCCGGATGGCATGATGAACACGTTAGGTGCACGTGTCAGTGCATGCCCCACCACCGAGGCGATTTCAGTGCGCAGTGTGCCTTCGTTGGTGAAGCGAATGACATCGTTGCCGCCCGCCAGGATCAGGATTGCGTCGAAGCGACCTGACGGATCACTCTGAAGTTGCCGGGATACATCGAGAAATCGCGCCCCGTCTTCAGCGCGATTGACGATGGCAAGACGCGGATGGTCCCTCGCAATGCGTCCGGCGACGCTGTTCGCGGGGCTGGATGCACCCGTGCCTACGCCGGTGCTGTCGCCCACGACCAACATCCGCGCATTGGCATCAGCAGGGTTGATGTTGAAAGGTTCGCTGGCGCGCGCAAGCTGTCTCGCCGCTTCAAGGCGACCCGCCGTGCATCCCGCCGCCACCAGCAATACGCTGCCTGCCGCGGCGCACATTGCAAAGTGCCATCGATTCATCCGTTGATCATCGTGCCGCAATTCTCAGTGCGCAACTGCACAGGCGTCTTGTCCCGTCGTCGTCCGCGTCCTACAGCAGCCACTCGTTTTACAGCGTAGTCACCACCACATTGCACCAAGTCGTGGAAATGAGTTCGTAACGCCTTGTTTGTGGTTGAAAAAATTCTGGCACGCCGGTTGCGACCAGTGAGGCATGGCCGGGCGACAGGCGCCGGGCAGTCGAACCAAGGAGTCACACATGAACTGGGACCGCATCGAAGGTAACTGGAAACAACTCAAGGGCAAGGCCAAAGTGCAGTGGGGCAAGCTCACCGATGACGAACTCGACGTCATTGCCGGCAAGCGCGACCAACTCGTCGGCAAGATCCAGGAGTCCTACGGGATCACCAAGGACGAAGCCGAGAAGCAGGTCGACCTCTTCGGCGGTGGCTTCGGCGACGACGACTTCCCCAAGCGCCAGTAA
>JANNKR010000066.1:0-6073 GCA_031396395.1 Betaproteobacteria bacterium
TGGACTTCACCCGCAGCATCGTGGACATGTACAAGCCGCGCAAGCGCATCGACGTGGGCACGTGGGGAATCATGGGTGTGGGCATGGGCTATTCCGTGGCCGCCGCCGTGGTGACCGGTGAGCAGGTGATTGCGGTGGAGGGCGACAGCGCGTTCGGCTTCTCCGGCATGGAGACCGAGACGATCTGCCGCTACAACCTGCCGGTCTGCATCGTGATCATGAACAACAACGGCGTGTACCGCGGCGACGAGAAGAACCCCACGGGCGGCTCCGATCCGTCGCCGCTGGTGTTCGTCAAGGACGCCCGCTACGACAAGATGATGGAGGCGTGGGGCGGTGTCGGTGCGCATGTGAAGACACCGGACGAACTGCGCGCGGCGATGCTCGAGGCGATCCGCAGCAAGCGGCCCACGCTGATCAATGCGGTCATCGACGAGGCTGGCGGCACGGAGAGCGGCCGCATCACCAGTCTCAATCCTTCCGCCAAGAAGAAACCGTAACGGCCGCCCGCGGTCGACGCAACGCATTCGCTATCACGGCATCGCATAGGGGGAACGTAATGGGCAAGGCATTAGATGGTGTGCGCATCCTGGACTTCACGCACGTGCAGTCGGGTCCGACCTGCACGCAGCTTCTCGCCTGGTTCGGCGCCGACGTCATCAAGGTCGAGCGCGCAGGCGAAGGCGACATCACGCGCGGGCAGCTGCGCGACATCCCCGGCGTGGACAGCCTTTACTTCACGATGCTGAACCACAACAAGCGCTCGGTGACGGTCGACGCCAAGAACCCCAAGGGCAAGGAAGTGCTGGAAGCCCTGGTCAAGAAGTGCGACGTGCTGGTGGAGAACTTCGCCCCCGGGGCCCTCGAGCGCATGGGTCTCACCTGGGAACACATACAGCAGCTCAATCCCCGCATGATCGTAGCGTCCATCAAGGGTTTCGGACCCGGTCCCTACGAGGATTGCAAGGTCTACGAAAACGTCGCGCAGTGCGCCGGCGGCGCCGCGTCCACCACCGGTTTCGACGACGGTCCGCCGCTCGTCACCGGCGCGCAGATCGGCGACTCCGGCACCGGGCTGCACCTGGCGCTGGGCATCGTCGCGGCGCTGTACCAGCGCAACACGTCGGGCCGCGGCCAGAAGGTCACGGCGGCCATGCAGGACGGCGTGCTGAATCTGTGCCGCGTCAAACTGCGCGACCAGCAGCGGCTCGATCGCACGCAGGTGATGGAAGAATATCCGCAGTATCCCAACGGCAAGTTCGGCGACGCGGTGCCGCGCGCCGGCAACGCCTCCGGCGGCGGCCAGCCCGGGTGGATCCTGAAGTGCAAGGGCTGGGAAACCGATCCCAACGCATACATCTATTTCATCACGCAGGCACCGGTCTGGAAAAAGATCTGCGAAGTCATCGGCCGGCCCGAGTGGCTGACCGACGAGCGCTACGCCACGCCCAAGGCACGGCTGCCGCATCTCATGGAAATCTTCGGGAAGATCGAGGAATGGACCATGACCAAGACCAAGTTCGAGGCCATGGACATCCTGAACGAGCATGACATCCCGTGCGGGCCGATCCTGTCGATGAAGGAAATCGCGGAAGAGCCCAGCTTGCGCAAGACCGGCACCGTGGTGGAGGTCGATCACCCCAAGCGCGGCAAGTACCTGTCCGTGGGCAATCCCATCAAGATGTCCGACAGTCCCACCGATGTCACGCGCTCGCCACTGCTTGGCGAGCACACGGACGAAGTGCTGGTGGAACTCGGATACGGCAAGGACGCCATCGCGGCGTTGCGCGCCGAAGGCGTGATCTGACGTCGCGCTTCGCGCGGCCAGCAGCAGCGAACACCATACCAACGAGGATCATCATGGCGCACGACAAGTCGGCGGTTCAGCAGATACTGGCCAAGGCGAAGGCGGACGGTCGCACGTCGCTGACGGCGCCCGAGGGCAAACTCGTGTGCGATGCCTACGGCATCACGGTGCCGAAGGAAGGCGTTGCCGCCACGGCTGCGGAAGCGGCCAAGCTCGCGCACGGCATGGGCTTTCCGGTAGTGCTCAAGATCGTGTCCCCGGAGATCCTGCACAAGACGGAAGCGGGCGGCGTGCTCGTGGGCGTGAAGAGCGCGGCGGACGTTGAAGCCGGATTTGCCACGATCATGGCCAACGCGAAAAAATACGACGCCAAGGCCAACCTGCTTGGCGTACAGGTCCAGCAGATGGTCCTTGGCGGACAGGAAGTGATCATCGGCGCGGTGACGGATCAATCGTTCGGCAAGCTGGTGGCCTTCGGCCTGGGCGGCATCCTGGTCGAGGTGCTGAAGGACATCACGTTCCGGCTGGCCCCGGCCACGAAGGACGACGCGCTGTCGATGCTGGACGGCATCGGCGCGGCCGCCATGCTGAAGGGCGTGCGTGGTGGCGATGCGGTCAACCGCGACGCGCTCGCCGCATTGATCGAGAACGTCTCGCAGCTCGTGTCGGACTTCCCCGAGATCGCGGAGATGGATTTGAACCCGGTGTTCGCGTCCAAGCAGGGCGCGATTGCCGCCGACGTTCGCATCGTGCTCGACTTCACGCCACCCGTGGTGCGTTACCGGCCGAGCCAGGAAGACATCGTCCGGCAGATGAACCACATCATGAAGCCCGATGCGGTGGCCGTGATCGGCGCGTCGGACGAGGCCGGCAAGATCGGCAATTCGGTGATGAAGAACCTGATCAACGGCGGCTACAAGGGCAGGATCTATCCGATCAATCCTTCCGCCACCACGATCATGGGCCTGCCGGCGTTCAAGAGCGTGAAGGATGTGCCCGGCGACATTGACATCGCCGTGTTCGCGATTCCCGCCAAGTTCGTTGCGGCGGCGTTGAAGGAAGTGGGCGAGAAGAAGATCTCGGGCGCGATCCTGATTCCGTCCGGCTTCGCCGAGACCGGCAACATGGAGGGCCAGCTCGAGCTGGTCGACATCGCGCGCAAGTACGGCGTGCGGCTGATGGGTCCCAACATCTATGGTTTCTACTACACGCCGAAGAACCTGTGCGCCACCTTCTGCACGGCCTATGACGTCGTGGGCAAGGCGGCGCTGTCGTCGCAGTCCGGCGGCATCGGGATGGCGATCATCGGCTTCTCGCGCTCCGCGAAGATGGGCGTGTCGGCTATCGTGGGCCTGGGCAACAAGTCCGACATCGACGAGGACGATCTGCTGACCTTCTTCGAGCAGGACGACAACACCGAGATCATCGCGCAGCACTGCGAGGACCTGAAGGACGGCCGCTCGTTTGCCGAAGTGGCGAAGCGGGTGTCGAAGAAAAAGCCGGTCGTGATGCTGAAGGCCGGTCGCACCAGCATGGGCGCGCGCGCCGCCAGTTCGCACACCGGCGCCCTGGCCGGCAACGACAAGATCTACGAGGATGTCCTGAAGCAGTCGGGCGTGATCCGCGCGCGCAGCTTGCGCGACCTCCTCGAGTTCGCGCGTGGCATTCCGAAGCTGCCGACACCCAAGGGCGAGAACGTGGTGATCATCACCGGCGCCGGTGGTTCGGGCGTGCTGCTGTCCGACGCGTGCGTGGACAATGGGCTCTCGCTGATGGCGATGCCCCCTGATCTCGATGCGGCGTTCCGCAAGTTCATTCCGCCGTTCGGCGCGGCGGGCAATCCCGTCGACATCACCGGCGGCGAGCCGCCGAAGACCTACCAGAACACCGTGCGGCTGGGCCTCGAGGACCCGCGCATCCACGCGCTGATCCTCGGTTACTGGCACACGATCGTCACGCCGCCCATGGTGTTCGCGAAGATCATGGTCGAAGTGGTGGAAGAGATGCGCGCCAAAGGCATTTCCAAGCCCGTCGTCGCGTCGCTGGCAGGGGACGTCGAGGTTGAGGAAGCCGCGGAGTACCTGTACGACCACGGCATTCCGGCCTACGCGTACTCGACGGAAATTCCCGTGGCCGTGCTCGGCGCCAAGTACCAGTGGGCGCGCGGCGCGGGCCTCATCAAATAGCAGGACAGGATGAGCGGCGCCGGGCCGCCCCAAGCCGCTCGCCCCCCTGGGGGGGAGGGGCGCGGGGCGCCCATCGGGGGGGAGCCCACCGGCGCCGGGCCGCCCCAAGCCGCTCGCCCCCCTGGGGGGGAGGGGCGCGCAGCGCCCGTCGGGGGGGAGCCCAGCGGCGCCGGGCCCTTCGGTCCGTGGAATCCGGGGATCGTCTCGCGCATCCCGCGCGAAGTGCTGCCTTTTGCGACGATCTTCAGTCCAGGGAACGTCACGACGTCAATCGCCGACGCCGAAGAACTGCGCGATCTCACGGGCTTCGACGTGGCCGAACTGGTGGCGTTCCGGCCACAGCGCCTCGTCGTGCATGAACTGCTGATCCGTGTCACGGCCGATCTCTCCGTATCGAGCGGAACCAGGGTAGAGGACCTGGGTATCAATTTTCGGCAGATGGTCAATGTCATCCTGACCGGTCACCTGGCGCCGCAATTGCATGGGATCGTCGCCGCATTTGAAGAAACACGACAGCGACTGGCACAGGTGATTCGCGCCGAGGTCGACGCGCGGCTGTTTGCGGCGCGATCGCCGGCGCCAAGCCAACCGGCGCGGCGCTTCTTCGGATTGTTGCGCGCGGCACCCGTTGTCACCGCCGACGTGGTCGCCTCGCCCGCCGCCGCGATCAGCGCGTGGGAGGCGGACGCGCTGGTCGCAGACGACCCGTTGCGCAGCGCGGCCTGTCGCGCACTTGCCCGTGTCGTCGCGGCACTGGTGACCCGGCACGGCGAATTGTGGGGAACGCCCGCGCTGATTGCCGATGTGGCGACGAACCTCGCGTGCAATGACTTCGGCAGTGACGAAATCGGTCGCCTGATCGACCCGATCGTCCGCACAGCAGCCGCGCGCGAGGGATATGCGCTGCTGCCGCTGCAGGCGCAGCCGGTGATCATGAATACCAAGGGCGCGTCCGCAGCGGGCAAGAGCACGATGCGTCCGGTCCAGAAGGCGCTGGCACAACGCATCGGCGTGCGCTGGGCCGATTTTGCGCTGATCAGCCCGGACATCTGGCGCAAGCAGCTCCTCGACTACGCATCGCTGGGCGCCGCGTACAAATACGGAGGGGCTTGCACCGGTGACGAGCTCCAGATCATCGACCAGAAGCTCGACCGTTACATGGCGCGCAAGGCGCTGACCGAGGGCACGACGCATCTGCTGATCGACCGCTTCCGCTTCGACAGCTTCGCGCCGGACTCGAGCGAGGCGGGCAGCAACCTGCTGACGCGCTTCGGCCACACTGTCTACATGTTCTTCATGCTGACGCCACCGCAGGCCATCGTCGAGCGCGCGTGGCGGCGTGGTCTCGAGGTGGGCCGCTACAAGTCAGTCGACGACCTGCTGGCGCACAACATCGACGCCTATGCGGGGATGCCGGAACTGTTCTTCACCTGGGCGCTGCGTGGCGACAAGGATGTGCACTGCGAGTTTCTCGACAATACGGTGCCCTTGGGCGAGTTGCCGCGAACCGCGGCGTTCGGCTGGAACGGCGAGCTCAATGTGCTCGACGTGAAGGCCATGCTCGACATCGAGCGGTATCGAAAAGTCGATGTGGACGCCACGGAGCCGGACGAGTTGTTCGCCGATCCGGCAGCGCAGGCGCCCGCACGCAATACCGGGTTTCTCGTGGATTGCGCGCGCCGCTTGCCGCAGCTCAACTTCGTCGCGCCGGCGACGGGACTGATCTACCTGCACATCGAAGCCGGGGTGCCGATCTGGGCTGATGCGGCGGCATTGGCGCGAGCGCTGACCGATGACGACGTTCGTGCCGGCATCAACGCGGTCGCACCGGCGGCGATGGCGGGCAGCCTGCCCGGCCCCCCGGCGCCGTTGTTGTTGCAGGATCACCTTGGCCCCGATCGCGTGCATACGCTCGGGCGCTGGGGCCCCCCAACCCCCCAACCCCGTAATCCCGTAACCCCGTAATCCCGTAGGCGAGGCTTCAGCCTCGCTGGTTGGGCGCGCGACGTTACCGCGAGGCTGAAGCCTCGCCTACAGATCCGTCACCCGATCCGTCACCCGACTCGTCATCGAACGCGCC
>JANNKR010000073.1:0-39710 GCA_031396395.1 Betaproteobacteria bacterium
CGCTGCGCTGCGCGAGGCTTCAGCCTCGCCTACATCTTGGCAACGCTGCGCGAGGCTGAAGCCTCGCCTACGGTACGGGATTTCACGCATGGGCTACAACGGCAGCGCGCGCTCCAGTTCCTTCTGCAGGTCGGCCAGCACCTTGGCCGTGGGCTCCTGCGTGGAAATCATCCGCATTCCCGCCTTGGTCACCTGCGTGGCAAAGTCGTTGTATCCGGCACGCGCCGCCGGCGTGGACGGGAAGAGGTTCTGCGCCTTCGCCGCCTCGTCGTTGATCACCTTGAGATGCGGGTTGGCCGCATAGTCGGCCGCGGTAAGCGCGTTCTTGCGCGGCGCAGGCGAGCCGGTGAGGCCATACGCGCGCTGCCACTCCGGGCTCGCCGCCATCAGGATGAAGTTCCACACCGCGTCCTTTTTCTTCGCGTCGGCCTTCGCGGCAATGTGAATGCTGTTGGACGCGCCACCCGGCTCCACCGGGAACGGCAGGCCCACCACCTTCAGCTGCGGCTTCATTTCCGGCGATGCCTTCTCGACCGCGCCCCACACCCATGGCCCGTCGCGCAGGAACGCGGTCTTGCCGTCCACGAACAGCTGGCGTGCCGTGGCGGAATTGGTGCCCTTGGGCGCGTACGCCACCGATTGCCGCCAGTTGTCCACCGCCTTGATCACCGCAGGGTCGTTGAAGTTGTACTTGCCGCCCTTCAACCAGTCCGCGCCGGAGCCGATGACCCACGACGCCATCTCCACCACCATGTTGGGATGTTCGGCCGTGATCGTCGACAGGCCAAAGAGACCCTTGTCCGCCGCGGTGGTCGCCTTCATGGCGGCGAGCCACTCGTCGGGCGTCTTCGGCACGGCAAGGCCGGCATCCTTCAGGCGCTTCTCGTTGTAGAACAGCATGCCGCCGTAGCCCATCAGCAGCACGCCCTGCGCCTTGCCCTGCCATTGCATGTCGGCCTGCAGCGGCGGCCAGTTGGCGGGGATGTCGGTGGCGGCCAGCCGCGCGTCGAGCGGCTCCAGCCAGCCCTGGTCGGCAAAGCTCGCAAAGTCGCGGGCGGGCAGATGCACGATATCGGGCGGCGTGCCGGCGGCAAAGCGCACGGTCATCTGCTTCACGAACTGCGCGAAGGGTATCTGCTGCATGTTGACCTTGACGTCGGGGTACTTTTTTTCGTACGCCGCGATCAGGTTCTTCCACCAGGTCGAAATGCCTGGCTCCTCGGCCTGCCACGTCGGGAAGTCCAGCACCATCTGGGCCTGGGCCATCGGGGCGGCAGCGACGACACAGGCCACCGCCAGCGCGCGCGTGAATCGTTCCCATCGTTTCATCGTCGTTCCTCCTTGCAGGACTTCACGCTGCCCGCGCGGCGGATGCCGGCAGGGGCAACAAATCGGCCAGATCGGCCAGCAGTGCATCCAGTTCCAGCAGGTCACCGGCATCGAAGCGCGGACCCGCTGCACGTACCTGCGTGGCCGCGATCACACCGCGGCGACGCAGCACTTCCTTCGTCATCGCCATCCTGAACACGGCCTGGAAATTGAGCAGCGGCAGCATCCGGTTGAAGAGGTAGCGTACGCCTTCACGGTCACCGGCGCGATGCAGCGCGAACTGGCGCACGTGCAGGTCGATCAACTCGCAGGCGGGCATGGTGCCGCAGGCGCCGCGCGCCAGCTCGTCGGTAAGGTAGCGTCCGCCCGCGCCGCCGAACACGCCGAGCAGATGCGGCACGTTGGCGCCGAGCAGCGCGGTGATGCGTTGCCCGCAGGGCAACGACTCTTCCTTGACGTAGCGGATCGCCGGGTTGGCGCGCGCCAGCGCAATGACCTCGGCCGGCGCCAGCGCGCATCCGGCAGGCGGCGGCGCATTCTGCAGGATGATGGGTACACCCGCGGTGGCAATTCGGGCGTAGTAGTCGGCGATGGCCGCCGCATCGCCCTTGCACGCGGGCGGCGCCACGGCCATCAGCGCCACGGCACCCACCGATTTTGCATGCGCCGCCAATGCCGCTGCCGTGGCGGCGTCCGCCGCCGACACGCCGATCACCAGCGGCATGCGGCGGTCCACCTGCCGCGCCACCCGCTCGACCAGATGACGCCGCTCATCCGACGCGAGCGTCTCGACCTCGCTGGCAACGCCAGGGAACACGATGCCATCGGCGCGCGCCGCGACGATGAAGTCGATGAGACGCGCGAGATCGCCCTCGTCGGCGGTGCCGTCGGCACGAAAGGGCGTGGCCAGGATCGGGTAAACGCCCTCCAGAGGCCCGGATTGCTCACGTTGCGGCATGGTGTCCCATAAAATCCCATCTGTTGGGATAGCAATGCTATATTCTGGGAATAGTGTAGTGGGGTTGGGGAGAACGTCAAGTGGGCAGGTCGCAGGGCTGGACGACAGCAGCGAAAACTCTCGGGCCTGCGGCACCGGACGGCGAGAGCGGTGTCGCCGGCGCGGCCGTTCTCGACAAGGCGATGGACCTCCTCGACCTCGTCGCCGCCGCCGCGCCGTCCACCGGCTTCGCCGACCTGCAGCAGCGCTCCGGCCTGCCCCGCTCCACGCTGCACCGCCTGCTGACGGCGCTTGAAGCCCGCGGCTTGCTGCGCCGCGACCATGCCGGCCGTTCATGGCGGCTTGGATATCGGCTGCTCGAACTGGCGCACGGCGTCTGGGCGGAGCTGGACCTGCGCGCCGCCGCAGCGCCGGAGCTTGCGGCATTGCGCGACATGACGGACGAGACGGTGCAGTTCGGCGTCCTGGCGGGCGACGCCAGCGTCATCGGCGACGCGGCTGAAGGCAGACAGGCGATTCGCCTTGCCGCCGATGTGGGCCAGCGCAGCGCATGGTGGGAAAGTCCGCTCGGCTGCGCCATCGCCGCGCATCTCGAGCCGGCTGCGATGTGGGCATTGCTCGATCCTCTGCCCCCGGCCACGCGCGCGACGATGGAGGGCGCGCTGGAACTGGCCCGCGGGCGCGGCTACTTTGTGCAAGGCGAGGACACGGCCGGGACCAGCGCCGTGGCGGCGCCACTGCTCGACTATCGCGGCGTGGCAGTCGCCGCCATCGGCGTGGTGGGTCCCGCCTTCCGGCTCCCACCCGAGCGGCTGCATGCACTCGCGCCGCCATTGATGGAGGCCGTGCGACGCCTTTCGCACAACGCGGGTGGCACCACGATGTCCCTGGCACCCGCGGCGGCGCAGGGACGCACCACGGCCGGCGTGCGCTGCGTCATCGACGCGCATGCGCTCCTTGGCGAAGCGCCGTACTGGAACGACCGCCACCAATCCCTGGTATGGGTGGACATGCTGGGCCCGGCATTGCATCGCCTCGTCCCCGGCCACGGCCGTCGGAAGAGCGCGCATCAGGTGTGGCCGCTCCCGCGCCTGACCAGTGTCGCGGTGCCGCGCCGCGCCGGTGGCTATGTGCTGGCGCAGCCATCTGGACTGCGTCTTTTCAATCCCGACAGCGGTGTCGACGCGCCATTCATGCATCCGGAAGGCAGGCACGCCGGCAATCGCTACAACGATGGCAAGTGCGACCTGCGCGGACGGCTGTGGATCGGCACCATGGACCCGGGCGGCCAGCCCGGGCGCGGCAGCCTGCTGCGCATCGATCCCGATGGCGCGTGCGCGCGCATCGATACCGGCTTCACCGTAGCCAACGGCATAGCCTTCGCGCCGGATGGCGCCACGCTCTACTTCGTCGAGTCCGCCGGCCGCACCGTGTTCGCCTACGACCTCGACGCGAAGCGCGGAACGGTCAGCCGGCGCCGCGTGTTTGCCACCTGGCCGGAGGGCGTCAAGCCGGATGGCCTCGCCGTCGATGCCGACGGCAGTGTGTGGGTCGCGATCTGGGATGGCTGGCGCGTGGAGCAATGGTCGGCTGACGGCAAGCTGCAACGAACGATCCGCTTGCCCGTGCCGCGGCCTACCAGCGTGGCCTTCGGCGGCCGCGATCTCGCCACGCTGTTCATCACGACCGCGCGCGTGCGCCTGCCCACCGAGGCGCTAGCGCAAGCGCCGCTGTCCGGCGCGCTGTTCGAGTACATGCCGGCTGTGCGCGGCACGCCGGTGGGATTGTTTGCCGGATAAGCCCGCCGCGCGCCCTGTAGGCGAGGCTTCAGCCTCGCGCCCTGTAGGCGAGGCTTCAGCCGCGCGCCCTGTAGGCGAGGCTTCAGCCGCGCGCCCTGTAGGCGAATCTTCAGCCGCGCGCCCTGTAGGCGAGGCTTCAGCCTCGCGTGCAAGCGAGGCTGAAGCCTCGCCTACGATCGTGGTGGAGAGGACTCCACGACCACGCGCTTCGCCACCAGTTGCGCGGCGCACAGATCCTCGAGCGCCGTACCCACCGACTTGAAGACGGTGACGGCGTTGGCGTCGCGGCGTCCCGGATGCCGTCCCGCCGTGAGGTCCGCCAGTTCGGCCAGCACGTGTGCGCGTTCGATGGTGCCGGCTGCCAACGGCTGCACCAGGTCGCCTGCCTCCTTCAGCGCGCCGGCAAACGTGTCGACGAACACTTCGGCACGGCTGATCAGCGCATCGTCGGCTTCGCGCATCTCCGGCGTGAACGCGCCCACCAGGTCGACGTGCGTGCCCGGGCGAACGTCGGCGCCGCGTACGATCGGCTCGCGCGCCGTCGTGGCGCAGGTGACGATGTCGGCGCGTGCCAGTGCACGGGCGCAGTCCTCGATAACGGCCACCGTGCGGCCAGGCGCCGCCAAGGTCGTGGCAAGGCGCTCCGCGTGTTGCCGCGAGCGCCCCCACACCATCACCTCGGTGACAGGTCGGACCGCACAGTGCGCATGCACCAGATACGGCGCGAGCGCGCCGGTGCCCACGACCAGCAGGCGCTGCGAGTCGGGGCGCGACAGATAGGTGGACGCCAGTGCCGATGCGGCGCCGGTGCGCCGCAGCGTCAGCGCCTCGCCGTCGATCAGGGCGCGCGGGTGGCCGGTCGCGCCGTCGAGCAGCACATACAACGCGGCCACGCTGGCAAGGCCGTGCTCGCGGTTGCGTGGAAACACGGTGACGATCTTCACGCCCACGCCGTCGTCATCCCACGCCGGCATCAGCAGCAGACGGTCGCCCTCGGCGGTGACCGA
The DNA here is from genome assembly GCA_031396395.1 of Betaproteobacteria bacterium. Taxonomy (GTDB): domain Bacteria; phylum Pseudomonadota; class Gammaproteobacteria; order Burkholderiales; family Casimicrobiaceae; genus VBCG01. The sequence goes on from JANNKR010000073.1 coordinate 5,094, forward strand.
GTGACTCGTCCGCACCGGCGCCGATGCGCCGGCCACGAACGCCGCGCGCAGCGCGTCGACCAGCGACGGATAGTCGAGTGCGGCGTGCACGTCCGCAGCCGGGATCATGCGCAGCGGCGTCGTGTCTCTCATATCAGGCTGCGGGCAGCCGCCGCAAGGCGAACGGCGCCCGGCGCCATTGCGTTGCCTGCGGCCGGGCTGCGAGCCGTCGATTTACACGATAAGCCGACAAGGGGTGCACTCGCCAGCATGGAAGTCTCCGCCACAGCGCCAAGGGCGCAACAGCCCATTGTCGCAGACCGGCGATGGCGCCGGCGACGACGGCAGGAGGCAGGCGCCACGCTCATGTTGCACCGCAGCTTGCATCCCTCCCGAATCAACGTATACATTAACAAACACATTGTTTCGGTTCCCGACTGCCGCCCACGCCATGTCTGCCTCGTCCACACCTGCAACCGGCACGCCGCCGATAGCGCTCGACGTACTGCGCTTCACCGGCGCCGGTCTGGTCCGGCCGGAGTGCGTGCTGGCCACGGCCCGCAGCATGCTGTACACGGCCGACTGGCGTGGTGGGGTGGCGCAGACCGCCGTCGACGGGACCTCGACGCTGGTGCAGGGCACGCTGCCCGCGCAGCGCCCCTTGCGCCCGAACGGCATTGCCCTGCGCCGCGACGGCAGCTTCCTGCTGGCCGACCTGGGCGAAAGCAAGGGCGGCGTCTTCATTCTCGCGCGCGATGGCGCCGTGGTTCCACTGATCGAGGCGGTCGACGGCATTGACCTGCCGCCCTCCAACTTCGTCTTCGAAGACGACCGCGATCGCGTCTGGATCACAGTCAGCACGCGACAGGTCCCCCGTGCCGCGGCGTATCGCGCGGATGTCGCGGACGGCTTCATCGTGCTGTGCGATCGCCACGGCGCGCGCATCGTGGCTGACGGACTCGGCTATACCAACGAGGCCATGGTGTCCCCCGATGGCCGCTGGCTCTATGTCAACGAGACGTTTTCGCGGCGGCTGTCGCGCTTTGCGTTGCGCGCCGACGGCTCGCTCGGCCCGAAGGAGATCGTGACGACGTTCGGCTACGGCACCTACCCCGACGGACTCGCCTTCGACGTCGACGGCCATGTTTGGATCACCAGCATCGTCAGCAACCGCGTGCTGCGCGTGGCGCCCGACGGCGCGATCACGTTGATGCTCGAGGACGCCGATCCGGCGCACGTCGAATGGTGCGAAGGCGCCTATCGCGCGGGCGAGCTCGGTCGCCCGCACCTGGATCGCGCCGCGGGTCGCGTATTGAAGAACATCTCCAGCCTGGCTTTCGGCGGACCCGACCTGCGCACGGCGTACCTCGGTTGCCTGCTCGGCGACGCCGTCGCTACATTTCGGGCGCCCGTCGCCGGGCACCCGCCGTATCACTGGCACTACTGACCTGGTCAAGGGAGGCATCATGCGTCCATTCAAGCTCTTGTTCGCCGCAATCGTAGGTGCTGCAGTCTCGCTGCTCTCTCCGGCGGCCGTCGCCGAGCAGAACGAACTTCGCGTTGCCAAGCAGTACGGCCTGGGGTATCTGACGCTGATGGTGATGGAGGACCAGCAGCTGGTCGAGAAGGCCGCCAAGGCGGCCGGGATGCCCGACCTCAAGGTGAGCTGGAACACGTTTCGCTCCAGTGACGTGATGAACGATGCGCTGCTGTCGGGCAGCGTGGACTTCGTCTGCCTTGGCATCACCGGCATCGGCACCATCTGGGCCCGCACGCGCGGCAACATCGATGTCCGGGCCGTCAGCGGTCTCAACGTGCTGCCGCTGCAGCTCAACACCCGGGCACCGCACATCAAGGGCATTAACGACTTCACCGAGAAGGACCGCATCGCCCTGCCCGCGGTGAAGGTGTCGATGCAGGCCACGCTGCTGCAGATGTGGGCGGAGAAGGAGCTGGGTGCCGCCAACCGCAACAAGCTCGATCCGCTGACGGTGTCGATGACGCATCCGGACGGCGCCACCGTCATGCTGTCCGGCGGTGGCGAGGTCACCAGCCACTTCACGTCGCCGCCGTTCATCCAGATGGAGACGGACAAGCCGGGCATCCGCAAGCTGGTGAGCTCCAACGAGATCCTTGGCGGGCCGGTGTCGTTCAATGTCGTGGCCACCACCGGCAAGTTCTACCAGGACAATCCGAAACTGGTCGCCGTCTTCATGCAGGCCATGCAGGCGGCCACCGACATCATCAATCGCGACAAGCGCGCCGCGGCGGAAACCTACCTGCGCCTGACCAAGGGCAAGCAGTCGGTCGACGAGATGCTGAAGATCATCGGCGATCCCGCCATCGACTACACGCTCAATCCGCGCAACGTGCTCCCCTTCGTGGACTTCATGTACCGCACCGGCGCCATCAAGGTGAAGCCGGAATCGTGGAAGGACATGTTCTTTCCCATTGCCCACACGCAGCAGGGCAGCTGATGCCGGTCTCGCGCACCCAGCCGCAGCGCAAGGCTGTCACCAAGGCGGCTGCCGGACGCCGGCCGTCGACCACTGCACGCAAGGCAGCGGTGATTGCCCTGCCCGTGCGCGCGCTGCGTGGCGACGACGCCTACCAGGCCATCCGCCGGCGCATTCTCGACAACGTCTACCCGCCGGGCCACCAGGCACTCGAGAGCGCGCTGGCGGAGGATCTTGGCATCAGCCGCACGCCGGTACGCGAGGCACTGATCCGGCTGTCGAATGAAGGCCTGGTCGAGGTCATCCCGCGCCACGGCATGCGGGTGCTGCCGGTGTCGCCACTCGACATGCGCGAAATCTACGAGGTGCTGACGGCGCTGGAATCCGCCGCGGCCGAGACGCTCGCGCGGCGCAAGCCCACCGATGCCGAGTTGAAGCCGCTGGTGGACGCCACCCGCGACATGGGCCGCGCACTGAAGGCCAACGACCTCGATGCGTGGGCTGCCGCTGACGAGCGCTTCCACCAGGGGCTGGTCGAACTGGCTGGCAACCGTACGCTGATCGACGCCGTGGCGCGCCTGGCCGACCGCGTGCACCGCGCCCGCATGTTCACGCTGCGGCTGCGACCCAAGCCCACCACCTCCACGGAAGAACACACCGCGATGCTCGACCGCATCCGGGCCGGCGACGGCCGTGGCGCCATCGAAGTCAATCGCGCGCATCGGGAGCGCGCGGGGCGCGAATTGCTCGCCATTTTCGAACGTTATCGACTGCACCAACTCTAGAAACGGAATTCCGACGTGTCCACTCCAGCGACTTTCGACATCTGTGTACTGCCCGGCGACGGCATTGGCGTCGAGGTCATCGCCGCCACGCTGCCGATCCTCGAGCGGGTGCAGCACGACGCGCCGTTTGCCTTCCGCTTCCATGAACACCCCGCCGGCGCGCAGCACTATCGCGACACCGGCCACGCCTTGCCGGAGGCCACGCTGCAGGCCGCGCGCGACGCCGACGCCATCCTGTTCGGCGCGATGGGCTGGCCGGCAATCCGCTATCCCGACGGCACCGAGATCGCCCCGCAGCTCGACCTGCGCGTCGAGCTCGACCTCTATGCCGGTGTGCGCCCGGCGCGCGCGCTGCCGGGCATCACGCTGCCGCTGGCCGACCCGCGCGCGCGCCAGATCGACCTCGTGGTGGTCCGCGAATCCACCGAGGGCCTGTTTGCCTCGCGCGGCAAGGGCGTGATCGAAAATGATGCCGAGGCGCGCGACACGATGGTGATCACCCGGCGCGGATCGGAGCGCGTGCACGACTTCGCATTCCGGCTGGCGCAACGACGCAAGGCGCGCGGTAGCGTCGGCCGGGTCACCTGCGTGGACAAGGCCAACGTATTCCTGTCGATGGCATTCTTCCGCAAGATCTTCGATGAGCGCGCCGCGGCGTTTCCCGGGATCGAGGCGCGGCACAACTACATCGATGCCACCGCGCTCGACATGATCCGCAAGCCGTGGGACTTCGACGTCCTGGTCACCGAGAACATGTTCGGCGACATCCTGTCCGACCTGACTGCCGGGCTGGTCGGCGGCATGGGCATGGCGCCGTCCGCCGACGTCGGCGACCAACACGGCCTGTTCCAGCCTTGCCACGGCTCGGCGCCGGATATCGCCGGCCAGGGCAAGGCCAATCCGATCGCGACGATCCTGTCCGCTGCCATGATGCTCGACTGGCTTGCCGAACGCAGCGGGCAGGAGGCGCTCTCCGCAGCGGCTCAGCGCATCGAAGGCGCCGTGGATCGCGTGTTCGCGGCGAAAGCCGTCGTTCCCTTCGAATTCGGCGGTCGCGACGGCACCGCCGCAATCACCGCCGCGGTGGCCGCGGAACTCTGATGGCCAAACTGCGCATCGCGGGCATCGGCGCCGGCTACTTCAGCCGCTTCCATCTGGAAGGCTGGGCTGCGCTTCCCGAAGTCGACGTCGTGGCGTGGTGCGACACCGATGCCACGCGCGTGCAGACACTGGCGCGCGAGTTCGGCATCCCGCGCACGTTCACCGATGCGCAGGCCATGCTGGACGAAGTGACGGCCGACCTGGTCGACATCGTGACGCCACCGCCTGCGCACGCGGCACTGGTGGCGCTTGCCCACGCGCGTCGCCTGCCGGTGATCTGCCAGAAGCCGCTGACGCCCTCATTTGCCGAGTCGGTCGCGCTCGCCGACGCAGCGGAACGTACCGGCGTGCTGTGCGTCGTCCACGAGAATTTCCGGTTCCAGCCCTGGTATCGCGAGGCGAAACGCCTGCTCGATGCCGGCGCGCTGGGGACGCCCCATTCGATTGCCTTCCGCCTGCGTCCCGGCGATGGCCAGGGACCGGCCGCCTATCTCGACCGGCAGCCGTACTTCCAGACCATGCCGCGGCTGCTCGTCGTCGAAACGGCCGTGCATTGGATCGATACCTTCCGCTACCTGCTGGGCGAAGTCACGGCGATCACCGCGCGCCTGCGCCGGGTCAATCCCGTGATCGCGGGCGAGGATGCCGGCTACCTGATCTTCGAGTTTGCCCAGGGTGCCACCGGCCTCTTCGACGGCAATCGGCTGAACGACCATGTCGCCTCCAACCCGCGCCGGACCATGGGCGAGATGTGGCTGGAGGGCTCCGCCGGCGTGCTGCGCCTCGATGGCGAAGCGCGCCTGTGGTGGAAGCCGCACCACGGCGACGAACGCGAGCACGGCTACAACGCGGGACCGGCGACCTTCGGCGGCGGGTGCTGCGGCGCGCTGCAACGGCATGTCGTGTCGCACCTGCTGCATGGCACCGCGATCGAGAACACCGCGCGTGACTATCTGGCCAACCTGCGCGTGCAGGAGGCCGCCTACGCCTCGAACGCCAACGGTGTGCGGGTCGTCCTGCATGGCTATGACCCGCCATCGAACGCCACAGCAGTTGTGGGTTGAGTCCAACAGCGGCCTCCGGCCGCATCGTCTACACCAAGGAGGGAATCATGCAACGACGCAACATGTTCAAGCTCGCCATCACTGCATTGGCTGTCGCCACCCTGTGGGCCGGCCCGGCTGCCGCGCAGACCGTGCTCAAGTTCAGCCACACCGACCAACCCGGTGGCGCCCGGCAGAAGGCCGCGGAACTCTTCGGGCAGAAGGTCGAGCAATACACGCAGGGCCGCTACAAGGTGCAGGTCTTCCCGGCAGGGCAGCTTGCCAACGATCCCAAGGCCGTGGAACAGCTGCAACTGGGTGGCATCGATTTCACGGTCACCGGCACCGGGACGTATGCCACGCACATCCCCACCCTCAATCTGACCGCGTTGCCCTTCCTCGTCGAAAGCTATCCGCAGGGCTGGAAACTCTACGACGAGTCGAAGTGGATGCAGGCGCAATTCGCCAAGGGCCCGGAGAAAGGCTTCCGCTTTCTGTCTCCATTCGAGGCCGGCTTCCGCTCGATGACGACCAAGGATCCGCTGGTCACACCGGCAGATGCCAAGGGCAAGAAACTGCGCAGCTTCCCCAACGAAATGATGCGCTGGCAACTGGACGCCATGGGCTTCAACGTGCAGATCATGCCGCTGCCGGAGGTCTACCTTGCCATCCAGCAGGGCGCAGTAAGCGGACAGGAAAATCCGATCGATACCATCTCCGCCAACAAGTTCTACGAGGTTGCGCCCTACGTCACGTTGACACAGCACGTCTACAGTCCGATTCCGATGACGATTTCGGAGAAGACCTGGCAGAAGCTGTCGCCGGCGGACCAGGAAGCAGTGAAGAAGGCGGCGAAGGAAGCGTCCGATTGGAGCCGCAAGGAAGTCAGCAGCAACGACGAACGCCTGCTGGCAGAAATGACGGCGAAGGGTGCCAAGGTGACCCGGCCCAATCTCGGACCATGGCGTGATGCCGTGAAACCGGTCACTGCGCAGGCCAAGGAAAAGTATGGCGCTGACGTCGATGCCATCCTGGCCGAGGCCGATGCAATACGCAAAGCCAATCCAGCGAAGTAACGCCATGAACGAGCCCGATCTCTCCGCCGGCACCGGTCAGCATGCTCGCGTGCTTGGTCAGGCAGAAGGCCGGCTGGGTGACATCCTGCCCCCGGCCCCGCCCTCGCCACGCTTGCTGACGCTGTTCGGCGACGCGGTCGACTGGACCGTTGTCGGCATCGGCGCGACGATGATCGGGCTCGTGTTTTTCAATGTTTTGCTCCATGTCGTGCAGAAAGACCTGGCGTGGGTCACCGAACTTGCGGAGCTGCTGATGGTATGGGTGACGTTCCTGGGCGGTGCCTGCGCCACGCGGCGCGGTGCGCAGATGACCATCACCGAGTTCATCGACAAGCTCGGCGGCCGCAGCCGCGACATCGCCGATGCCGCAGTGAACGTGTTCGCATTGGCGGTGCTGGTTTCACTGGTCTGGTATGGCGTGAACCTGTCGATCGCCGGCTGGACCAACGAACTGACCGTGCTGCAGATCCCGATGTCGACCCAGTACCTCGGCATGCCGGTCGGCTGCTTCGCGATGGCCGTTTGGGTGGTCTGGGACCTCGTGCGCATCCTGCGCGGTGAAACGCGCGCGCAGCGCTGGGGACGTTGAGCGATGCTCGCCGCAATTCTCTTCATGGTGTTCTTCGGCCTGGCGCTGGCCGGCGTGCCGTTGCTCTATGCACTGCTCGGCACCACAGTAGGGCTTATCGTCGTCGCCGGCCTGTCGCATCCGCTGGAGGCGATCTACCTGTCCTTCATCGGCGGGGTCGAGCCCTTCATCCTGATCGCCGTGCCGCTGTTCATCTTTGCCGGCGAAATCCTGTCCTCAGGCGGCGTCGGCAAACGCATCGTCGACTTCGCGAAGGCGCTGCTGGGGTTTCTGCCGGGCGGCCTTGGCGTGGTCACCGTCGCCTCGTGCCTCATGTTCGGCGGCGTTTCCGGCTCCGCGATCGCCGACACCGCGGCCATCGGCTCGCTGATAATCCCCGCGATGATCAAACGCGGCTATTCGCGCGGCTTCGCGGCGGCCCTGCTGGCGGTCGCCGGCACGCTGGCGCTGCTGATGCCGTTGTCGATTCCGTTTCTCGTCTACGCGTTCATCTCCGGCGTGTCGATGCGGCAGCTGTCCATGGCCGGCATCGTGCCGGCGATCGTCGCGGCGCTCGGTCTGATGATCGTCTGCATGTGGCACGGCAAGAAGACCGGCTGCGACAAGGGCGAGGGACGCCTGTCGGCGCGCGAGGTCTGGCGGGCAACGCGTTCCGCGGGGCCAGCGCTGTTGATGCCGCTGATCATCGTCGGCGGCATCTGGTCGGGCGTTTTCACGCCGACGGAGTCCGCGGCCGTTGCCGTGGTCTACGGTATCGTCGTGTCGTTGACGTTTTACCGTGACATGACGGTGCGCGACCTGCCGCGTTTGCTGGTCAACGCCTTCCAGACCAGCGCCACGGTGATGCTGGTCATCGGCGCCACCGGCGCGCTGGCCTGGCTGATCACGGCCGAGCAGGTCGCGGTGCAGATGGCGACGTGGATCCAGTTCGTCGCCAAGGAACCGTGGATGTTCCTGATCCTGGTCAACATCATCCTGCTGCTGCTGGGTATTTTCATCGAACCATTGCCCGCGCTGCTGCTTACCGCGCCCCTGCTGCTGCCGCTGGCCAAGACCTTCAACATCGACCTCGTGCACCTGGGCGTCATCATGACGGCCAACCTCGCCATCGCGCTGTACACGCCTCCGGTCGGTGGTACATTGTTCGTCGCCGCAAAACTTGCGGGCGCAGGTATCGGTGAAGTCACCAAGGCGCTGTGGCCGCTGCTGGTCGCCGCCATCGTCGTTCTGTTCATCATCACCTTCGTGCCCTCGATGACCACGGTGGTCTGGCAATTCATGAAGTGAGGAAGCCTTGCTGCTCGGATGCATTGCCGACGACCTGACCGGCGCCACGGACCTCGGCATCAATCTCGCACGCGAGGGACTGTCGGTGCTCCAGGTCAACGGGGTGCCAACGGCCGGCCTCGTCGTCCCGGACGCCGATGCCATCGTGGTCGCGCTCAAGTCGCGCACCGTCCCGGCGGACGATGCGGTGGCCTGGTCGCGGGCAGCGCTCGCCTGGCTGCAGGCGCGCGGGGCCACGCGCATCTATTTCAAGTACTGCTCCACCTTCGATTCGACCTCGCGCGGCAACATCGGCCCGGTGACCGACGCCTTGCGTGCCGCTCTGGACGCCGGGGTGGTGCCCGCCACGCCGGCCTATCCGCGCAATCAACGCACGGTGTACCAGGGCCACCTCTTCGTCGGGGAGTTGCTGCTGTCCGAAACCGGCATGCGCAACCATCCGCTGACGCCGATGCGCGATGCCAATCTGGTGCGCGTCCTGGGTGAACAGACCGCTGCACGGGTCGGGCTGGTAGGGGCTGCCGTGCTGGATGCCGGCGTCGATGCCGTGCGTGTGCGCCTTGCAGTGCTCGCGGCTGACGGCACCGTCCATGCCATCATCGATGCCACGCGCGATGAGCACCTCACCACCGCCGGCAAGGCGTTCGCCGACCTGCGCCTGACCACCGGCGGCGCCGGCTTGGCTGTGGGCCTCGCCCGTGCATTGCGTGTCGGTGCCGGCACGCATGCAGGCGGCTGGGCGCGCCCGCAGGGTAGCGTGCGGACGGCGTAGCTGTCCGGCAGCTGCTCCGAGGCCACACGTGCGCAGGTTGCCGCTGCATGCAAGCAGGTGCCAGGCATTCGCCTCGACCCGCTTGCGCTTGCGGCGGACGCGAAGCTGGCCGGCAGGATCGCCGCGCAGGCGGTGGCCGCTAGCGGCGCTTCGCCGGTCCTGGTGTACGCCACCGCGGATCCGCAGGCCGTCGCTGCCGCGCAGGCGGCGTTGGGCGCCGCGCGCGCGGCCACGGTGGTGGAAGATGCGTTTCGCGTGATCGCGCGCGCGCTCGCCAACGCGGGCGTCGAAGCCTTCGTCGTGGCGGGCGGCGAAACCTCGGGCGCCGTGGTGGACGCGCTCGGAGTCACGGCGCTCGCCATCGGCCCCGAGATCGACCCCGGCGTTCCCTGGACGCGTGCCGTCGGCGGCGCACCACGCTGGCTGGCGTTGAAGTCCGGCAATTTCGGCGCGGTGGACTTTTTCGCGCGCGCGACGGCCGCGCTGTGAGCGACGCCGCGGCCCGCGATGCCATCGTCGAGCGCGCCCGGTCGCTGTACGACCGCGGCTACGCGCACGGCAGCTCCGGCAACCTCTCCGTGCGTGTCGGCGATGCCATCCTGATCACGCCCACCGGCAGCTCGCTCGGCCGTCTCGATCCGCTGCGTCTCGCCAAGGTGGCAGCGGACGGCACGCCGCTCTCCGGTGATCCGCCGTCGAAGGAGGCATTCCTGCATCTGGCGATGTATGCGGCACGGCCTTCTGCCCGTGCCATCGTCCATCTGCATTGCACCTGCGCGGTTGCCATCGCCTGTCTCGTCCACGCCGATCGCGCCAACGTGCTGCCACCGCTCACCGCGTATCACGTGATGCGCGTCGGCCCGTTGCCCTTGATCCCCTACTTCCGCCCCGGTGACCGCGCACTGGCGGCAGCCGTGGGCGCGCAGGCCGCCACCCACCGCGCGGTGCTGCTGGCCAATCACGGCCCGGTCGTCTCCGGCAAATCACTCGACGAAGCCGTCGATGCCGCCGAGGAACTGGAACAGACCGCCAAGCTTGCGCTGCTGCTCAATGGGTGCAATACCCGGCCGCTCGACGCCGCGCAGATAGCCGATATTGAAATTCACTTTCCCAGCTAGGACCCGCGCCATGTATGTCGTCACCGTCGAATTCACAATCGACCCCGCGCAATGGGGGGCCTTCCTGCCGCTGATGCTGGACAATGCGCGGCGTTCGCGCGAGGATGAGCCCGGCTGCCGCCAGTTCGACGTGTGCACCGATGCCACGAAACCTGCCGTGGTGTATCTGTACGAACTCTACGATGACCGCACCGCCTTCGAAACCCATCTTGCCAGCGCGCACTTCAAGTCCTTTGACCAGGCCACGCAAGCAATGATCCGCAACAAGGTCGTCGCCACCTGGCATCGAATCGCGCCTTGAACGCCAAGCCGCTGCGCATCGGTCTGGCCGCCAGCCGCGTCCACCGCGCCGATCCCGATGCGGCGCTGTTTCGGCTGCTGGAACCGTTGCGTACCGCCATCGTCGACGAGCTGCAGCCGGAGTTGCATGTCGTGGGCCAGACCTACGACGCGATTGCCCGCAGCGGGATGCTTGACGGCTATCGTGGCATGCACCGCCTGCCGACCCGGCGCGACGGCGGCCTTATCCACCTTGTTGCCGGCGTCGTGGCGGCCGAACCGGCGCGCCGCTTCGATGCGATCGTGTATTTGCTCGATCCGGACGACCCCACTTCCGTGTTCCCGGAGGGCCAGGCGCTGAAGCGCGAGTGCGTGATCCACGAAGCGGCCTTCGTCTCCACGTTTGCGCATGCGCGCGAATGGTTCGAGCTGGCGCGGGTCATTGCCGGCTTTCGGCCCGACGCGTCACTCGATCCGTGGTTCGAATTCAAGCGTCAAACGGTCGCGCTGATTGCACACGACGCACGCAAGGACGCGATGCTGTCGTTCGTCCGGCGCCACTTCGCGTTCTTCGACCGCTTTGCCGGCCGCATCGCCACGGGCACGACGGGCAGTCTCCTGAACGGGATGGCCGAGGCGATACGCGGTGACGGACGTGGGGACTGGGTGCGACCCTTTCAATCCGGCCCGCTCGGCGGCGACGCCGAGATCGCACTCGAAGTATTAAGCAATCGCTGCCAGCGCATCGTGTTCTTCGAGGACCCGCATGTTGCGCGCCAGCACGAAGCCGATATCCAGCTGCTCGAGCGCTCGGCCCGGATTGCCAGTGGGACCAGCATGTGCGTCAGCGACGTGGCCAGCGCCGAGAAGTGGATCGCCGGATGCACGGCGCGCGATGTCGCGAGGACCCCGTAGGCGAGGCTTCAGCCTCGCGGGCGATAATGGGCGCGGTGATGCGGGCGACGATGCGGGCGACGATGTGGGCGACGATGCGAGGCTGAAGCCTCGCCTACCGATACAGCGCCGGCATCGGGCGCCTGCAAGCCGCCCTCGTCAGCGGTAACGCACCGCCAGCACCTCGTAGCTGCGTACGCCACCGGGTGCCTGCACGTCGGCCGTGTCGCCTCCGGACTTGCCGATCAATGCCCGTGCAATCGGCGAGCTTACGGAGATCTTGCCCTGCTTGATGTCGGCCTCGTCATCGCCGACGATCTGATACGTCACCGGATCGCCCGACTGGGCATCCTCGAGGTCGACGGTGGCACCGAACACCACGCGACCTTCGCCATCGATGGCAGCGGGATCGATCACCTGCGCATTGGCGAGCTTGGCCTCGACTTCCGCGATCCGGCCTTCGATGAAGCCCTGCCGCTCCTTGGCCGCGTCGTAGTCGGCGTTCTCCGACAGGTCGCCGTGCGCGCGCGCCTCTGCGATCGCCGCGATCACCGCAGGGCGCTCGCTGGTCTTCAGGCGATGCAGCTCGGTCTTCAGGCGCTCGGCGCCGGTCACTGTCATGGGAAATTTGCTCATCGCGGATCCGCAAGGGGTGGGGTTACGCCAGCCGCTTGTGCAGCGACTGGATGGAGTAGGGAGTCAGTACGCGCATCGCCTGCATGCCGATGGCCGCCGCGCGCGCGCCGGCAATGGTGGTGTAGGTGGGCACCTGGTCCACAAGCGCCGCCCGCCGGATCTGGTAGCTGTCCTGGATGGCCGCGCGCTTTTCCTCTACGGTGTTTACCACCAATGCGATTTCGTCGTTCTTCAGCATGTCGACGATATGCGGGCGACCCTCGGCGACCTTGTTGACGGTGGCTGCCGTGACGCCCGCCGCATTCAGCGCAGCGGCCGTGCCGCGCGTGGCCACGATCTCGAAGCCCAAGCCGACCAACGTCCGCGCCAGTTCCACCGCATGGGCCTTGTCGCTGTTGCGCACGCTGATGAATGCGCGGCCCGAGGTGGGCAGTTTCACGCCGGCAGCCAGCTGGCTCTTGACGAAGGCTTCGCCAAAGGTCTCGCCCACCCCCATCACTTCGCCGGTGGACTTCATCTCCGGCCCGAGGATGGTGTCCACACCCGGGAACTTGATGAAAGGAAAGACCGCTTCCTTCACCGAGTAGTATGGCGGCACGATTTCGCCGGCCACGCCCTGGGCCGACAGGGTCTGCCCGACCATGCAGCGCGCCGCGATCTTGGCCAGCGCGCGACCGGTGGCCTTCGACACGTAGGGCACGGTGCGCGACGCGCGCGGATTGACCTCGAGCACGTACACCGTGCCGTGGCCCGCCTCGTCGAACTGGATCGCGAACTGTACGTTCATCAGGCCGACGACATTGAGCCCCCTGGCCATCGCGATCGTCTGCTCGCGCAGCGTCTGCTGCAATTCCGGTGAGAGCGATTGGGGCGGCAGCGAACACGCCGAATCGCCCGAGTGCACGCCGGCCTGCTCGATGTGCTCCATGATGCCGCCGATCACCACCTCGACGCCGTCGCAGATGGCATCGACGTCGACCTCGATGGCGTCGTTGAGGAAGCGATCGAGCAGCACCGGCGAGTCGTTGCTGACCTTGACCGCCTCGCGCATGTAGCGTTCGAGTTCCCGTTGCTCGTGCACGATTTCCATCGCGCGTCCGCCCAGCACATAGGAGGGCCGCACCACCAATGGATAGACAATCTCCGTGGCGGCCGCCAGCGCCTCGGCCTCCGTGCGCGCCGTCTTGTTGGGCGGCTGCTTCAACTTGAGGCGATACAGCATCTGCTGGAACCGCTCGCGGTCCTCGGCCATGTCGATCATGTCGGGCGTGGTGCCGATGATGGGCACCCCGTTGGCCTCGAGGTCGCGCGCGAGCTTGAGCGGCGTCTGCCCCCCGTACTGCACGATCACGCCCCACGGCTTTTCGACGTGCACGATCTCCAGCACGTCCTCCAGCGTGAGCGGCTCGAAGTATAGGCGATCGGAGGTGTCGTAGTCGGTGGACACCGTTTCCGGATTGCAGTTGACCATGATGGTCTCGTAACCATCCTCACGCAGCGCCATGGCCGCGTGCACGCAGCAATAGTCGAACTCGATGCCCTGCCCGATCCGGTTCGGACCGCCGCCCAGCACCATCACCTTCTTCCGGTCGGTGGGCTCGGCTTCGCATTCGTCCTCGTAGGTAGAGTACATGTACGCCGTCTTGGTCGAGAACTCCGCGGCACAGGTGTCGACCCGCTTGTAGACCGGCCGAATGCCCATGGCGTGCCGCGCGGCGCGGACCTGCGCCTCGGTGGCGTGCATCAGGTGCGCCATGCGGCGGTCGGAAAAGCCCTTGCGCTTCAGTTCGCGCATATCGTTTGCCGCGATCGACGCCAGCGTCCGCTTTTCCAGTGCCAGCTCGAGGTCGACGATCTCCTTGATCTGCGTCAGGAACCAGAGGTCGATCTTCGTGTGCGCATGCACTTCGTCCAGCGTCATGCCGATGCCAAAGGCGTCGGCGACATACCAGAGTCGCTCCGCCCGCGGATACGCCAGTTCATCGCCAATCGTATCGGGATCGACGGTCTTCAGGTTGAAGCCGTCCACCCCCGCTTCCAGGCCCCGCAGCGCCTTCTGCAGCGACTCCTGGAACGTACGGCCGATCGCCATCACCTCGCCCACGGACTTCATCTGCGTGGTGAGCCGGTCATCCGCCTGCTTGAATTTCTCGAACGCGAAGCGCGGCACCTTGGTGACCACGTAGTCGATCGTTGGCTCGAAGGACGCCGGCGTCTGCCCGCCGGTGATGTCGTTGCGCAACTCGTCGAGCGTGTAACCCACCGCGAGCTTCGCCGCGACCTTGGCGATCGGGAAGCCCGTGGCCTTGGAGGCCAAGGCCGAGCTGCGCGAAACCCGCGGATTCATTTCGATGACCAGCATGCGGCCGTCGGCGGGATTGACCGCGAACTGCACATTCGATCCGCCGGTGTCGACGCCAACCTCGCGCAGCACCGCGATCGACGCATTGCGCATGATCTGGTACTCCTTGTCGGTGAGCGTCTGCGCCGGCGCCACCGTGATCGAGTCGCCCGTGTGCACGCCCATCGGGTCGAGGTTCTCGATCGAACACACGATGATGCAGTTGTCCTTCTTGTCGCGGACAACCTCCATCTCGAATTCCTTCCAGCCGAGCAGCGATTCCTCGATCAGCATCTCGTGCGTCGGCGACAGATCGAGACCGCGCTTCACCATCTCGACGAACTCGTCCTTGTTGTAGGCGATACCGCCACCCGTGCCGCCCATGGTGAACGACGGTCGCAGGACGGCGGGAAAGCCGATCGTGGCCTGCACTTCCAGTGCCTGCTCGACGCTGTGCGCGATGCCGGAGCGCGCGGAGCCAAGCCCGATGCGCGTCATCGCCGCCTTGAATTTCTCGCGGTCCTCGGCCTTGTCGATGGCTTTCTTCGTTGCCCCGATCAACTCGACGTCGAACTTGTTGAGAATGCCTTCGCGCGCGAGATCGAGCGCGCAGTTGAGCGCCGTCTGGCCGCCCATCGTGGGCAGCAGCGCATCCGGCCGCTCGAGTTCAATGATCTTGGCCACCATCTGCCATGTGATGGGCTCGATGTACGTCACATCGGCCATCTCCGGGTCGGTCATGATCGTGGCCGGATTGCTGTTGACGAGGATGACGCGGTACCCCTCCTCGCGCAGCGCCTTGCACGCCTGCGCGCCGGAGTAGTCGAACTCGCACGCCTGCCCGATGATGATCGGGCCGGCGCCGATGATCATGATGCTCTGGATGTCGGTACGTTTGGGCATGAAGGAGTGTCGAGTCCGGTGAACCTGGCCGCGGCCTTAAGTCCTGGCCTTGCGTTGTTCCATCAGTTGCGCAAAGCGGTCGAAGAGATAGCCGACGTCATGCGGGCCAGGACTGGCTTCGGGGTGGCCCTGGAAGCAGAACACCGGCCGGTCGGTCCAGGCAAAACCCTGCAGGCTGCCGTCGAACAGCGATTCGTGGGTGACGCGCACGTTGGCAGGCAACGATGCGGGGTCGACGGCGAAGCCATGGTTCTGGCTGGTGATCAACACCTGCCCCGTGTCGCGGTCGAGCACCGGGTGATTGGCGCCGTGGTGTCCGAACTTCATCTTGAGCGTGCGGCCGCCGGCAGCCAGCCCCAGCAACTGGTGGCCAAGGCAGATGCCGAACGTGGGCATGCCCGCGGCGATGATCTCGCGGATCGCCGCAATGGCGTAGTCGCAGGGTTCCGGGTCGCCCGGGCCATTGGACAGGAAGACGCCATCGGGCTTGCGCGCCAGCACCTCACGCGCAGGCGTCTGCGCCGGCACCACGGTGATGCGGCAGCCACGCGCAGCCAGCATCCGGAGAATGTTGTGCTTGATGCCGAAGTCGTACGCCACGACGTGGAACCGAGGCGCGCCCATCGCGCTGTACCCACCCACCAGTGCCCACACCGATTCCGTCCATTCGTAGGGTGCGGTACACGACACGACGCGCGCGAGGTCCTGTCCGGCCATCGATGGCGCGGCGCGGGCGGCCGCGATGGCCCTTTCCAGATCGACGCTGGTACCCGCGACGATGCAACCATTCTGCGCACCGCGCTCGCGCAGGATGCGCGTCAACTTGCGGGTGTCGAGTTCGGCGATCCCCACAATGCTGTTGGCGCGCAGGTACGCACCAAGATCCTGTTGCGAGCGCCAGTTCGACGCGACCCGCGGCAGGTCGCGGATCACGAGGCCCGCTGCGTGGATGCGGTCGGCTTCGACGTCCTCGGCGTTGACCCCAACGTTGCCCACGTGCGGATACGTCAGCGTGACGATCTGGCCGGCATAGGAGGGGTCCGTCAGGATTTCCTGATAGCCGGTCATGCTGGTGTTGAAAACCACCTCGCCGACCGTGGTGCCAAGCGCGCCGATCGCCCGTCCGTGCAGCACCGTGCCATCCGCCAGCGCCAGCAGCGCAGGCGTCGCCGGCGCAAAGAGCGCGGCGGGAGCGGCGGCGGGCGTGCTGGAGACGGGCATGGCGGGCTCGTGGCTGGGGTGCGAAATGCGAGGCCGTGGCGCCCCCACCGGAAACTGCCCTGGCGAAAAGCGCGTCTCGACCTGTGGACGTGCAAAGGGGAAGGCCTTCGCCTTCCCCGGATTTCAACCCGAATTATACGCGAATGCCCCCGGCCCGGGAGCGTTCAATACGATGCCGTGAAGCCACCGTCGACGTAGAGCAGGTGGCCGGTGACATAGTCGGCGGCGCCGGACGCCAGAAACACGGCCGCGCCCGCAATTTCCGGGGGCTCGCCCCAGCGTCCCGCCGGCGTGCGCTTGCCCACCCACGCCGAGAATTCGGCGTTGTCGATCAGCGCGGTGTTCATCTCGGTCTTGAAGAAGCCGGGCGCAATACCGTTGACCTGCACGTTGTGCGGCGCCGTTTCAACCGCCAGGGCGCGGGTCAGCATCTTGAGCGCGCCCTTGCTGACAGCGTAGGGCACGATATTGGGTCGACCGATGTCCGATGCGAGCGAGCAGATGTTGATGATCTTGCCGCGCCGGCGTGCCTGCATCCCCGGGAGGACAGCGCGGATCATGAGGAACGGGCCGTCGAGGTTGGCCGCCTGCAACGCATGCCACTCCGCCAACGAAAATTCGGGCAGCAGCTTGCGGTGATTCATCGCCGCATTGTTGACCAGGATATCGATCGTGCCGACGTCGCGCTCGATTTGCGCCACGCCTGCCGTCACGGCAGCCTCGTCGGTGACGTCGAAGGCACAGACGCTGGCCACGCGCCCGGCCGCAGCCAGTCGTGCCGCCGCCGCATCCAGCTTGGCGCGATTGCGGCCGTTGATCACCACGCGCGCACCCGCCGCTGCGAGGCCATCCGCGATGGCGAAACCAAGGCCGGAACCACCGCCGGTGACCAGGGCGATGCGCCCGGAGAGATCAAACGGGTGCGCTGTCATCGGCAGGATCTCCAGATGCGGGACAGGACCCGCAGGGATTTACGCAAGGCCCAGCACATCGCGCATGTCGAACAACCCCGCTTCGCCACGCGCGCGCCTTGCCGCGACAAAGTAGGCCGCGCGCAGTGCGCCTGCCGCAAAATTCTGGCGCGACGTGGCGCGATGTCCGATCTCGATGCGCTCGCCGGTACCGGCGAACAGGACCGTATGTTCGCCGACGACATCGCCGCCGCGCATCGTGGCGAAGCCGATGGTGCCGGGCTTGCGCTCGCCGGTGACGCCTTCGCGCGCGTACACGGCAACGTCACGCAGCTGCGATCCCAGCCCCGCCGCCGCCGCCTCGCCCAGGCGCAGCGCGGTGCCCGAAGGCGCGTCGACCTTGTGCTTGTGGTGCATCTCCATGATCTCGACATCGAAGTCTGTCCCGAGCGCCCGTGCCGCGGTCTCGACCAGTGACAACAGGACGTTGATGCCCACGCTCATGTTGGCGGCAAACATGATGGGGACGGCCTTGGCATGCTGCACCAGCATCCCGCGCTCCGCCTCGCTCAGTCCGGTCGTGCCGACGACGGCTGCAACGTTGTGGCCCGCACATGCGGCCAGGTGCGCCATCGTGCCGGCGGGACGGGTGAAATCGATCAGCACATCGGCGCCGGACAACGCGGCCGCAAAGTCGTCGGTCACGCGCACGCCGGTGGCCCGGCCAAAGCGCTCGCCGGGATCGCGCCCGAATTCGGGGCTGCCGGCGATGTCGAGCGCACCGGCCAGCGACAACCCTGCGTCGGCGAGGATGGCTTCGACCAGCGCTTGTCCCATCCGGCCACCGGCGCCTGCGACCACGATCCGGACCGGCGCGGCCATCAGGGCGTGGGCGGCGCGTTGGGGTCGCCGATACGCTTGAAGAAGTCGATGATCTTGCCAATCACGCCCGCATCCTGACCGTAGGGGTCTTCGGGCAGTGACCGCGTGGCGGCCAGCCGATTCAATTCCTGCGCCGACTGGGGCATCTCGTCGCCCTCCCAGCGCGCCAGCAGGTCGTCCTGGAAAAAGACGGTGAACAGGCGCTGTTCCCGCACCCGTCCGCCTGACTTGAACAGGTAGACATAGTCCCAGCGCTGGTCGCGGAACGCGCTCATGACCAGCGGCGTACCCAGCGCGAGGCGCACCTGCGACCGGGTCTGGCCGACCTTGAGCCGGTCGACCATGTCCTGCGAGATCAGGTTGCCCTGGTTGATGTCGAGCCTGTAGACGCCGAACTGCGTGATCAGCGGCAGATAGGTGTCGAATGGCGCAGTGACCGATGCGCAGCCGCCCAGCAGCGCGATGGCCGCCACCGTGCCGAGGCGCCGCGAAAGATTGGTCGAAAGGGTTTTACGAAGCAGCACGGGCGGAAATCCGAAGTAAAAAGCATTGGCCGGGCTGGTCGGCAGGCCGAGGGCCGTCAGAGCGCGGCATAGCGATAACCGCGCTATTATAGCTTTTCGAACCGCCGCCTCCTCTCCCATGACTTCACCGCAGGATCTCAAGAGTGCTGGCCTAAAAGCCACGTTGCCGCGCCTCAAGATCATCAACCTGTTCGAGGCATCGAAGGTTCGGCACCTGACCGCCGAGGACGTCTACAAGCTGCTGCTGGCCGACGGTCTTGATATCGGGCTGGCCACGGTTTATCGGGTGCTCACCCAATTCGAGCAGGCGGGGCTCCTGGTCCGCCACCATTTCGAATCCGGCAAGGCGGTGTTCGAACTCAATCCGGGCACGCACCACGATCACCTGGTGTGCCTGCAATGCGGGCGGGTGGAGGAGTTCTACGACCCGGACATCGAAAAGCGCCAGATCAGGATCGCGCGCGAACGCGGCTTCGAGATCAGCGAGCACGCACTCTACCTCTACGCCGACTGTACCAAGCCGCGCTGCCCGCACAAGAAGTAGCAGCTGCCCGCTTCGCCCGGCAAAGGGCCGAATGGCGCATCGCGCGGTACCGATACCACTGTAGGCGCGGCTTCAGCCGCGCGAAGTGCCGGACACCATGCCGTTCAGGCGGTCCGTTCCGGAGAAGTGCCACGTCCAGACCGATTCCGCTGTAGGCGCGGCTTCAGCCGCGCGACGTGCCGGACGCAATGCCGTTCAGGCGGTCCGTTCCGGAGCACGGCGGTACCTGTTTCCCGTTTGAGTCGGGGTCAAATCGACGACCCCTCCAATCAAACGGGAAACAGGCCCCACCATGCTCCGGAGCGCTCAGGGTTGCGTGGCGTTTGACACGCGCAGCGTCTTCAATGGGCGGCGTTTTTCTGCTTCGTGGATGATCGGACCCGCGCATTGGGCGGGTTGATGCGGCGGACCAGTTTGCCGCGGCACGGGGACGTGGGGTGCGGTTCCCCGCTGAATTGGAGGGGTCGTCGATTTGACCCCGACTTCAGCGGGGAACCGTACCCCACGGCGCCGGGCCACGTCATCCCAAGTCCCGCAAATCCGGGCCACGTCATCCCACGACCCGCAGTCCCGTTCCACGTCATCCCAAGACCCGCAACTCCGGGCCACGTCATCCCAAGACCCGCACCTCCGGGCCACGTCATCCCACGACCCTCAGCGCAGTCCCGACGCCTCAGCCATCCGCATCCAGCCGATTGAAATCGGCCAGCCTGAATCCCATCAGGTACAGCACGCCGAAATACACCACCGCTGCGGCCGCAATCACGCCGGACAATCGCCCCACCCTCGCCCAAAGTGTTGCTTCCAGCCAGAACGCCGCCGGCCCCGCCAGCCAATATAGGATTGTGGCCAGCGCACCCAGCGCCACCAGCAGCTTGCACACGAACATGAACCATCCCGCGCTGGCCACGAAATAGCCCTTGCGCCGCAGGAACCAGAACAGCAGGAACGCGTTGATGCAGGCGCCGATGCTGGTGGCCAGCGTCAACCCGGCATGGCCAAGCGGCCACATCAGGATCAGCGCCAGGGCCTGCGCCACGAACACCGTGACGAACGCGATCTTGACCGGCGTCTTCAGGTTCTGCCGCGCATAGAACCCCGGCGCGAGGATCTTGACCAGGATGAGCCCGAGCAGGCCGACGCTGTAGCCCAGCAACGCCGCGCGTGTCTGAATCACGTCGTTGACGCTGAATTTTCCGTACTGGTAGAGCGTCGATACCAATGGCAGCGCCAGCAGCCAGAGCGCGACGGCCGCCGGCAATGCCAGCAGGAAGGCGAGCCGCAGGCCCCAGTCGAGCAGCGAGGAGTACTCCGCCTGGTTGTCGTCGCTGTGGTGCTTCGCCAGCGACGGCAACAGCACCGTGCCCAGCGCGACCCCCAGGAGCGCGCTGGGAAACTCCATGAGGCGATCGGCATAGGTGATCCAGGAGATGCGGCCATCGCCCAGCCACGCAGCCCATTGGGTGTTCAGCAATGCCGAGATCTGGGCCGCCGAAACGCCAATCAACGCCGGCCCCATCGCGCGCAGCACGCGACGCACGCCCTCGTCACGCCAGTCGAAGGACGGACGCGGCAACATGCCGATGCGCGCCAGCGGCGCAATCTGGAAGAGTAGTTGCGCGACGCCTCCGATGAACACGCCCCAGGCCAGTGCCACGATGGGCGGATCGAAGTAGCGGGAAAGGAAGATCGCGGCGCCGATGACCGACACGTTGAGCAGCACCGGCGTGAACGCGGGTATCGCAAACCGGCGATAGACGTTCAGCACCCCTCCGGCCAGGGACACGAGCGATACGAACAGGATGTACGGAAACACGATGCGGATCAGGTCCGCGGTGAGTTCCACCTTGCCGGGCGTCCTGGCGAATCCGCTTGCCAGCAGGTAGACGAGCCACGGCGCCGCCAGCACCCCCAGCACCGTCACGCCGAGCAGCACCACCGTCAGCAACGTGCCGACGCGCCCGACCAGGTCGCGAGTGGCATCCGCCCCCCGCTGCCGGTGATACTCGGCCAGGATGGGCACGAAAGCCTGCGAAAACGCGCCCTCGGCAAACATCCGGCGCAGGATGTTGGGCAACCGGAAAGCCGCCTCGAACGCGTCCATCTGCGCACCGGCGCCGAATATGGCCGCCTTGAGGCTCTCCCGCACGAGCCCCGTGATCCGGGACAGCAAGGTCATCCCGCTGACGGTGGACAGGGCGCGGAGGAGGTTCACAGGGCTGGGGGCAGGAGGGGCATGGCGCAGCATGGCCCCGGACGCGCCAAGACCTTGTCGAAACAGCGAAAACAGGCTATTATCTCTGGCTTGGCTCGTTTTTTCCAACCGCGGCCGCCAACTTTGGCTGGCGCCCCGGGCAGGCCGACACGAACACAACGCATTTTCAATCCAGGGACATTCATTCCATGGCCAATTCGGCGCAAGCAAAAAAGCGCGCCCGGCAGGCAGAAGCGACGCGCAAGCGTAACGCAAGCCTCAAGTCGGAACTGCGCACCGCGGTCAAGAAGGTAAAGAAGGCAATCGTTGTCGGCGACAAGGCAGCGGCCACCAAGGTCATGCAGGAGTCGCAGGCGGTGATGGACAAGATCGCCGACAAGAAGATCGTGCACAAGAACCTGGTGTCGCGCACCAAGTCGCGACTGTCCGGAGCCATCAAGGCGCTTGCCTGATCGCACCCGGCATTTCGCGATTCAGCAAAAAGGCGCCCGCAACGGCGCCTTTTTTGTTGGTCATCGACACCGGTTCGTGTGCTGCCGGCAACGCGTCGGAGAGGCACGTACCCCATGTTAGGATTCCACTTTGAACGCGCCTGAAGCCGCCGCTGCCGTCCTGGCACCCGCCCCACTCCACCCGCCGCTCATGCCCGCCGCGCCCCGCCACTTCCTGCAGTGCAAGGACTTCACGCGGGACGACTACGCCTACCTGTTCGAGCGCACGCGCTGGATCAAGGAACGCTTCAAGCGCTACGAGATGTACCAGCCGCTGCGCGACCGCACGCTGGCCATGGTGTTCGAGAAGGCCTCTACCCGCACCCGCGTGTCCTTCGAAGCCGGCATGAACCAGCTGGGCGGCATCGCCATCAACCTGAACCGCGGCGACACGCAACTCTCGCGCGGCGAGCCCATCGAGGACGTCGCGCGCGTGATTTCGCGGATGGTCGACGTGGTGATGATCCGCACCTTCGAGCAGACGATCATCGACCGCTTCGCGGCGCACTCGCGCGTGCCGGTGATCAACGGTCTCACCAACGAATACCACCCGTGCCAGATCCTGGCCGACATCTACACCTACGTCGAGCATCGCGGCTCGATCGCCGGCAAGACGGTGGCCTGGATCGGCGACTCCAACAACGTCTGCAGCACCTGGTTGCAGATCGCCTCCATCCTCGACTTCAAGGTCCACGTCTCCACACCGCCGGGCTACGAGATCGAGCGCATGGGCGTGGGCACCGGCTCGGGCGCCGGCAAGTATTACGAATCCTTCGCGGATCCGATGGATGCCTGTCGCGATGCCGATCTCGTCACCACCGATGTCTGGACCAGCATGGGTTTCGAGGCGGAAAACGAGGTGCGCAAGCGCGCCTTCGCCGACTGGATGGTGGATGGCGACATGATGCGTCAGGCCAGGGCCGATGCGCTGTTCATGCACTGCCTGCCCGCCCACCGCGGCGAAGAGGTCACCGCCGAGGTCATCGACGGACCACAGAGCGTGGTCTGGGACGAAGCGGAAAATCGCCTGCACGCGCAGAAGGCCCTGCTTGAGTTCCTCGTCTGCGGGCGCGTCGAAGTCCAGTAGTGAACGAAAACGCCGGCCACGCCACCATCCACCGTTGTTGCTTCGGAGTCGACTCATGAATGCTCGTTCCCTTTATACGATGGTCGCCACGGTTGCATGCGTTGTCGCCGCGACGGCAGGCGCGCAGACCTGGCCCGACAAGCCGCTGCGGTTCGTGATGTCCGCCCCCGCCGGCAGCTCGATCGACGTGCTCGGCCGCACCATTGCCGACAAACTGAAGGACCGTCTCGGCCAGCCGGTCGTTGTCGACAACAAGCCGGCGGCCGGTGGCACCGTGGCCACCGACGAGATCGCGAAGGCTGCGCCGGATGGCTACACGATGGTGCTGGCCTTCAATGGCCCGCTGGCCATCACGCCGCTGCTGCGCAAGGTTCCCTACAACGTGGCGAAAGACCTGGCGCCCGTCATCACGACGTCCAGTCAGCCCAACGTGCTCGCGGTCAACGCGCAGCTGCCGGTCAAGGACGTGAAGGAATTGGTGGCCTACGCCAAGGCCAATCCCGGCAAGCTCAACTTCGCCTCCGTCGGGCCGGGCAGCTCGTCGCATCTCAATGGAGAGTTGCTGAAGTCACTCGCCGGCATCGACATCGTGCACGTGCCCTTCAACGGTTCACCGCCCGCCGTCACGTCGACCGTGCAAGGCGAGACGCAGATGATCTTCGCGGTGATGCAGCCGCTGCAGCCGCAGATCCAGGCTGGCAAGCTGCGCGCGCTGGCCGTCACCACGGGCAAGCGATTCCCCTTGCTGCCGGATCTCCCCACGCTTGCCGAAAGTGGATATCCGACGTTTGTCGCGTTGGCGTGGAATGGCGTACTGGTGCCGGCGGGAACGCCCAAACCGGTGATCGCGCGTTTGAACGCCGAGATCAATGCAATCCTGAAGCAACCTGACGTTGTGCAGAAAATGAACGCTGCCGGTTTCGATCTCGTCGGTGGCACGCCAGAGGAATTCGGCGCGCTGATCAGGGCCGAGTCCGACAAGTGGGCACCGGTGATCAAGAGCGCGAACATCAAGATCGATTAGTAACTAACACCCCCCGACGGCGCCTTTGGCGCCCTCCCCCCTGAGGGGGGCACCCCGCCTTGGGGCGGCCCGGCGGCGCGATGCGATTCCCCCCGACGGCGCCTGCGGCGCCCTCCCCCTGAGGGGGCACCCCGCCTTGGGGCGGCCCGGCGGCGGGGTAGGCGGGTCAGTCCTTCGTCTTGTTACGGTCGGTCAACTGCGGCAACGGCGAATTCTCGGACGGCGCCAACAGCCCCAGCTTCGAGTAGGTCATCAGCTTCTCGCGCGTATCCACGATGTCGAGATTGCGCATCGTCAGCTGCCCGATGCGGTCCTGCGGCGTGAAGAACGCGGCGCCCTTCTCCATCGTCAACCGCTCGGGCTTGTAGGTGAGGTTGGGACTCGTCGTGTCGAGGATCGAGTAGTCGTTGCCGCGGCGCAGCTCCAGCGTCACCTCGCCGGTGATCGGCCGCGCCACCCAGCGCTGCGCGGTCTCGCGCAGCATGATGGCCTGCGAGTCGAACCAGCGTCCCTGGTACAGCAGGCGCCCCAGCCGCCGCCCACCGTCGCGATACTGCTCGATCGTGTCCTCGTTGTGGATGCCGGTGACCAGGCGCTCGTACGCGATGTGCAGCAGCGCCATGCCCGGCGCCTCGTAGATGCCGCGGCTCTTCGCTTCGATGATCCGGTTCTCGATCTGGTCGCTCATGCCGAGGCCATGGCGGCCGCCGATGGCGTTGGCTTCAAGCAGCAGCGCGACTTCGTCGGCAAAGGTCACGCCGTTCAGCGCCACCGGGCGTCCTTCCTCGAAGCGGACCGCGACCGTTTCGGCCTTGACCGCAACGTCGTCGCGCCAGAACGCGACGCCCATGATCGGCTGCACGATCTTCATCCCCTGGTCGAGGAACTCGAGGTCCTTGGCCTCGTGTGTGGCGCCCAGCAGGTTCGAGTCGGTCGAGTACGCCTTTTCGGTGCTCATTTTGTAGCCGAAGCCGGCCTTGATCAGGTACTCCGACATTTCCTTGCGCCCGCCCAGCTCCTCGATGAAGGCTGCATCGAGCCACGGCTTGTAGATGCGCAGGTCCGGGTTGGCGAGCAGGCCGTAGCGGTAGAAGCGTTCGATATCGTTGCCCTTGAACGTGCTGCCGTCGCCCCAGATGTTGACGTCGTCCTGGCGCATGGCCACGACCAGCATCGTGCCGGTCACGGCCCGGCCGAGCGGCGTCGTGTTGAAGTAGGTCACGCCTGCGGTCGAGATATGGAACGCGCCGGCCTGCAGCGCCGCGATGCCTTCGGCCACAAGCGCCGCGCGGCAATCGACCAGCCGGGCCAGCTCCGCGCCGTAACCCAGCGCGCGGCGCGGGATTTCGTCATAGTCGGGCTCGTCGGGCTGGCCGAGGTTGGCGGTATAGGCATAGGGAATCGCGCCCCTGGCGCGCATCCAGTGCAATGCGGCACTGGTGTCGAGGCCACCGGAGAAGGCGATGCCGACCTTCTGGCCGACGGGAAGGTCCTGCAGGATGTGGGACATGAATGGGCGTGGGGACGAGACGAGGCAATCGGGTATTCTATCCGACGCATTGGCCGCAACCGCGGGCGAGCCGGGAATGGAGAACGGAGCATGGCGCAGGGCAAGGTTCATCGATACGAGAGCAATGCGGCCGTCGTGACATGGGATGCGCGGCGCTGTATTCATGCGGCCGAATGCGTCCACACCTTGCCGGGCGTGTTCGATCCCGCGGCCAAGCCATGGATCCGCCCGGATGCGGCGGAAGCCGCCGAGATTCGCGGCGCGGTAGATCGCTGTCCGACCGGGGCGCTGGCCATGCATGCGCCGGACGGGACGAACGCTGCGCTGCAGCCGGCCACCAATACCGGGTTGCTGATGCCGGGTGGCCCGCTGTACGTGCGGGGCAAGCTCGCGCTGAAATTGGGCGAAGCTGCGCAGGACGAAACGCGCATGGCGCTGTGCCGCTGCGGCGCGTCGCAGAACAAGCCGTTCTGCGACAACAGCCATCAGAAAGCCGGCTTCAAGGACCCGGGCGCGCTCGGCGCAACCTCGGCGCCCGCGCCGGGCACCGACCTCGCCGCGCCACTGACGATCACGCCTACCACCGACGGCCCGCTGAAGTGCGAAGGCCCGCTGACATTGCACGGCAGTGGCGGCCGCACCGCGTTCGCCGCGCAGACCTTCCTGTGCCGCTGTGGCGGTTCGCGCAACAAGCCGTATTGCGACGGAACGCACAAGGCCATCGGCTTCGCCGGCTGACGGCTTGCGTCCACCGCCACCGGCCATGCCGTCGACTCATGGTGCAGCGCTGGGCCTTCTGGCCCGCGCCTTCGACCTGCAGCAACGCGGTCGCCTTGATGAGGCCGAGAGCCTTTACGAGCAGGCATTGGCCGCCGACCCCGACGACGTCACAGCGCTGGTGAATGCCGGTGCCGTCGCACTGGCGCGTGGCGAGCCTTCGCAGGCGGTATTACGCCTCGCGCACGCCGTGCAGGTCGCCCCGCGCAACGCCGTCGCGCACGACAACCTCGGTCTCGCGCTGCTCCACGTCAATCGCGCCGAGGACGCGCTGTCGGCCTGCGATCGCGCCGTCGCCTTGCAGTCACGCCTCGCCACGGCCCACAATCATCGCGGCATTGCCCTGGCGCGGCTGCGCCGCCATGCCGAGGCGCGTGCCGCGTTTGCGCAGGCGTTAGCACTCGATCCGCGGCTCACCCTTGCCGCCCTCAACCTCGGCGAACAGGCCAATCACGCGGGCGACGGCGCCGCGGCGGCAGCGGCCTACGATCGCGCGCTGGTGCTGGAACCCGGCAATGTGCACGCCGCAACGGGACGCGCCTTCGCCACTGCATTGGAAGGCGATCTGCCGGCGGCAGCGCAAGCGCTGGAATCGCTGGTCGCGCGCGCCCCGCTGCACGCGCCGGCGTGGCAGACGCTGGGCGCCGTGCGCAACTTTGCATGGGACCATGAAGGCGCCGAAACTGCGTTCCGGCACGCGCTGGCGCTCGTTCCCGGCGATCCCGGCGCGAGTTTCGGCATCGCCTCCGCGCACCTTGGGCGCGGCGACCTGCGCCACGGGTGGGAAGCCTTCGAGCAGCGCCCGGACCGTGCCGCTGCGGCAGGCTCCGCGCTGTCAACGTTGCCGCTGTGGGATGGGGGTCCGCTCGACGGTACCTTGGTCGTTCACGGCGAGCAAGGCTTCGGTGACATCGTGCAGTTCGCGCGCTTCGTGCCACTGGCGCGATCACGCGTGCGCGCGTTGCTCGTCCTGCTCACGGGCGAGCACGCCGCATTGGCGCCGCTTCTTGCCTCGCTTGCCGGTGTCGACCGCGTGCTCACGCGGATCGAGGACTTGCAGGTGGAGGGCAGCGCGGCACGCGTATCCATGTTGTCGCTGCCCGCCCGGCTGCATATCGATGCCGTCACGCTGTCGATGCGCGAGCCCTACCTTGGCGTCACGCCGGCGCGCCGGGCTGAATGGTCGACCCGGCTGGCCGCGATGCGCCATCCGCGCGTGGGCCTCGCGTGGTCGGTGCTGGCGCGCGACGAGCATGGCTACGTGACGCGGCACAAATCCATTCCACCCGCCATACTGACGCCGCTTGTCACCGGCGGCGGCGCGACATTCGTCACGCTGCAACCGGGCATGAATGGCGACCCCGCGGCATTCGGTCGCCAGGCCTCCGCCATCGTCGATGTCCGTGCGGAACTCCACGACTTTGCCGACACCGCCGCGCTGATCGGGGAGCTCGACCTCGTCATCAGCGCCGACACGGCCGTGGCCCATGTGGCGGGCGCGCTTGGCAAGCCGGTGTGGATGCTCGATCGGTACAACACGTGCTGGCGCTGGCGTGCCGCGCCGGATACGTCGCCGTGGTATCCATCGATGCGGATCTTCAGGCAAGCGAAGTTCGGCGACTGGAGCGACGTCGGACGGCGGGTTGCCGTGGCCTTCGCGGCATGGCGGGCCGGGTTGTAGCAGCGGGCGCCGTCGTGTTAGCGTTCATAGTTCTCCTGACTCCCGGCAGCCCAAGACCATGCCCTCCTTCGATATCGTTTCAGAAGTCAACGAGGTCGAGGTCAACAACGCCGTTGACCAGACCAACAAGGAAGTCTCCACCCGTTTCGACTTCAAGGGGTCGGATGCACGCGTCGAGCACAAGGAAAAGGTGCTCACGCTTTTTGCCGACGATGAGTTCAAGCTCCAGCAGGTCACCGACATCCTCACCGGCAAGCTCACCAAGCGCACGATCGACATCCGCTCGCTCAAGTACGGCGATGTCGAGAAGGTGTCCGGCAACAAGGTCAAGCAGGCGATTACCGTGCGCACCGGTGTCGAGCAGGAGCTGTCGAAGAAGATCGTTCGAATCATCAAGGACAGCAAGATGAAGGTGCAGGCGTCGATCCAGGGCGACGCCGTGCGCGTCAGCGGCGCCAAGCGCGACCTGCTGCAGGACGCGATCGCGCTGGTCAAGAAGTCGATCACCGACTTTCCGCTGCAGTTCAACAATTTTCGCGATTAGCTTCGCGCCACCGGCCCGTCGTGGAGTCCCCGGATCGCATCGCCGCCGGTCCCGTCGTCCTGCGCCGCTTTACGCTGGCTGACGCCAGCGGCGTGCAATTGCTGGTCGGCGACTGGGACGTGGCGCGGCAGCTGGTGGACATCGTCGCGCACCCCTACCTCGATGGCATGGCCGAGGCCTGGATCAATGGCCATGCGCGGGCCCGGGCCACGGGTGGCGAACACACGTGGGCAATCACGCGCGCCACGGACGGCGCGCTGGTCGGCGCGATCGGGATGCGGCCCAACGGCGTGCACGAGCACTTCGGCTACTGGGTCGGCAAGCCCTACTGGGGCCACGGATTTGCCAGCGCATCCGCGCGCGCGGTGATCGCAACCCTGTTTCGCGGCACCACGCTCGACGCGGTGTGGTCCACCTACCTCGCGGACAATCCAGCTTCCGGGCGCGTGATGCATAAGTGCGGCATGATCGAGCTGCACCGCGAATCCCGGCGGCATCGCGGCGCGGACCGGCCGTTCATCGTGCGCGGCATCACGCGTACGGCGTGGGACGCGGCGGCAGCAGCGGGTTCCGAAGACAGTGCTGCCCGTACGGGCTAGGCGAGATCCGCCACCAGTGCATTGCGTGTGGCCGCGCCCACGGCCGGAATCTCGGCCGTGTAGTTCGGATGGTCGACGCCGATTCCCAGCGCGACGCCATACTTCAGGGCCGCCACCATTTCCGCCGTCAGCTCGAAGCGCAGGAAATGCACGGCCGACGTCTTCTCGTCGTTCTCGCGCGGCAGGTCCTCGTCGGCGATTGCGTACACGCGCGGGCAACCTTCCACGCGGACCCACACGCGCTCCGCGATGCCCCGCAACTTGGCCAGGGCTGCCTTGCGCTCGTCGACGTCGGCGTATTCAACCAGCATTGTCGCCTTGAAGTTGCGCCCGTCGGGGACCAGCGGGTTGTACGCGTCCAGTTCGTCCTGGATGCCGGCCTCCTCGAAGGTCTTTTCAATGCGCAGCATTTCCTGCACCTGGTACCGCAATGTCAGCTCGTCCTCGAACAACAGCGTCACGTGCTCGCCCAGATGCACGGTGCGCGGCCGCTTGTGCTCCAGCACGCGCGCGCGAAACTGACTGCGGGACTTGGCGTAGGCCTCGAGTGTCAACAGGCTCTCGCGGGTGATTCTGGCGTTCATGGTCATCATTTCAATCCTTGTAGGTCCTGTGGATCGTGTAGGCGAGGCTTCAGCCTCGCTGGGTCATTGCGTAAATTGCGCATGCGAGGCTGAAGCCTCGCCTACGGTGCTTTCAATCAGTCGAGGCCGTAGGCGATGCGCAACAACGTCAGCGGATGCTCGCGCCGCGCGCTCGACGGCCCGTTCTTGTCCTCGATGCCCTGCATGATCCGGCGGCCGGCGATGGGGCAGTCGGAACTCACGTAGTCAGGTTCATCCTCGTTCATCCGGGCGAATACCGGCTTGCCGATGCGCATCGACTCGGCGAAGAATTCCTTCTTCACGCCCCAAGTGCCGTCGTGCCCGGCGCAGCGCTCCACGGTGTTGAGCGTCGTGCCGGGCACCCATTGCAACGCCTCGCGCGTCTTCTGGCCGACGTTCTGCACGCGGGAGTGACAGGGAATGTGATAGCTGACCTGACCCAGCGGCTGCGGGAACGCCTTCTTGATAAAGCCGTCCTTGTCGCGCGCAACGAGGTACTCGAAAGGGTCGAACATCGCATCGGCCACCGCGCGCACGTCGGCATCATCCGGGAACATGAGGGGCAGTTCCTGCTTGAACATCAGCGTGCACGACGGCACTGCGCTGAGGATGGCATACCCTCCCCGGGCCAGCTGCGCCAACGGCGGGATGTTGACGTTCTTCAGAGCCTCGACAGAGGCCAGGTCGCCCAGCTCGAGCTTCGGCATCCCGCAGCACGCTTCCTTCTCGACCAGTCGATACGGGATTTCATTGTGGGCGAGAAGCTTCAGGAGATCGTGACCGATGCCAGGTTCGTTGTAGTTGATGTAACAGGTGGCGAACACGGCCACCTTGCCCGGCGTACGGGTGCCGTCGCGCACCGGCCAGGCCACGCTGGGCTCGGCGTGCGCGCGGAATTTCCTGGCGGCGTAGGGCGGCAACCTGGTCGCGGCCGCAACGCCCAGCGTCTTTTCCATCATCGAACGCGCCAATGGCATCGTGCTGACCTTGTTGACCATCTGCACGACCACCGGAATGGTGGCAAGCTTGCCCAGGCGATCGGTGCCTGTCAGCAGCTTGTCGCGGAACTTGACGTCGCCATCGCGGAACTTGACTGCCTTGGCGCGCAGCATCAGATGGGGAAAGTCGACGTTCCACGGATGCGGCGGCACGTACGGGCATTTCGTCATGTAGCAGACATCGCACAGGTAGCACTGGTCGACCACCTTGCCGTAGTCGGCCTTGGCCACCGCATCGAGTTCGCCGGTCTTGCTCTCGTCGATCAGGTCAAACAGCGTGGGAAAGGCGCCGCACAGGCTGACGCAGCGGCGGCAGGTATGGCAAATGTCGAAGACCCGCTCCAATTCCTTGTCGAGCGCGCCGTGATCGTAAAACTCGGGATTGCGCCAGTCGAGCGGATGCCGGGTAGGTGCCTCGAGGCTGCCTTCGCGTGTGGTCATGGCTTGCTAACCTTCGCCCATCCGATGTTGTCTGAAACTTCCGTCAATCTGCAATTGATTCACGCGTACCCCACACGCACTCCACGCACAACCCACACGAGGCTAAAGCCTCGCCTACGAGGGAATGGCCCCATCCGCCCTGTAGGCGAGGCTTCAGCCTCGCACCGTGCTAGTCCGTCAGCGCGTCCAGAGCCTTCTGGAAGCGGTTGGCGTGGGAGCGCTCGGCCTTCGCCAGCGTCTCGAACCAGTCCGAGATTTCCTCGAAGCCCTCGTCACGCGCCGCCTTGGCCATCCCCGGATACATGTCCGTGTATTCATGCGTCTCGCCGGCAACAGCAGCCTTCAAATTGTCGCGCGACGAGCCGATCGGCAGGTCCGTCGCGGGGTCGCCCACCACCGCCAGATAATCGAGGTGGCCGTGCGCATGCCCGGTCTCGCCTTCCGCCGTCGAGCGGAACAGTGCGGCGACGTCATTCTGGCCTTCGACGTCTGCCTTGTTTGCGAAATAGAGGTAACGGCGATTGGCCTGCGATTCGCCGGCGAACGCGGCCTTCAGGTTGTCGTGCGTCTTGGTGCCCTTGAGATTCTTCATCGTGCTCTCCTCGTTTGAACGCGTTGTGACCACCGCATGGCAGCCCGGAGGGGCTTGCACAATTTGATCCTGCTCCGGACGCCGTAAGTCCGTCCAATTCATTATGCCAATATCCACGATAACGTGGGTCAATGACGGCCTGGACGCGCAGACCGCGGCGGGCTTCGGTATATTGGGCCACTTCGCGCCCGGCTGGTGCGCCTTGCCGGACCCCGCCCCATGATGACTGACGCCATCAAACTCGTTCATGCGCACCCGGAACTCGCCATTTTCGTGGCAATCGTTCTGGGATTCCTGCTGGGGCGCGTCCACATCAAGGGCATTGGCCTCGGCACGGTGGTCGGCACGCTGATCGCCGGCCTCGTCCTCGGCATCCTGTTCACGCCGGAGATCCCTGACCTGCTCAAGTGGGCGTTCTTCGACCTGTTCCTGTTCGCCATCGGCTACTCCACGGGTCCGCAATTCTTTGCGGGCCTGAAAAAGGAGGCGCTGCCGCAGATCGGCCTGGCGCTCGTGGTCTCGATCTCGGGGTTGGTCACCGCACTTGCGGTCGCCTGGGTGTTCAAGTTCGATCCGGGGACGGCGGCCGGGGTGGCCTCGGGCGGACTCACGCAGTCGGCTGCACTGGGCACCGCGCTGGCGACGATTGCCGAACTGCCGGTAGATGCCGCCACCAAGGCCCTGTGGTCGTCCCACGTGCCCCTGGCAGATGCCGTCACGTATGTATTCGGCGACATCGGCGTGATCCTGTTCGTCGTGGCTGCGGCGCCGCTGCTGCTGCGCATCAACGTCCGCGACGCCGCGCTGGCCCTCGAGGACGAGCTGGCGGGCGATGGGCACGGCCCGAACAGCAAGCTTGCCTATCAGCGCTTCGGCTATCGCGCACTGCGCCTCGAGCGGCCGGAGTTCGACGGGCACACTGTCAACGAATTCGAATCCGCGTTTGCGGAAGCGCGGCTCTACGTCGAGCGCATCCGTCGCGGCGACCGGTTCATCGACGACGTCAATGTCGGTACGCGCCTGCAGACCGGCGATGTCCTCGCAATTGGAGCTTGGCGCGCGGTCCTGGTCGACGCCGACACCCGTATCGGCCCCGAGATCGACGACCACGCGTTGCTCGCCTTTCCGATCAAGGAAGCGCAGGTGGTCGTCACGCGCGGCAACATCGCGGGACGGCGCATCGGTGATCTGGCGGTTGAATACGGACGCGGCGTATTCCTGACCCGCATCACCCGCGGCCAGCTCGACCTTCCGCTCGGACCCGGCACGATGCCGCAGCGCGGCGATGTGCTCCACGTGGTCGGCAGTCTCGCCAACATCGAACGCGTCGCCCGCCACACCGGCTTCATCGATACGGATCCGTCGCGATTCGCGCTGCCTTTCCTGGCGCTGGGCCTGACGGTGGGCATCCTGCTCGGCCTGGTGTCGTTCCGTATTGGTGCGGTGCCGATCGGGCTCGGCACCAGTTGCGCGATCCTGCTGGTGGGCCTGATCACCGGATGGGCGCGCAGTCGCTATCCCCTGTTCGGCGGCATCCCGGACTCGGCCACGCGCATCCTGCAGGATGTCGGCCTGACCGTCTTCATCGCCATCGTCGGATTGACGGCGGGTCCGCATGCCGTCGCGGTGCTGCACGAGCGCGGGATCTCGTACTTCCTCACAATCTTTGCCGCCGGCGCCATCGTCACGATGGTCCCGCAGCTTCTTGGCTTCTACGTGGGCGCCAAGCTCTTCAAGATGCCGGTGCCCGTGCTGCTGGGCGGACTGGCAGGCGCCCAGACCGCTACGCCCGCCCTCAACGCGCTGAAGGAAGCAGGCGGCAACAATGTATTCGTCCTTGGCTTTACCGTTCCCTATGCGATCAACAACGTCCTGTTGACTCTGTGGGGCACCGTGATCGTCACCGTGGTGTATTCGTGGGGACGCTGACGTTTATGCTGAAGTTCACACTCGCGCCCCTTCCACTCCGCCCCATTCAAGGCTCGCCATGACCGCGCTTCCCGCCGCTGCCCTGGACACGCTCTTCCGCACCGCTCGCACGTACAGTCACTTTCTCGACACGCCCGTTGCCGACCAGACGCTGCAGGACATCTTCGATCTCTTGAAAATGGCGCCGACCACGGGTAACTCGTCGCCGGCGCGCTTCGTGTTCGTGCGGACTCCGGAGGCCAAGGCGCGACTCAAACCCGCGCTCTCGCCCGGCAACGCCGACAAGACGATGGCGGCGCCGGTCACGGTGATCGTCGCCCATGACCTCGAGTTCTACGAAAACCTGCCGCGGCTCTTTCCGCACACCGACGCGCGCAGCTGGTTCGCCGGCAAGCCCGACCACATCGCGACCAGCGCGTTTCGCAATGGGTCGCTCGAAGGCGCGTACTTCATCCTTGCCGCGCGCGCGATGGGGCTCGACTGTGGACCCATGTCCGGTTTCGACAACGCCAAGGTGGACGCCGCGTTCTTCCCGGACGGCAAGTGGAAGTCCAACTTCCTGATCAACCTGGGCTACGGCGACAAGGCCACGCTGCACCCGCGCAATCCGCGACTCGATTTCGGCGAGGCTTGCCGGATCGCGTGAAGTTGCGCAGCGAGCCGAGGGCCCCGTAGGCGAGGCTTCAGCCTCGCGGCCGATACGCGAAACTAGACCCGCGAGGCGGAAGCCTCGCCTACGGAGGTGTCGGAAGACCGACCTCAATCGATCAGATCGTACGCCGG
>JANNKR010000085.1:0-35837 GCA_031396395.1 Betaproteobacteria bacterium
CGTGAATCGTGTATCCGGGGGCAGGGCGCCGAGGATGCGCGTGCGGTAGGCCGCCGCTGCCGCCACCGTGGCGACGGGCGGTTTCAGGTTTGGCATGACGATTGCACGTCCGAAGACACGCGCCGTGTGCGCGACGACCGCACCCAGCGCCGGGCCATCGCGCAGGTGCAGGTGCCAGTCGTCCGGCCGTTTGAGGGTCAGGGTGGGCGTAGGGGATGTCATCGGAAGGCCTTGTTTTGTTGGAATTATACGGGGCGCTCCGGCCCATTCCGGCCCGGCTGGGTCCCGGGGCGGGCGCCGCACGGGGAAATGGCAGTGCAGGAGGGTAGCAAGCTATAATAGGGAATTTAGCGCGGGCCGCATGAGGCTGATGCGTGGCGACGGATGGCATGACCGATCCGCCCCCTGCAACAGGTCGCGTTCCGCACGCATTCAGCAAGGTGAGATGGAGCATGGCCACCAAATCCGCAACTGCAGTGAAGAAAGTCCGGGAGCTGACCGAGGAAGAGATCCTGAAGGCGCCGGAAAAGGATTACATGAACGACGCGCAACTCGCGTTCTTCAGGAAGATGCTGGTCGAACTCCGCGACCAGTTGCTGCAGAACGCCGACGACACCGGCGAGCACCTGCGCGAAAATGAAGTAACGACCGATCCCTCCGACCGCGCCACGCTGGAAGAGGAGTACACCCTCGAGCTGCGCACGCGCGATCGCGAGCGCAAGCTCCTGAAGAAGATCGAGAAGTCGATTCGGCTGATCGACGACGGATCGTACGGCTGGTGCGAGGAGACCGGCGAGCCTATCGGCGTCCCCCGCCTGATCGCGCGCCCGACGGCCACGCTGTCGCTGGAGGCACAGGAGCGTCGCGAGCGGGTGCAGAAGCTCTACGGGGACTAAGCACGACACTGCTGCGACCCTCGAGCTGCGTGTAGTTCCGTAGGCGAGGCTTCAGCCTCGCATGCGCGCGAGGCTGAAGCCTCGCCTACAGGACAAGGGAGCGTATCCGCCCGACGCGCGTACAACGAGGGAGCGTATCCGCGCGACGCGTGTACAACAAGGGAGCGTATCCGCCCGACGCGCGTACAATTTGCCGTCTGCTTCCGTTTTCATCCCCACCTTGTCAGGAGTGCGCCCGCATGTTCACGCTGCCCCCGCTGCCCTACGCCGAGAATGCCCTCGAGCCGGTCATTTCGGCCAACACGATGTCGTTCCACTACGGCAAGCATCACAAGACCTACGTGGACAATCTCAACAACCTCGTCAAGGGCACGGACTTCGAGAACGCGACCCTCGAAAAGATCATCAACGAGACCGCCGGCAAGGCGGACAAGGCCGGCCTCTTCAACAATGCCGCGCAGATCTGGAACCACACGTTCTACTGGCACAGCATGAAGCCGAAGGGCGGCGGCAAGCCCGGTGGCAAGCTGGCGCAGATGATCGACGCATCCTTCGGCAGCTTTGATGCCTTCCGCAAGGAACTCGCGACCACCACCGTGTCGCAATTCGGCTCCGGGTGGGGTTGGCTGGTGCTGGATGGCGGAGCGCTCAAGGTGGTCAAGACGTCCAACGCCGAGGTCCCGTTCACCAAGGGCCAGAAGCCGCTGCTGACCATCGACGTCTGGGAGCATGCGTACTACCTCGACCAGCAGAACAAGCGCGCAGCGTACGTCGATGCTGTGATCGACAACTTGCTCAATTGGGATTTCGCCGCGCAGAATCTCGGCTGATTCCCGCACGAAAGATGCAGCGCAACGGCCGGTGAACCCGGCCGTTGCGCGTGGAAAGCATCCGCGCCGATGCCTCGTCCGAGTGGCTGCCGACCCGCGTCGTCTTGTTCGCGGCCATCCTTGGGGACATAATGTACAAAGGCATTCCAACGGCATAACCCGCTGCATCCATGGCCCTTTTCTCCAAGCCTCCCGCCAAGAAGCCTGTCGCCCCCGCCGCTGCGGAGCGGCCCCGTGCGGCCCCTCGTTCGACCAACAAGACGCCGGTGTCGGCGCGCGACGTCGCGGTGCAGGCCCAGGGCCGGCGCGGCGCGGCGGAGCGGCCGCGGGCTGAGCCAGCCGGCGACATCACCGTCACCGGCGCAAGCCTGATCCAGTGGTCACCGGCCAGGATGTCGATCGAAGTTGCGCAGACCAATCCCGGACTGTGCGCAGTGCTGGAAAACGCGGCGTTGCTGTATGCCAGCGGCCAGGCGAAGCCGGCGCGTGATTTGCTCGAGGAAGGCGTCCAGTTCGACCACGACGCCAAGGCGTCCCCATTGGCCTGGCTCGCACTCTTCGATCTCATGCAGCGCGCACACGACCGCGTTGGCTTCGAGCGGGTTGCCATGACCTATGTGGTGCAGTTCGAGCGCTCGGCCCCGATGTGGGACGAGACCGGCCCTGCCGCGCCGGCACCTGCGGCGGCCCAGAAGCCTGCAGGCGGAGGCTACGTCGTAATCACCGGCAAGCTTACGGCAGCCACAGCGCCACAGATCGAGGCGTTGCGTACTGCGGCGGCCAAGGGCATCGCCAATGCGCGTCTCGACCTGGCCCAGATCGCCGGTTTCGACGACGCCGGCGCGAGGTCGCTCGCGGACGCGCTGGCCGAGGTGCGCAAGCGAAAATTTCCACTGCAGCTCGAACGGGCCGACAAGGTTCGCAATGCGCTCGACATCCTTATCCGGCGGGGCCGGGAAGGCGGTGAGGGCGTATGGTTGCTGGCGCTCGAACTGCTGCAATTCCAGGGTGACCAGGACGCCTTCGAGAACCGTGCCATCGAGTACGCCGTCGCCTTCGAGCAGTCCCCGCCGTCCTGGGATCCGCCGCCCTCCGCAGCGGTGGTCGGGGACAAGGCAGGCGCCGGTATCGCCAAAGTGGAGCCGGTTGCCGCGCCTTCGCACGCCACGCCACCCACGTTGTCGGGGGTGCTCGCCGGGCAGGCTTCGCAGCAGCTCGCGACCATTGCCGAATATGCGACCACCCATGCGGTGGTCCCGATCGACATGACCGAGGTCGAGCGAGTCGATTTCGTATGCGCCGGCGCGTTGTTCAACGCGATCAACCGGGTCGAATCGCAGCGAAAGTCGGTGCAGATCGTAGGGGCGACGCCGATCATCCGGGCCTTGTTGCTGCTGATCGGGATTTCTCCCCGTCATTTCGTCAAGAAGCCGCAGTAACGCGGCAGCAGGCAAGTTCTGGCCGGCACTCCCTTGGAACCCTTTCACGGCACCACCATCCTGTCGGTGCGTCGGCACGGCGAAGTCGCGCTGGGCGGCGATGGTCAGGTCACGCTTGGCAACATCATCGTCAAGGCCACGGCGCGCAAAGTGCGCCGGATCCACCATGATCGGGTGCTCGCCGGTTTCGCCGGTGCCACCGCCGATGCGTTCACACTGTTCGAACGCTTCGAGGCCAAGCTCGAAAAGCATCAGGGGCACCTCGTGCGCTCGGCGGTGGAGCTGGCCAAGGATTGGCGCTCCGATCGCGTCCTGCGCCGGCTCGAGGCCATGCTGGCCGTCGCGGATCTCTCCTCTTCGCTGATCCTCACCGGCAACGGCGACGTGCTGGAACCCGAGCACGGCATCGTTGCCATCGGGTCCGGCGGCGCCTTTGCGCAGGCGGCCGCCCGCGCCTTGCTCGCGCATTCGACCTTGCGCGCGGCCGAGATTGTCAAGCAGTCGCTGTCGATCGCGGGTGAGCTTTGCATCTACACCAACCAGAACCATGTGATCGAGGTACTCATGCCGCCGCCGGAAGCCGCGGCGTGAACCCTGCCCGGTACGATGTCGTCATTGCCGGGGCCGGTCTTGTCGGCCTGGCGCTGGCGCCGGCGCTGGCGCGGACCGGGCTGACCGTGGCGCTGGTGGACCGTGCCCCGATTGCCATGCCGCAGGATCTGCCGTCGACCTGGGATGCCCGGGTTTATGCGGTGAGCCCCGGCAGCGCCCGCTTTCTGCATGCGTTGGGTGCCTGGCAGGCGCTGCCGCCGGAGCGGATCACGCCTATCGAGGCCATGCACGTCGTCGGCGATGCCGGCGCCAGCCTCGACTTTTCCGCGTACGAACTGAACGAGCGGGCGCTGGCCTGGATCGTGGAGGAGCGGGCATTGCGCGCGGCACTGTTGCCGCAGGCCGTTGCCGCAGGGGTTGCCCTGATCGGCGAGGCGCCGTTCGTCGGATTGTCGTGGACGGCCGAGGAGGCCCGCGTGGCGCTCGGATCCGCGACGGGGGCGCCCCGGGAACTGCGCGCCCGCCTGGTGGTTGGCGCGGACGGCATTCGTTCCTGGGTGCGGGCGGCCGCCGGGATCACGGCCGAACCGCGACTCTATGGCCAGACCGCGGTCGTGGCCAATTTCGAGTGCTCCAGTACCCATCACGGCGTTGCCCGCCAGTGGTTTCGCGACGATGGGGGCGTCCTGGCATGGCTGCCGCTTCCCGGCCGCCGGATTTCGATCGTCTGGTCAGCGCCGGACGCGCTGGCTGAGGAACTGCGCGGGTTGGGGCCTGAGGCGCTGGCGGAGCGCGTTGCGGCGGCGGGTGGGCAGGCGCTGGGTCCGTTGAAGCCCCTGACACCCCCGGCACTGTATCCGCTGGCGCTGCTGCGGCTCCCGGCGACGGTGGCGCACCGGCTTGCCCTGGTGGGCGATGCCGCCCACGGGATCCATCCACTGGCGGGACAGGGGGTGAACCTCGGCTTTGGAGACGCGGAGGCACTGGCCAACGTGATGCGCGAACGCGGACCGGTGAACGACCCCGGCACGCCGATCCTGCTCGAACGCTTCGGTCGCAGGCGGGCCGAGCCGGTCCTGGCGATGCAGGTCGTGACCGACGGCCTGGTCCGGCTGTTCGGGCAACCCGCGCCATGGCTTCGAACGCTGCGTAACGTGGGCCTGACCGCCGTTGATCGGCTTCCTGGCGTCAAGCGAATCATGGCGCAACCTGC
The DNA here is from genome assembly GCA_031396395.1 of Betaproteobacteria bacterium. Lineage (GTDB taxonomy): Bacteria > Pseudomonadota > Gammaproteobacteria > Burkholderiales > Casimicrobiaceae > VBCG01. Next base: position 4,931 of record JANNKR010000085.1, read on the forward strand.
GCTGCGCTAGACTGTCGAAGTCCGTATCAACCTTTTGGCGTGGAGAAATCATGACGTTAGCAACCCTTGCCGGTGCCCGTGTTCGTGCGGCCGGTCTCACCGTTCTGGCCGTCGCCGTTCTGGCCGCCGCCCCGTTCCCGGTAGCGGCGCAGGGCGCCGACAAGGCACCCCCGATGACCGCGGAAGCCCAGGCGGTCAAGAAGACGCTGGAGCAGAAGTTTCCGGGCGGGGATATCCGTGGCGTGGTCAAGACGCCCTATTTCGGGCTTTACGAGGTGCAGTTCGATGACCGCGTCCTCTACACCGATGCCAAGGTCAAGTACCTGCTGGTCGGCTCGGTCTATGACACCGAGTCGAAGACCAACCTGACGGAAGACCGGCAGCGCAAGCTGAACCGCGTAGACGTCAGCAAGTTGCCGCTCGACCTCGCGATCAAGAAGGTCAAGGGCACCGGGGAGCGCACGCTGGTCGTGTTCTCCGACGCCGATTGCCCGTTCTGCGCCAAGCTCGAGCAGGAGCTGAAGGCGGTGGACAACGTCACCATCTACACCTATCTTTTTCCGATCGACCAGCTGCACCCCGACGCGGCGCGTAAGTCACGCGCGATCTGGTGCGCGCCCGATCGCGTCAAGGCCTGGGATGCGTTTTACGAGACGGGCGCCGTGCCCGACAACAAGGGTGATTGCGGCGACCCCATCGCCCAGACCGCCGAGCTCGGCGCCAGATTCAAGGTCACGGCCACGCCGACGCTGCTGTTCGCCGACGCTGCTGTTCGCCGATGGCTCGATCGTGCCCGGCGCCATTCCCGCGTCGCGCATCGACGCCGAGTTGAAGAGTGCCGACGCCGAAGTCAAGAAACTCGCGGCCGTCAAGAAGTAGTCGGCAACCGGTTTGCAATGCGGCCGCGACATGGCGTCGCGGGCCGCGTTTTCTTTTTTTGGCAAAGGGATGACCATGGCGATTCTCGATTTCATCAAGAAACAGTTCATCGACATCATCGAGTGGACGGACGACTCGCGCGACACGCTGTCGTATCGCTTCCCCGACGAGGACAAGGAAATCAAGAACGGCGCGCAGCTGATCGTGCGCGAATCGCAGGCGGCGCAGTTTGTCTACCTGGGCGAATTCGGCGACACCTTCGGGCCGGGCAAACATGCGCTGACCACCGACAACATCCCGATTCTCACCAACCTCAAGAGCTGGAAATACGCGCTGCAAAGCCCGTTCAAGGCCGACGTCTACTACGTTGTCACGCGGCTGTTCACCGGCAACAAGTGGGGCACTGCCAACCCGATCATGATGCGCGACGCCGACTTCGGCATCGTGCGCCTGCGCGCGTTCGGGACCTATGATTTCCGTATCGTCGACGTCAGGAAATTCCTGAAGGAAGTGGCGGGGACCGACAATCATTTCCGCCTCGACGAATTCAACGACACGATGCGTTCGCGCCTCGTCAGCGTGTTTACCGATGCGCTGGCCGGCTCGAAGATCCCGGCGCTGGATGTGGCGTCGCGTTACGGCGAGCTGGGCGAAGCGCTGCTGCCGCTCATCAATCCGGCGATCAGCGCCAAGTACGGCCTCGAGATGACGACGTTCATCGTCGAGAACGTGTCCGTGCCACCCGAGGTGGAGGCGGCGATCGACAAGCGGTCGAGCATGGCCGCCGTGGGCAATCTCAACGACTACGTCAAGTTCCAGATGGCGCAGGGCATGGCCGCAGGCAACGGTGGTGGTCCCGGCGGCATGGCGGCGGAAATGGCGGTCGGCATGGCGATGGCGCAGCAGATGATGAATCAGACCGGGGGGCTGATGGGCCAGGGTACCCCCGGCATTCCGGCGCCTGCCGTGGCTGCGGCGGCACCCGCGGCGCCGGAACTCATGACGCCCGCGCAGGCCGCGCAGCTATTGGGCGTGGCCGAGTCGGATGTGCTCGCAAGCCTCGAAGCCAACGATTTGAAGGGCCGCCGGATCGGCACGCAGTGGCGGATCACGCGGAGCGCCATCGACACTTTTCTGAAAGGGTGACCATGCCGTTGCCGGATGGCGGACGCCGCCTTGCAGTTCAGGCCCTGCTGCTCATTGTGGGAGCGGCAGCTTGTGGATGGCTTGCGACACCGGTTGCGGCACAGGATCCGCGTGTCAGCGAAGCCCAGCGGGTTTCCCGCGAGTGGCTCGAGAAGTCGGATGCGGGCGATGCCAACGCCACCTATGCCGCGGCCTCGGCCAGGTTCAGGGGTGCGATGACGCCGGAACAATGGGCGAAGGCGCTGGTATCCGCGCGCGGGCCTTATGGCGCGGTGAAGGCCCGAACGCTCGCTGCATCGCAGCCGGCCCAGGTGGCGCCCAATCTCCCGGAGGGCACCTACGTCATCCTGGTGTATCGCACCAACTTCGCCAATCGGGATGCCGCCGAAACCGTCACGGTGGAGCGCGAGTCCGACGGCATCTGGCGCATCGTCGGCTACTCGATCCGCTAGGTCGTTACTGCCCCGAGCCTTGCCGACCATGAGCGAGACATCCGCGATCTCCAAGTTCGCCTGTCCCGCGTGCGGCGGCGAGGCGAACTGGAATCCGGCCAGGCAAAAGCTCGTCTGCCCGTTCTGTGGCGTCGAGTCGCCGGCGAAGCTGGACGCGGCATCGGGCAACATCCTCGAGCACGACCTGGTCGCCGCAATGCGCGGCATCGGCGACGAAGCCCGTGGCTGGAAGGCCGACAAGCGGCAGGTGCGGTGCCAGAGCTGCAATGCGATCTCGGTGTTCGATCCGAAGCGGCAGGCCCAGAATTGCGAGTTCTGCGGATCCGCCCAACTCGTGCCCTACGCGGAAGCGAAGCCCGCGTTCCGGCCCGAATCGGTGCTGCCATTCACGGTCAGCGAATCGGCGGCGCGCGACCGGATTCGCCAGTGGTACGGCAGGCTCTGGCTCGCGCCCAACGCCTTGAAGCGCCGGGCGCTCACCGATACGGTGAAGGGCCTCTACCTGCCGTACTGGACCTTCGATGCCCAGGCAGATGCCCGATGGACCGCCGATGCCGGCCACTACTACTACACGACGGAGACCTACAGCGAAGGCGGGCAGACGCGCACGCGGCAGGTTCAGCACGTGCGCTGGGAACCCGCGGCGGGCGCGCTGACGCATTACTTCGATGACGACCTCGTATGCGCTTCCGTCGGTGTCCACCCGGCACTGCTGCGCGGCATCGAGCCCTTTCCCACCGCAACGCTCAAACCCTATGACGCCGGCTATGTCGCCGGGTGGGTGGTCGAGCGCTATCAGATCGACCTGCTCGGCGCAGCGCAAAATTCGCGCGCGGTGATGGACGGGAAGGTGCAGGCGATGTGCGCGCAGCAGGTTCCCGGCGATACGTACCGCAATCTGGTCGTGCAGACCAGCTACACGCGACAGACGTTCAAGCACATCCTGGCACCGGTGTGGCTCATGTCCTACACCTACGGCGCGCGGTCATTCCAATGCGTGCAGAATGGCGTGACCGGCGCCATCCAGGGCGAGTATCCGAAGAGCCCGTGGAAGATCGCGCTGGTGGTACTGGCGATCTTCATCGGGTTGGTGCTGGTGCTGTCGGTCGCCGGGGGCGGCCGCTGACATCGCTGCCGACGCCCGTTGTGGATGGGAGCGCGGCGTTTGACCATCCGGCATTCGCGCCCTTCCGACCGTTGTTGTCCGACGGTCGGTTGCCGGACCTGCCGCAACTCAACGCGTGGGCGGGCGCGCGCGGGTTGTCGCTCGATGACGGGACGCCAATGACATTTGCCGCAGCGGCACCTGCATCGGCGCTCGCCTACGAGCGGGGTATCGCCGACACGGGGCGGATCGGCATTCGCCTCGACAACTGGCATGACGCGCTCAACGCGCTCGTCTGGCTGACGTTGCCTCGAACCAAGTGCGCACTGAATTCGCTCCATATCCATCCTGGCACGGCACCGCATCCTCACGCGCGCACTCGCGTCCGCGACGCGGCAACCTTGCTCGACGAGTCGGGCCTCATCCTCGCCTGCGGTGACGACGACCTCGCGGAGATGCTGCGCCGGCGCGCCTGGCATGCGCTCTTCGTCGCAGCCCGCGCCCGGGTCGATGCCGCATTCGTACCCGTGGCCGTCGGACACGGCATGCTCGAAAAATTGCGCAGACCTTACCGGGGCATCACCGCCCACGTGCTCGTCGTTCCGGCGTCGGCTGGCGGGCCCGCCGACGCGGGTGCCCTCGCGGCACTGGATGCCTCGGCGGCAGCGCGCATCCGGTCCGGCACGTTCCTGCCGGGAACATTGCTGCCGCTGCCGGTCGCCGCACTGGCGGGATGGGATACCGAGGCGCTGGGGGAGCGTCTGTTCAATGATGCTTCGGTGTTTCGCCCGTCCGTGCTAGTGTGAATGCCGGGACGTCATGCTCCGTAAAGGTTCGACGCAACGTGAACGCAAGCCGAATCACCGCTGTCGTTCTTGCCATCATCGGCGTGGCCCTGACCGCGTACGTCGAATTCGGCTCGCCGCGCGCCGCCGACGTGGAGCGCTCGTTCGGATGGTTTGCCTACGAGGCCGGCCCATGGGTGCTGCTGGGCGTACTCGCGCTGCTCTCGCCGTTTGCGCGGGCACTGGCGGCCGTTGGCATCGTCATGCTGGCGATCGAACTCTTTGCCTACGCCCGCGTTTTCGTGGCGCCTGATGGTTTCGAGAACGCGATCATCTACTACTACAAGCCGTTCTACGACATGGCCGTGATCGCCGCCGGGGTGCTGGCCGGTTTCCTGCTGGGCCGCGGCCGGTCGCGGCGGCGCTGACGCCGCGGATCGGCGGCCCCGCCAGTTCACTCGCGCCGGGGACCGAGATCCTGCAGGGTCTGCGGCAGATCCTGTGGCCGAACCGCGATTGCATCGGCACTGTCCAGCTCTTCCCGCGAGCCGTATCCCCACAGCACACCGATGCTGCGCGCGCCGTTCATGCGCGCGCCGTTCATGCGCGCGGCGCGCAGGTCGTGCGAGCGATCGCCGATCATGATGGCGTGCTCCGGATCGATGTTCTCGGTGGCCACCAGATGCGCCAGCAGCTTCACCTTGTCGTCGAAGCGACCGGCCAGGTCGGCACCGTACACCCCTGACAGCTGTTCCGAGAATCCGAACAGCGTGACGATGCGGCGCGCGAAGACCTCGGGCTTCGACGTGCACAGGTACATCGGCGTCGAACCGCCGGCGAGCACCGCCATGACTTCCGGGATGCCGTCGTAGACGATGTTTTCGCGCCAGCCGAGGTCGCCGAAGCGCTCGCGGTAGAAGCCGATGGCGTGCTCGATCGTCTCAGGATCCTCCGTGTCGAGCAGCCACCGGAACGACTCGCGCAGCGGCGGCCCGACGCATCGCCGCAACGCGGCATCGTCCGGGATCGGCGCGCCGAGGCGGTCCAGCGCGAAGAGGATCGAGCGGGATATGCCCGGATAGTTGTCGGTCAGCGTGCCATCCAGATCGAGCAACCAGGCGGAAGCTTCGGCCGTCATGACCGCGCGGCTTCCGGCAGCAAACGAATCCAGTAGTCGATCACCGCACCCTCGCGCCCGGCCTCCCAATGCGCGCAGTAGCGATTGCTCAGCGGTACCGCAAAGATTCCGGCGGCCGCGCGTACATCCTCGCGCGAGATGGTGCTGATGATCGCGCTGCCCTCGCGATACCGGATGTCGAAGTAGATCGGCATGCGCGCTTCGAAGCGGTAGTCGATCCTGGTGCCGGCAACAAGGGTCATGCACTCCTCGTGGATTTCATAGGGGGCGATCGCAAATTCCTTCACGGCCCGTGCCTCGCCGGCGACCATTGTGTCGCCCGCACACGCCGCAAGCGGAAGCATCAGCCATGCGGCGATGCCGCGGGCACCAACGATCATGGGCGCCGCTTGCGCAGGATGCGCCAATCCTCTTCCAGCATGGCGAAGCGAAGGTGGTCGCGCCAGCGCCCGCCAAGCTTCACATAGCGGCGTGAATAGCCTTCCCGCGTGAACCCGGTGCGCTCGGCCAGCGCAACAGATCGCAGGTTGGCCGGCTGGATGTTCACCTCGACCCGATGCAGCTTCAGCTGGCGGAACGCGACGTCCAGCGCCAGCCCCATCCCCTCGCGCATGTAACCATGGCCGATGTATGGTGTGAAGCCATAGTAGCCAAGGTAGGTGCTGCGAAACGCCCCCCGCACGATCTCCGAGAAATTGAAAACGCCGGCAATCGCGTCTTCGTCGCGGGTGAACATGAGAAAACTTGCATGCGTGGCCAGGGTTGCGCCGCTGGTGAACCGATCCACGAACGCCAGGAACCGCACGCGCGTGGCAGGAGCGGTGGTCCAGCGCCCGTGGTTCCGTTTGCTGCGCAGTGCCGCGGCGACAAAGGCCGCCGCATCGCGGCGCTGCGGCGGCCGCAGGTAGACGCGGGGACCGGAGATCGTCGGGGCGGGGCTCGGCATGGGCATAATGCGGAGTTTACTTGACGACGCGGAGCGCATTGCGATGGCAGCATGGGTGGAAGCGCGGGTGACGGGAAGGCGGCAATGGACCCGCAACCTCATATCGCTGCAGGTGACGGCGCCCGAGGTGACGTTTGTCGCGGGTCAATTCGGGCGGCTGGCATTGCCGGCGCCTGCCGGCCACAACGAACCGATGATCGGCAGGCCCTATTCGTTCGTGAATCCACCGCACCTGCAGCCGCACGAGTTCTACTTCATCGTCGTTCCGGAAGGCCCGTTGACGCCGCAGCTCGCCGCCCTGGCGGTCGGCGCCCCCATCTGGCTCGCGCCACGCGCCAACGGATTCTTCAGCGTCGGCGAGCTGCCGGAGGCGGAGGTGCTGTGGTGCCTCTCCACCGGCACCGGCATCGGGCCGTTCCTGTCGATACTGCGTACCGATGACGCCTGGACGCGCTTTCCGCGCATCGTGCTGGTGCACGCGGTACGGCACGCGGAGGAATTGAGCTTCCAGGAGGAGATTGCGGGCATCGCGAAGGCGCACCCGGGCGCCTTCACCTATGTTTCGATGGTCAGCCGGGAGGCGCATTCCGGGGCCATGGCGGGACGGATCCCTGCGGCAATCGCCGATGGGAGGCTGGAGGCGCGCGCCGGGCTCGCGCTGTCGCCGGAGAACTCGCACGTGATGCTGTGCGGCAATCCGGCGATGGTGGACGATGTACAGGCGCTGCTGGCGACGCGCGGGATGCGCAGGCACCGGCGGAAGGAACCGGGGCATGTAACAGTCGAGACCTATTGGTAGTTAGTACGTCGTCGTTTGGGGGGTGTCGGGTGGCGTGGGGGCGACGTTGCGACGACGTACTAACTATCGCCGTTGAAGCGGCGCGATGCGCCGCTTAACGCCGATGTTTCAGTTTTGCGTTGTTCGCATCGCTTCGCTCGCTCACTCTTCGCGTCGTCTTGCTCGCGCTTCGCTTCGCATCGCTTGCTCGCACTTCGCATCGCTTCGCTCGCTCACTCGTCGCGTCGCTTTGCTCGCGCCCCTCGCTAGTCCGCCAGTGTTCTTGTCACTACTTCCGTGACATCCAGCGACCGTCCCGGGGCCGCTGCGATTCGTTGCAGCGCCGCCTCCATCAGTCCGCGCCGCGGCTCGGGGAAGCGCTTCCAGAGATTGAATGCGCCGGCAATGGCGGCCGCGATCCACGGATTGGTGGCATCGAGCGCCAGCACCTGATCGGCAGCGAACGCATAGCCGCTGCCGTCGGCGGCGTGAAACTGCTCGAAATTGCGCAAGGTGAACGCGCCCACCAACGCCCGCACGCGATTCGGGTTGCGGGCGTTGAATCGTGGATGGACGACGAGGCTGCGGATGCGCTCCAGCGTGTCGGTGCGCCAGGCGAGCGCCTCCAGCGAAAACCACTTGTCGAGCACCAGGGGTTCGTCACGCCACTTCGCTTCGAAGCGGGCAAAGAGCTGCGCGCGGGCGCTGGACGACGAGTCGCGCAGCGCGGCCAGCGCTCCGATCGTATCCGTCATGTTGTCGGCCGCGTCGAAGTGGGCGGTGGCCAATGCATGGGAGGCGTCGTCGTCGATCGCGCCGAGATAGGCGAGGCAGACGTTGGCAAGCTTGCGCGTACCGGTCTGGGCGGGCGTGGGCGCGTAGGGCGCCCGTACACGGCGTTCCTCGAATCGACGGGTGAACGCTGCTCGCAACTGCAGGCCCAGCTCGCGGCGCAGGAAACGGCATGCCGTGGCGATGCCATCCACATCGATCGTGTCTTCGAGCGCCGCCACATAGCCGGGGTCCGGCAGCATGAGCGCCAGCGCCAGCAGTGCCGGATCGGTGGACGTGTCGGCAAGCAGCGCCTGCACGACGTCGAGCAATGTGGCGGGCATCTCCAGCGGCCGGCCGGCACGAACGTCCGCGGCGATTTCGAGCATGGCCGTCGAATGGATGCTCTGGGCGCAAACCCAGCGATTGACCGGGTCGCTGTCGTTCGCGGCAAGGAACGCGCGCTGTTCGACCGGAGCATCGAACCGGACGATGACCGGCGCCGAAAAGCCGCGCAGCAGCGATGGAACCGGTTTCGCATCAATGCCCGCAAATGTGAACGCCTGCCTTGCCTCCACCAGATCGAGCACGCGCGTGGTGCCCACCGGGGCCGCCTCGCCCGCCAGGCGCAAGGGGATATCGCGGCCGCCGGCGTCGAGCAGCCCCAATGCAAACGGAATGTGGAACGGCAATTTTTCCGGCTGCCCGGGGGTGGGGGGCGTGTGCTGCGCCAGTGTCAGTGTGTACGTGCGCGCCGCGTCGTCGTAGCTCTCCTGCACGTCGACGATGGGCGTCCCGGCCTGGCTGTACCAGCGCTTGAACCGGGAGAGTTCGACGCCGGAGGCATCCTGCATGGCTGCGACGAAGTCGTCGCAGGTTACCGCTGCGCCATCATGGCGCGCGAAGTAGAGATCCATCCCTCGGCGAAAACGCTCGCTTCCCAGCAGCGTGTGCTGCATGCGGATGACTTCGGCGCCCTTCTCGTACACGGTGGACGTGTAGAAATTGTTGATCTCGAGATACTCGTCGGGCCGTACGTTGTGCGCCATCGGGCCGGCGTCCTCGGGGAACTGGTCCCGGCGCAGGAACTCGATCGCACTGATACGCTCGACCGCTCTCGAGTTGAGATCGCTCGAGAACTCCTGGTCACGGAAGACGGTGAGTCCTTCCTTCAGCGACAGCTGGAACCAGTCGCGGCACGTGACGCGGTTGCCGGTCCAGTTGTGGAAATACTCGTGGCCGACGACGCTTTCGATCGCCGCATAGTCGTCGTCGGTGGCGGTGGTCGGATTGGCCAGCACCAGCCGGCTGTTGAAGATGTTGAGGCCCTTGTTCTCCATCGCGCCCATGTTGAAATCGTCGGCGCAGAAGATCATGAAGGCATCGAGGTCGTATTCCCGGCCGAAGCGTTCCTCATCCCAGCGAAAGGCCCGTTTCAGGGCTTCCATCGCATGGTGGCAGCGCGGGATGTTGGCGGGGGTGGAGAAGATCCTCAACGCCACGTCGCGACCCGAGGCAGTGGTGAAGCGGTCTTCCAGCGCGGCCAGCTTGCCCGCCACGAGTGCGAACAGATAGGACGGCTTGGGGAACGGATCGTCCCACTTCGCAAAATGCCGGCCGTCGTCGAGCGTGCCCTGAGCGACCAGATTGCCGTTGGACAGCAGCACCGGAAACGCGGTGCTGTCGGCGCGCACCGTCACCGAATAACGGGCAAGCACATCGGGGCGATCGGGGAAATAGGTGATGCGGCGAAATCCCTCGGGCTCGCACTGGGTGCAGAAGACGCCCGACGAGGTATACAGGCCTTCGAGTGAGTCGTTGCGCGACGGCGCTGTCTGCGAACGCACGGTAAGGCGTCCGCGCGGGGGCGGATCGAGCACCGTCAGTGCGCTGGCCCCGCGGTGCCATCGTTCCGGCGGCAGCGGCACCGCGTCCAGTTCGATCTGAACTTCGTCCTGCTGCTCGCCATCAAGCACCAGTGGCGCGTTGCGGTCGGCCGCGTCGGCCGCCGGGTTGCGGCGAAATTCAAGGTGCGCGATGACCCTGGTGGCGTCCGGATCGAGGTCGAAATGAAGTTCCAGCGTGTCGACCAGGAACGCCGGTGGGCGGTAGTCGAGGCGCCGCTTTACCGGAGGGGCATTGTCGCGAGGCAGCATGGGCATCCGGCCGAAGGCCACTTAAGCCGTCCGGACTATTTAACTTCGATCAGTTCCACGTCGAAGATGAGTGTCGCGTTGGGCGGGATCACGCCACCGGCGCCGCGCTCGCCATAGCCCAGGGACGGGGGGATGATCAGCGTGCGCTGGCCGCCTTCCTTCATGCCCACGACACCGTCGTCCCAGCCCTTGATCACCTTGCCGGCGCCAAGAAAGAACCCAAAGGGCACCTGCCGGTCGCGGGAACTGTCGAACTTGGTGCCCTTGTTGTCGGGTTTGGACGTGTCGTAGAGCCACCCGGTGTAATGCACAATCACCGGCTTGCCCGAGGCGGCTTCTTTTCCAGTTCCTTGTTTTACATCGATTTTCTTCAATTCATTGGGCATGGCATTCAACTTGCTTATTCCTTGTGCAGGTGTCGTGGCGGGGGTGGTCTGGGCTGCAGCGTTTCCGGCAAGCGCCGAAACGAGTACGGCCAGGACTACGGTGGAAACCAACTGAAACGACCGATGGCGCCCAACAGGCGGGTCCTGCGGTCGAATGGCTGATTGTCGCAGCGTCATGGAATTTTTCCGTAGAGGTGGGGTCATGTGTTTTGTAGAGGCCAGCGCCCCGTTGAACTGGTTCGACTTCCGGATTTTAGCCGACCGTCGCCGGGATTTTGCGCGGTCGAATGAATTGAGCTATAAATGAATGTCCCCTGTCTGCGGCAATGCTCGCGCGCTTCAAGTGAAGCGGGCCTTGGTGTGGGCTATCGGCCCCAACTTCAACGCGGGATCAACGGCGAGGCTCGATGTTCGGTTTCCTGACCCCTGGCACCAAGGATGCGGCGGATCCTCTGGTATCCGCCAAATCCGCTGCGGCCTGGCTGCGTCAGCTGCCGGCGCAGGACGTGATCGGGCGTCAGCAGGAGGTGATGCGCGCCTTCGACGGCATGCGCCAGTCGCGCAAGCCCGTCGATCTTGCCCGCATACAGGCCATCGAGTACCTCGACGCGGCGCTGGGCGCCGATCGTCGGCAGCTGATCAAGCAGTACGTCGAAAACCACGACAGTGCGCCAAAGCTGGCCGAACGCATCTGGCAGGCCATCTACGACCTGTCGCAGGGCTTCATCTATGCGTATCAGTCCGCCCTCGAGGAGGCATTGCGGCAGAGCGCCAACGCCCGCTGGAAGTCGCTTGCCCCGCTGCTCTTTGCGCGACTCGTCCATTACTTCGGCACCGACGCCAAGCTCCGCGTGTTTCGGTACGAACGCTGGATCCCCGGCAAATGGATGGAACTGCATCGCGTCTACATGCGCGCGTCCGAGTTGGAGGTCGATCGCGTGACGGTCGTGCTGCCCAGCGCGGGTCCCAATGCCACGCCGTGGACGGTCGAGCAGGAATACCTGTATGTGCTGCTGATCCACCAGCTCAACACCGGCAACATGTCGCCGCCGCAGCTGGACTGGGCGATGTCGCAGCTGCGCGCCTGGAGCCGGCGCCTGCAGATGGACAGCGTGCCTCGCTCGCCGGAGGGATACTTCGTCGACATTGCCGGCAAGACCGGCCTGTCGCGCCGCACCGGCAACGATTCCGGGTCCATGCTGCGGTATCTCGACACCACGCCGCTGGCGGATCAACTCGAGCGCGCGATCGCGGCGCTGCGCCAGGCCGAGTCCACGGACCAGGGGCCGGCCGCGCCCATCAACCAGTTGCGCATCGCGATTCTCGAAAAGGTCAGCCCGTCGGTTTCGCCCAATCTCAACGCCGAGTTGCGGCGCGATCCGCGTATCGCGTGCGCAGTCGCGGCCAAGGTTCGAATCGGACTGTCGCGCATCTCGCAGGAGCTGATGCAAAAGGATGGCGATCTTTCGGCCGAGCCCGTGACGGGCGCCGAGCAGATCGAAGTCTATGCCGTGGCCGACGCCTCGCGGATGAAACGCCGGGTACCCGACGAGCACGATTCGCTCGCGGCCAGCCTGTCGTCGTTTTCCGATCCGATGTGGCAAGTCAAGGATCGCAGCATCGCCGGCCTGCGCATTGCGGCCTCGGGCGGCATCGGCCAAGCGCTGACGCTGGGTGCGCTGGTGGCGGTCCGGCAGTCCGACCTTACCGATTGGGTGCTGGGGGTCGTGCGCCGGCTGAACAAGGTCAACAACGACGAGGTCGAGGCCGGCATGTCGATCATTGCCGATCGCATGGTGCCGGTGACGTTGCATGCCGTTCGCCAGCCCAAGGACGACATGGGGTTCGTCGTCGACGGCATCGATGTGTCGACGATCGGCGCGCGCTTCCATGGTCTTTATCTCCCGCCACCGTCGCGTCCGGACAAGCCGCTGGCGGTCAAGACGCTGATCGTGCCCACCCAGGAATATACGGAAGGCCGCAACGTCATCCTTACTACCGGGCGCTCGATCTATACGGTGGCGCTGCGGCAGCTGGTCGAGCAACGCGCCGACTGGAGCTGGGCCACCATCCAGATCGTCGAGAAGAAGAGCCGCATCTAGTTATCCAAAAAAGGGGTCAGGGTCAAATCAATCGGGGATCGCCAGTGAATGGCGCGCGCCATCACCCGATTAATTTGACCCTGACCCCTTTTTCAATCCGACCCTGACCCCTTTTTCGCCTAGTCGGACGGGCGAAACTTCAATTCCAGCGTGCGCTGGAACAACTCCGCCCGCTCGGGCCGCGGCAGCGGTGATGACTTGAGAATCGCGCGTTGCACCGCGTCGTCATACGCGCGCGAGCCGCTCGACTTGCGCAGCGTCGCTTCGATGATCTCGCCGGTGGGCAACTGCACCACGTCGAAAATGGCGGTCGGGTTCCCCGCGAGATCCTGCGGCACGATCACATTGCCTTTCACCTTGGCCTGGATGCGGCTGACCCAATCTGCCTTGGCCCTGGCCAGTGCCGAGGCCTCCGCCGCCGCGCGGGCCTGATTCTGCGCATCACTTTCAGCCTGCGCCCGGGCCCTCGCTTCGCGCTCGGCCTGGGCGCGCAGCGCCTCCGTTTCGCGCTGCTGGCGCACGAGGGTCTCGGCCGCGCGTTTCTCGTCCTGCTTGCGGCGCTCGTCCAGCTTGCGCTTGTCCTCCGCTTCCTTGGCCTCGCGCGCCTTCTTGTCGGCATCTTTCCGTTCGGCTTCCGCTTTCTTCCGGCGCTCGTCCTCCTGCTTGGCCTTCAGCGCGATATCGGCGGCGCGGGGATCAGGACGTTCGACCTTGGGAGCGGGCAGCGGTGCCGCCTTGGGTGCCGGCTGCGGAACGGGCACCGGCGGCGCGGGTGCAGGCGGCGGGGGTGTCACAGGGGGTGGTGTCACAGGCGCGGGTGCCGGCGTTGCGGGCGCGGGCTCCGCGACCGCCGTCTTCGCCGGCGGCGCATAGAGTTCCGCCGTTACCGCCTGCGGCGCGCGGTTCTGCCAGGTGACGGAAAAAACGATCACGGCCAGGAACGCGAGTTGCACCGCGATGGCCAGCAGCAGCGCCCACCATTTGCCCCGGGTCTGGCGGGGACGCCGCGGACGCTCCGAGCGATTGATTGCCACGGTCCAGTGCCGCTAGCTTGTGGGCGGTCGAGCCAGCAGGCCGACCTTGCGCACGCCATTGCGTTGAAGCAGGTCGAGAATGCCCAGCACGTCGTCGTAGCGCGCACCCTTGTCGGCGGCGATGACCACCGGTTGCTCCTGCTTGCCCTGCTTGGCCAGCACGCGGATGACCAGTTCCTCGCGGGAGACGCGCGCGGCGGGGACGTTGGTCGACTGGTCGCGCAGCCACAGGGACTGATCGGTACGCAGCGTCACTTCGAGCGGCTGCACCGGCGCGGTCAGCTTGGAGCCGACCGAAGGCAATTCGATTTCACCGGGACTGACGAGCGGTGCCGTGACCATGAAGATGACGAGCAGCACCAGCATCACATCGATGTACGGCACGACGTTGATCTGGTTGATGGCTTTACGGGGGCGGCGCACGGCGGCTCAGTCGTGGATTGAATGGGCTCTTGCAGGCCACTAGTTCTGCCGTTGCAGGATATTGGAGAATTCCTCGATGAACGTCTCGTAGCGCGTGGCCAGGCGATCGACATCGTGCGTGTAACGGTTGTAGCCGATCACCGCGGGGATGGCGGCGAAGAGGCCGATGGCCGTGGCGATCAGCGCTTCGGCAATGCCGGGGGCCACGTTGGCGAGCGTGGCCGAACTGACGTTGGCAAGACCGCGAAAGGCATTCATGATCCCCCATACGGTGCCGAACAGGCCGATGTACGGCGACACGGAGCCGACGGTGGCCAGCCCGGAAAGGCTCGACTCCAGGGCATCGATCTCGCGCTGGTAGGCTGCGCGCATCGCGCGGCGCGCGCTGTCCAGCGTGACCGCGGAGGCGCTGCCCTGCTTGCGGTGCTTGGCATATTCGCGAAACCCCGCGGTGAAGATGTGCTCCATGCCGCTGCCGGTGCGGGCCTGCGCGGTGCGCTGGTACAGCTCGGCCAGGTCGCCACCTTTCCAGAAGTCATCCTCGAAACGGTCGGTGTCCCGGGTCGCGCGCCGCAGCTGGAACATCTTGAGGAAGATCTGCCACCAGGACCATAGCGACAGCAGCACCAGCAGGGCCATCACCGCCTGGACGACGATGGATGCCTCCAGGACCAGCGAGACGAAGGACAGGTCGGCGTGCACGTTCAAGCGAAGTTCTCCAGGCTTTGCACCAGCGGCGCAGGAATGCGTACGGGCCGCCAAGTTGCGGAATCAACGCACGCCAGCGTGACGCGCGCCGACGTCAACACGATGCCGTTATGCTCCACGCGTTGCACGACAACGAGACGGGAGGCCCCCGTCGCCTCGACTTCGACCGTCACGGCCAGCGTATCGTTCAGTCGCGCCGGCCGCCGGTAGTCGATTTCGCAGCGATGCACGACGAACACCACGCCGTGTTCGCGTTCGAAGGCGGCGAGCGGGTGTCCCGTCGCCTCAAGCCATTCGGTGCGCGCGCGTTCCATGAACCTGAGATAGTTGGCGTAGTAGACGACGCCCGCCGAATCGGTGTCCTCGTAATAGACGCGTACCGTGAAGCGAAAGGGTTCGGCCGTCATCACGCGCCAGGAAAGAGATCGGCACCGGCGCCGGACGTGGGCGGCGTGAGGCCGAAATGCCGCCACGCCAGCGCCGTGGCGATGCGGCCGCGCGATGTGCGTTGCAGAAATCCCTGCTGGATCAGGAACGGCTCCAGCACATCCTCGATGGTGTCGCGCTCCTCGCCGATGGCGGCGGCAAGGTTGTCCACACCCACCGGGCCCCCGGCAAATTTGTGCAACACCGTGTGCAGCAGCTTGCGGTCCATCACGTCGAGTCCCGAGGCATCCACATCGAGCATCACCAGCGCGGCATCGGCGATTCCGCGCGTGACCTCGCCGTCACCCCTCACCTCGGCGAAGTCGCGCACGCGACGCAGCAGGCGATTGGCGATCCGCGGCGTGCCGCGCGAGCGGCGAGCGATCTCGTGCGCGCCATCCGGGTCCATCCTGATGTCGAGCAGCGAGGCCGAGCGCGTGACGATGCGCGTCAATTCCTCGGTGTTGTAGAACTCGAGGCGCGCCACGATGCCGAAGCGGTCGCGCAGTGGATTGGTCAGCATGCCGGCGCGGGTGGTGGCGCCCACCAGCGTGAAGGGCGGCAGATCGAGCTTGACGCTGCGCGCGGCCGGCCCCTCGCCGATCATGATGTCGATCTGGAAATCCTCCAGCGCGGGATAGAGGATTTCCTCGACGATGGGGGAGAGCCGATGGATCTCGTCGATGAACAGCACGTCGCGCGGCTCGAGATTGGTCAGCAGCGCGGCCAGGTCGCCCGCGCGCTCCAGCACCGGGCCGGACGTGGAGCGCAGGTTCACCCCCAGCTCGTGCGCGATGATGTGCGACAGCGTGGTCTTGCCCAGTCCCGGCGGGCCAAACAGCAGCACGTGGTCGAGGGCCTCGCCGCGCTTTTTGGTGGCCTCGATGAAGATCGACAACTGCTCGCGGATTTTTTCCTGGCCCACGTATTCGGCAAGGCCGCGCGGGCGCAGCGCGCGCTCGACGACCTCCTCCTGGACGCCGGCAACCTTGGCGGCGACGACACGATTGAGTTCGTCGTTCTCGATCACCGGCTCATGCCTTCGCCAGCAGCTTCAAGGCCTGCCGGATGCCGTCGCCCACCGCGAGGCCTTCGGGCAGCTGCTTGACGGTCGCCACGGCTTCCTTGTCGCTGTAGCCAAGGGCCAGCAGCGCGTGCAGGATGTCGCTGGCTGCAGGCGGCACGCGATGGACACCTACCGCGGTGGTGAGATCCGCGCCGAGCTTGTCCTTCAACTCGAGCATCAGGCGCTCGGCCGTTTTCTTGCCGATACCGGGGATGCGCGTCAGTCGGCTCGCCTCCTGCAGCGTCACGGCCTGCGCCAGCTCGGCCACGGACATGCCGGACAGCACGGAAAGCGCGGTACGCGCGCCGATGCCGGTGATCTTCACCAACTGACGAAACGCGCGGCGCTCGTTGTCGGTGCCGAAGCCGTAGAGGAGGTGAGCATCCTCGCGCACGACGAGATGCGTGTACAGGACGATGCGCTCGCCGGTGGCGGGGAGGTTGTAGAACGTGCTCATCGGCACGTCGACTTCGTAGGCGACCCCCTGGACGTCGAGCAGGAGCTGCGGCGGGTTTTTTTCGAGCAGCGTACCGGAAAGACGACCAATCATGGTCGAGGATTATCGCATGGCCGCCATCCGCGGCTATCGCGGAAGGCAGGCGAGGCGGGCGGGCAACTCTTCGAGGGACGTGAGCACGAGCGGCTGCATGGCCAGAAGTGCGGCCGATGGAAGGTGCAGGTCCGGCACCATGATCGGCGTCATGCCCGCCGCCAGTGCCGCGCGGACGCCGGGTTCGGAGTCCTCAAGGACGAAACATTCGGCAGCGGGTTCCCGCAAGCGTGTCGCGGCCTCGAGAAAGATATCCGGCGCCGGCTTGCCCCGCGCCACTTCGTCGCCGCCCACCAGCGTCGCGAACCGCGGCAGCAGCGCGGTCTGGGCGAGCTTGGCCTGCGCCCGGTCGCGTCGCGTGGACGTGGCGACGGCCTTGGCGATGCCCTCATGGTCGAGCCAATCGAGCAGCGCAATCAGCCCCGCCTTGACCAGGATTCCCTCGCGCGCCACGATCGCATCGTAGGCCTCGTGCCACGCCTGCATCAGCGCTGCGGTGGGATAGTCGGGCCCATAGTGGCTGGTGACGATGGCCTGGCAATCGCGGAAATTGCGCCCGATCATCGGCGTGGTCAGTGCAAGGTCGAACTCGACCCGCAGCGCTGCGGCCGCGTTCACCCAGGCCCGCGGCGCCAGGCGCTCGGTATCGAGCATCAGGCCATCCATGTCGAAGATCACCGCGCGCGGTCGGCGCCGCGGCACCGGCGCGCGCGTCATCGGACGATGCGTCCGGCCCGGCGCCGGTAGTTGCCGGCCTGCAACGCGCCCACGCCGACGCTGCCGTGCGCGTGGCAGATCGCGCAGGCCAGTGCATCGGCCGCATCCGGTGACGGGATACCCGACAACTGCAGCAGGCGGCGGACCATTTCCTGCACCTGCGGCTTCAACGCCCGGCCCTGGCCCACCACCGCCTGCTTGACCTGGCCCGCGGTGTATTCGTATACCGGCAGGCCGGCGAGCACGGCGGCGGCAATGGCAGCGCCGCGGGCCTGTCCCAGCAGCAGCGTCGAGTTGGGATTGACGTTGACGAAAACCTTCTCGACGGCCACCTCGGTGGGACGTTCCTCCGCGATCACGTGGGCGAGGTCGCGGGCAATGATGCCGAGGCGCACCGGCAGGCTGTCGCCGCTCGCGCGGATGCAGCCGCTGGTCACGTAGGTGAGCGTGCTGCCTTGCTGCACGAGGAGGCCGAAGCCGGTGACGCGAAGGCCGGGGTCGATGCCGAGGATCCGGCGGGATGCGGACACCGTCACGCGGGTTGCATCAGGCGGCGGGCCAACGCATGCCCACCCGCGCTGTCATGTGGCTGCTTCATCGAGCAAAGCGGACGTGTAGACCTCCTGCACGTCGTCCAGGACCTCGAGCGCATCGATGAGCTTCTGCATGCGCGCAGCTTCATCGCCGGCCATCTCCACTTCGGTGGAGGCCTTCATCGTCACTTCCGCGAACGCGGCGACGAAACCGGCCTTGGCCAGCGCATCCTTCACGCCGACGAAATCGTAGGGGCCGGTGATGACCTCGAAGCTGCCGTCATCGTGCGTGACGATGTCCTCGGCGCCGGCATCGAGCGCGGCTTCCATCAGCTTGTCCTCGCTGGTGCCTGGCGCGAACAGGATCTGGCCGCAATGCTTGAACAGGAATGCAACGGAGCCGTCGGTGCCGAGATTGCCGCCGTACTTCGAAAAGGCATGGCGCACGTCAGCCACGGTGCGGACCCGGTTGTCGGTCATGCAGTCGACGATCACCGCGGCGCCGCTGATGCCATAGCCCTCGTAGCGGATTTCCTCGTAGTTGACGCCCTCCAGGTCGCCGGCGCCGCGCTTGGTCGCGCGCTCGATCGTGTCCTTGGGCATGTTCTGGCTCATGGCCTTGTCCACCGCTAGGCGCAGCCGCGGATTCATCGACGGGTCGCCCCCGCCCAGCCGCGAGGCGACGGTGATCTCCTTGATCAGGCGCGTGAAGATCTTGCCGCGCTTGGCATCGGTCGCGGCCTTCTTGTGCTTGATGTTCGCCCACTTGCTGTGACCGGCCATGATGTTCCGTGCGGGAGTGACGCAAAGACGAAATTATACGCGCGGACCTCCGCGACCGAGGACGGAGGAAGGCGCGGGGCCGGCGGCTGGCGGCGTATGCGCACCCGGCTCGCGCCACTACAGGCCCTGGATGACACCCTGCTGGTCGAGAAATTTGTGCAGAACCTGCAGGCGCACATCCGCATCGTTGATCTCGAGCATGCTTTGCTTGATCGTCAGCGGCAGCGGCAGCAATTCGGCCAGGCGATAGCCTACCCACGATGCATCCTCGTAGTTGCGCTCGGCCGGAAAATTCTGCGGGCCTACCCGTGTTGCGATGAGTTCGAGCAGGCGCGCCAGCGCCTGAAACTGGTCGGGAAGCGGGATTGGCGGCTCGTCGGCAATCGTGGTCACGTCTCCCATCATCAGGCCACCGGCCGTCGCCGCGTGGTCGCGAATCTTGAAGCGCGCACCGCCCATCGTGGCGAGGTGTAGGATGCCAAGTTGCGGCATGTCCCAGTCCGTGATCCTGGCCAGTGTTCCGACCGTGGCGATGGCCGGCATCGCACCCTGTGGCACCGCGACCTCGTCACCCTGGGTGATGAGGCACACGCCGAACGGCAGACTGTCCGCGAGGCAGACCTTGGCCATGTCGATGTAGCGCTGCTCGAACACCTTGAGCGGCAAGTGACCACCGGGGAACAACACCGTCTTCAGCGGGAACAGCGGCAACGAACACGGCTTGACGCCGTCGTCGCCCCGGGCAAAGGGCCACATCAGGCCGACTCCGTCCCCGGTGCGGGACCGGCGTCGCTCGCCTCCCCCCAGCGCGGCGTAAGTTGATGCGGCACACGGAGCTGGTCGAGCACGCGGGCCACGACGAAGTCGACGAGGTCGGCAACGGTCTGCGGACGCGTGTAGAAACCGGGCGACGGCGGCAGGATGACTGCACCTGCGCGTGCCAGCCGCGCCATGTTGTCGAGATGTATCACCGACAGCGGCGTTTCGCGGGGCACCAGCACCAACGGGCGCCGCTCCTTCAGCATCACGTCGGCCGCGCGTTCGATCAGGTTGTCGGCCAGTCCGGCTGCGATCGCGGCCAGCGTGCCCATGCTGCAGGGACAGATCGCCATCGCGTCAGAGGGATTGGATCCCGACGCCATCGGCGCCATCCAGTCTTCGCGGGCGTAGACGCGCAATTGTCCTTCGGTGGCGCCGTAGCGTTCACCAAAAAAGCGCTGCGCCTCGCGGGGCTGGGTCGGGAACACCAGATCGCATTCCTGTTTGGCCACGATCTGCGCTGGCGCCGAGTAGAGGAGATGCACGCGGCAGCGGGCCGCGAGCAGACAGTCGAGGAGCCGCAGGCCGAAGGGCATGCCGGACGCGCCGGTGAATGCGAGCGTGATCGTCGAGGGCGTGGACATCGGGCGATTCCAGTCGGTGTTGCGGCGCGCCGGACCGGGTCAGGCGAGCTCGCGGTGCCGGACCAGCACCTGCTGGCGATCGCCGAACGCGCGCGCCAGCTGCTCGACCAGGTAGACCGAGCGATGCCGGCCACCGGTGCAGCCGACCGCGACCGTCAGGTAATTGCGATTGTCGCGCGCGTAGTCGGGCAGCCAGCTGGATACGAAGTGGTGAATGTCGGCGTACATCCGCGTGACTTGAGGCAGTGCCTCGAGGAACGCCACGACCGGCCAATCCTTGCCGGTCAACGGCGCGAGCGCGGGCTCGTAGTGCGGGTTGGGCAGGCAGCGCACGTCGAACACGAGGTCGGCATCGAGTGGAACGCCGTGCTTGAAGCCGAACGACTCGAACAGCAGCGTGAGCTTCGTCGGGTCGACGGCGATCAGGTCCTTGATCCATCCCCGCAACGCCGCGGCCGGCAGGTCGCTGGTATCGAAGGCGAAACCGAGTTCGCGCGCTTCGGCCAGCAGGTTGCGCTCGTAATCGATGGCCTCCGTGAGCGTGCGCTGGTCGCTGGAAAACGGATGACGGCGGCGGGTCTCCGAGAACCGCTTGACCAATGTGCCGACTTTCGCATCGAGATAGACAAACCGCACGTTCCAGCCGGCGGCGCGAGCGCGCGCGATGGTATCCGCAAGTCCGGGCAGGCCCGGCCCGGTCTTGACGTCGAGTGCCACGGCCACGCGGTGCTGGCCGCTGGCCGCGAGATGCGCAATGGTTTGCGGCAGCAGCGTCGGCGGCAGGTTGTTGACGGCGTAATAGCCGGCGTCCTCGAGCGCGGCGAGCGCGACGCTCTTGCCCGATCCGGAAACGCCGCCGATGAGCAGCAGGTCCACGCTTGGTCAGGCTCCGTCGTCCATCAGCTTCTGCTGCCGTTCGATGAATTCCTTCGTGCTGTCGATGCCCCGCTGGTTGAGCACAAAGTTGCGCACGGCGGCCTCGACGAGCACCGCGAGATTGCGACCCGCGGCGACGGGGATGGTGACCTTGCGTATCGGCACCGCCAGCACGTCCTGATAGGTGGCATTGACCTGCAGGCGGTCAAGCTCGGTGAAGGCCTCGTGGCCGTGGTCCTCGAGATGGACGATGAGTTTCAGGAGCTTGCGCGGGCGCACGGCCGTTTCGCCGAAGATCGTGCGAATGTTGAGCACGCCGATGCCCCGCACTTCGAGGAAATCGCGCAGCACGGCAGGGCAGCGGCCCTCGATGGTGTCCGGCGAGATCCGGTAGAGCTCGACGATGTCGTCCGCCACCAACCCGTTGCCGCGTGAAATGAGTTCGAGCGCCAGTTCGCTCTTGCCGATGGCGGATGCACCCGTGATCAGCACGCCCATTTCCAGCACGTCGAGGAACACGCCGTGCAGACTGGTCGACTCCGCCAGCACGCGCGCGAGGTAGAGGCGAAACACGTCCACCATGTGCGGCGAGGGCTGTGTCGACGTGAGGAGCGCGATGTGGTGCTGGTTGCATTGGTCGAGCAGGTACTGCGGGACGCGTTCACCGTTGGCCACCACGATCGCGACCAGCTCGGGGGTGAACAGCCGCTGGATGGTTTGCTGCAGCTCGGGCTCGGGCAATGCGCCGAGGTAGGTGCCTTCCGCCGCGCCCAGGATCTGGATGCGAAACGGATGGATGAGGTTCATGTGGCCCACCTGACCCACGGTGGGCTTCAATGCGCTGTCGCCCGTCAGCACGCGGCTGCCACCCTGGCGGCCGCCCTGCCAATGCATGCCGAGGCGATCGCAGTTGTCGTCGAACAGACGCTGTACGCTGACCTGGCGCATGGCGGCGTCCGAGTTCATCGCGGTGGCGCGCCTTCCCGGTGGCCAACGGCACTCATGGCGACGGCGCCCACGTGCGGAACAGACGGTCGAGGTCGGCGATGCCGGTCGCCGCGGCGAGCTTGTCCCGGAACGCGCGCTCGGAGAACATCTGCGCCAGCTCGGACAGCAGTTGCAGGTGCATGTCGGTGGCCTGCTCGGGGACGAGCAGCACGAACACCTGGGCAACGGGTTTGCCATCCGGCGCGTCGAAGGCGATGGCCTGCTTGAGGCGAAGAAAGGCGCCTGCCGCGTGGTTGAGGCCCTTGATGCGCCCATGCGGGATCGCGATACCCTGCCCCAGGCCAGTCGATCCCAGTCGTTCGCGGGCGCCCAGGCTGGCCGTAACCGTGGTTGCATTGAGCCCGCTGCCGGCCGCGAACAGCGCGCCGGCGGCCTCGAACAGGCGTGCCTTCGACGCCACGTCGACGTCGATGGCTATGTTGGCGGCTGGGAGGAGGTCGGCAATCTGGTTCATCGGGAGAGAGCGGTCGGTGATCGGCCCCCGGAAATGAAACGGCGGGTGGTCAATGCTGTTGACCCCCGCCGCAATGGTCTGCAGACGATTATACGCCGCTCATTCGGCCGCACCGCCGGCGGGCTGCGTTGCGGCAAGCGTGCGCTCGATGGTTTCGCGGTCGGTGCGGTGCGCCACCGCCTTCTCCTTGTACTTGAGGACCTGCCGGTTGAGCTTGTCGGCGAGCGAGTCGATGGCCGCATACATGTCGGCGTCGATGGATTCCGCATGGATTTCCTTGCCGCGAACGTGAACATTGGCCTCGCATTTCTGTCGCAGCTTTTCGACGGACAGAATGACATTGACGTCGATCACGTGGTCGAAGTGCCGATTCACCCGATCCATCTTTGCCACGACATAGGCGCGAATGGCGGGTGTGACATCGAGGCGGACGCCGGTCAGGTTCAGGTTCATCAAGCTCTCCTGTTAAGAAGGGGCATGTGGCCGCGTTGTCGATGCGCAAAGGGGGCGGCCGCTACAGCGCCTTGCGCAGGTTGACGGGAGGAATCGACAGCGCCTCCCGGTATTTGGCGATCGTGCGACGCGCCACGATGATGCCCTGATCGCCCAGCAAATCGGCAATCCGGCTGTCGGTCAGGGGGGCGCGGGTGTTTTCGGCGGCGATCAGCTGCTTGATCAGCGCGCGGATGGCAGTGGCCGACGCTGCCCCACCCGTGTCGGTGGCGACATGGCTTCCGAAGAAGTACTTGAGCTCGAATGTGCCCCGGGGCGTCAGCATGTATTTCTGGGTGGTCACGCGGGATATGGTCGATTCGTGGAGGTCAAGCATATCAGCGATCTCGCGCAGCACCATTGGACGCATGGCGACTTCACCGTGGTCGAAGAACCGCCGCTGCCGCTCGACGATGGCCTGGGTTACGCGCAGGATGGTCTCGAAACGCTGCTGGACGTTGCGAATCATCCACTTGGCCTCCTGCAGCTGGGCGGAGAGCTGCTGGTTGGACGATTCGCGGTTGCGGGTCAGGATGTCGGCGTAGATGCGATTGAGGCGCAGCTTGGGCATGGCCGCCTCGTTCAGGGACGCCGTCCACTGGTTGCGAAACTTGCGAACGAGCACATCCGGCACGACAAAGTTCGCCTCGTCGTGGGAAAAGGACGACCCTGGTCGCGGATTGAGGCTGCGAATGAGGTCGCGGACCGACTTCACGCATGCCTCGTCGCAATGGAGGACCCGGCGCATCTTGGTGAAATCGCGGGCGGCGAGCAGCGTCAGATGCCCGTCGACGATTTTGAGGGCCTCGCTGCGAAATGGCGTTGCGGCGGGCAAGGCCTTCAGCTGCAGCGCCAGGCACTCGGCCGGGTCGCGCGCCCCCACGCCAGGGGGGTCGAAGCTCTGGAGGTAGTTGAGGCCGATCTGCAGCTCCTCCGGCTCGATGGCATCGTCCTCGGAGAAGAGCTCAGCGATCTCCTCCAGTGACGATGGGAGATAGCCGTCGTCGTTGAGCGCGTCGATCAGCGCGGCGACCACCTGCTGGTCGCGCAGCGGCATCTTCATCACCATCAGTTGCCCGAGCAGGTGCTCGCGCAGCGAACTCGTGGCGGCTTGCTGCGGCGAAAAGTCGTCGTCCTCGCCGCTGTTCCCGGTGCCGCTGCCGCCGCCCCAGTCGCCATCGGTGGCGCCACCGCCGAAATCGGAGAAGTCGGTGACGTCCGGAAGATCGTCGCGCGACGGCGCGGCGTCGGCGCCGGCCATGGCGTCGACGTCACCGTCGCCATAGCCTTCGCCGTCACTGTCGCCGTCGTCGCGCGCCGGCCGTTCCGTCGTGACCGGGCCGGGCGCGGTACCGGCCACCGCGTACTCCTGCGGCGGCTCGTCGTCGCCTTCCTCGCGTTCGAGGAGCGGGTTCTCCTGGAGCATCCGGTCCACCTCGGCGTTGAGCTCGAGCGTGGACAGCTGCAGCAGCCGGATCGACTGCTGCAACTGCGGCGTCAGCGTGAGATGCTGGGAGAGCTTGAGTTGAAGCGTTTGTTTCATTGCCGCAGCGTTTCACTCACAGCCGGAAATGCTCGCCGAGATACACCTTGCGCACATCTTCATTATAGACAATCTCGCCGGGAATCCCCGACGCCAGTACCCGCCCTTCGTTGATGATGTAGGCGCGGTCGCAGATGCCGAGCGTTTCGCGGACGTTGTGATCCGTGATCAGCACACCGATGCCGCGTTCCTTCAGGAAGCCGATGATCTTCAGGATGTCGAGCACGGCAAGCGGGTCCACGCCCGCGAAGGGCTCGTCCAGCAGGATGAATCGGGGCCGCGTAGCCAGCGCACGGGCGATCTCGCAGCGCCGGCGCTCGCCGCCGGAAAGGGACACGGCGGGGGCATTGGCAAGGTGCGCGATGGACAGGTCCTCGAGCAAGGCATCGAGGCGGTTGGACAGGGTGTCGCTGTCGAGATCCTGCAGCTCGAGGATTGCCCGCACGTTCTCGGCAACCGTGAGCTTGCGAAAGATCGATGCCTCCTGCGGCAGGTACGAAAGGCCGCGACGCGCGCGCAGGTGGATCGGCAGGTGGGACAGGTTCTCGCCGTCGAGTTCGATGGAGCCGCCATCGGCGCCCACCAGGCCGACGATCATGTAGAAGCAGGTGGTCTTGCCGGCCCCGTTCGGCCCGAGCAGCCCGATGACCTCGCCGCTCGCGACTTCGAGTGACACGTCGTGGACGACGGTGCGGGCCTTGTAGCGCTTCTGCAGGCGCGTGGCGCGCAGCTGGCTCATGCGCACTTCCTGCGCATGCTCATTTGGCGCCTGGGGCGAGTTCCCCGGACGGCTTCAACGTGAGCGGCGGCGCCCCCTTGCCGTCGGCGCCGGGCGCCGACTTGCCCGGCACGACGTCGCTCTTGGGCTGGAACACGCCACGAACACGATCCTCGCGCGTGACGCCAGGCGTGGCTGCGGATGCCGCGGCCGGCCGGCCCTCGGCCTTGAACAATTCGGTGGCGGCGTTGTAGGAGATGAAGTTGCTGCGGATTTCGTCGGTGCCGCGTTTCAGGATGGCATTGTCGAAGAGCTCGAGTTGTTCCTTCTGGCCATCGTACACCGCGCGCTGCGCCCAGCCCTCGTAGTAGCCCTCGGCGCCATCGCGCTTCTGCCGGAAGGCCAGCGGATTGCCGACGGCTGTCGCCGAGATCGAATTGTCCGGGTTCTGCTGGAACTCGATGCGATCGGCCTTGATGGTCAGGGTGCCCTGCGTGATCACGACGCCACCCTTCAACACGCCGGTGCGCTTCTCATAGTTCACGTCGCCGACATCCGCGGTGAAGCTGACCGGCTTTTCGCGGTCGGCTTTTTCGGCATGCGCCGGCGTGGCCGGCGCTGCGGCCAGCAGGATGGCGGCGATGGTGATGGCGGACAGGGGGAGACGTTTCTTCATTGGGGAAGTGCCTGGGGCTGGAGCGTGCCGCGCACCGCTGATCTGAGCTTGAGCGTTTTCGCCTTGTTGTCGAGTTCGAGTCCTACTGACTGGATTATTCCACGCGGCTCCTCGATCGTCACCGCCTTATCGGTGCGCGCAAGGTCCTTGCCCGGGATCACGTGCAGGTATTCCGTAGTGACGATTATGGGGCCGGTGGGCTTCTCGCCGGGGGACTCGATGCCCGCTTCGCGTACCGCCCGCACGTTGCCTGTGAAAAAAACCTCCTCGCGGTTGCCCGTGATGCGCGCACGCTTGGCGGAGATCCGGAACGCGGGCTTTCCCGCTTCGGTCTGCGCCATGATCACTTCCTCGACTTCGGTGGTCTGGTCATCGGGGAAATGCTCCGCGCGCTTGCCGCTGATCGATTGCGTCACCTTGCCGTTGGCGTCGAGGGTGACCGCACGGAAGCCCTCGACGAAAAGGTCCGGTTCGTGGCGCTGCGTGCCATCGCGTCGTGGCGGGGGCTCCTGCACCTGTGCGTCGAGCCAGAACGTGAGTGCCGCGAGAGCGCCCAGCAGGAGGGCGGGCGACCACATCGTGATGCGGTCGAGCAACGTGCGCGAGTTGTGGGCGCGGGCCATCGGCGGCAGGCGATCAGGCGGCGCGGAGCGGCGGCCCGCCGGTGAAGTCGTGGCCCTGCGCAGAGAGGATGAGCTCCGCCAGTTCGCGGACGGCGCCCATGCCGCCGTCGCGCGCGGTGACAAAGTGCGCGTGCTCGCGGACGGATGCGGTAGCGTGCGGCACCGCAACCGCGAAGCCGCAGCGACGAAAGATCGCGACGTCGGGGAGGTCGTCACCCATGTGGGCACACGCGTCGGCTTCGACGCCGAGCCGGCGACGCAACGCCTCCCACGGCGGCACCTTGTCGGCGGCGTCGAGGATCACGTGCGCGATGTTGAGCTTGCGTGCGCGATGGGTGACGGCGGGCGCGGCGCTGCCCGTGATCCACGCCACTGCGATGCCGGCGCGGGCCAGCAGATTGAGCCCCACGCCATCGAGCGCCGAGAACGCCTTCATCTCGTGGCCGAGGTCGTTGACGTAGATGCGGCCGTCGGTCAATACCCCATCGACGTCGCAGGTGAGGAGGCGCACGCGGCGGGCGCGGGCAAGCGTGTCGGTGGGCATCAGACGATCCGCGCGCGGAAAAGGTCGTGCAGGTGCAATGCGCCGACCAGCCGGTCGCCTTCGTCGACGACAAGAAGTTGGGAGACCTTGGGCGCGGCCTCCATGATTTCCACGCAATCGACCGCGAGTTGCCCGGGATGGATCCTGCGCGGGGTGCGCGTCATCACCTCGACCACGGGCACCGCGGCGACGTCGCGCACGCGATCGAGGCAGCGGCGCAGGTCGCCATCAGTGAAGATCCCGGCAACCCGGCCGCCGTCATCGACGACCACGGTCATGCCCATGCCCTTGCGGCTCATCTCCACGATGGCGTCGCCGAGCGATGCGTCGGCGCGGGACACCGGCAGGGCAGCGCCGGTGCGCATCACGTCGGACACCCGGGTCAGGAGGCGCCGGCCGAGCGCGCCGCCAGGGTGCGCGCGTGCGAAGTCCTCGGCCGAGAAGCCGCGCGCGTCGAGCAGGGCCAGCGCCAGCGCATCGCCAAGGGC
This sequence comes from Betaproteobacteria bacterium, assembly GCA_031396395.1. Classification (GTDB taxonomy): domain Bacteria; phylum Pseudomonadota; class Gammaproteobacteria; order Burkholderiales; family Casimicrobiaceae; genus VBCG01. The sequence continues at coordinate 32,640 of JANNKR010000085.1, forward strand.
CAGCGCTGCCGTTGTAGACGCCGTCGGGGCGAGGCCCAGCGGACAGGCCTCGGTATCGACCGCGGCATCGAGGTGCACGTCGGCAGCCTGTGCGAGTGAGCTCTGCTCGTTGCCCGTCAGCGCGACGAGGCGCGCACCTTCGCGCTTGAGATGCGGCGTCAGCGCCAGCAATTCGTCGGTCTCGCCGGAGTTCGAAAGCATCAGCACGACATCGTCAGGCGTGATCATGCCGAGGTCGCCGTGCGAGGCCTCCGCCGGGTGGACGAAGAATGCCGGCGTGCCGGTGGAGGCCAGCGTCGCGGCAAGCTTGCGGCCGACATGCCCCGATTTGCCAATGCCGGACACCACGACCCGTCCGCGGCAATTCAGGATGAGATCGACGGCCGCGACGAACGGCGAGCCGAGGCGACCGGCAAGTGTCGTGATGGCGTCGGCCTCGGTGGCCAGCACCTGGCGCGCCAAAGCCAGCGCACGCGCAGGATCGACCGCGATGCGGTCCGGCGCGCGTGGCGCTGCCGGCGTAGCGCGAAGAGTCATGGCCAAAGTATAACCGCCGCTCCCTGCGCACGTTTCGCCTGCCGGTGCGGGACGGGTTCCCGTTGCCCTATATGATGGGCAGGGGAGAAGCCATGGCGCCATGTCCAACCGGTACCATGGCGTGTCCGCCGCCACCGGAATCGCAATGCCGCATTCGCTTCTGCTGATCCTTACGCTCCTGGGTGCCGCCGTCGTCGTGGTGGTGGTATGCCGCCTGGTGCGCCTGCCGCCGATCCTGGGCTACCTGGCGGTCGGTGTGGCGGTCGGCCCGCACGCGCTGGCCTGGGTTCCCAACGACGAGACGACCCGGTACCTGGCCGAGTTCGGCGTCGTGTTCCTGATGTTCTCCATCGGCCTCGAGTTCAGTCTCGCGCGGCTGCACGCCATGCGGCATGCCGTGTTCGGGCTGGGCCTGGCCCAGGTTGCGATCACCACGCTCGGCGCAATGGTGGTCCTGCACTTCTTCGGCGCCGGGTGGCAGGCCGGCTTCGTGCTGGGCGGCGCGCTGGCGATGAGCTCCACGGCGATCGTCTCGAAGATGCTGGCGGAACGGATGGAACTCCCGACCGCCCATGGCCACGACGTGATGGGCATCCTGCTCTTCCAGGATCTTGCGGTCATCGCTTTCCTGATCGTCATACCGTCGCTCGGGCAGGCAGGGCCCGATCTTGCCTTTGCGCTCCTGGTCGCGGCGGCGAAGGCTGCCGCCGCGCTGACGCTGATCCTCTACCTCGGGCAGAGGCCCATGCGGGCATGGTTTCATGTCGTCGCGCGGCAGCGATCGTCGGAGCTCTTCGTGCTGAACGTCCTGCTGGTGACGCTGGGCCTCGGTGCCCTTACTGAAATGCTTGGCCTGTCGCTGGCGCTGGGGGCGTTCCTGGGCGGCATGCTCATCGCGGAGACCGAGTATCGCTACCAGGTGGAAGAGGACATCAAGCCGTTTCGCGATGTGCTGCTGGGACTGTTCTTCATCACCGTGGGCATGGCGCTCAACGTCGCCGCGGTGCTCGACAACTTCGGCTGGGTGGTACTGCTGGTCGTGATCCCGGTGACTGCCAAGTTTGCGCTCATCGTGGCGCTGGCGCGTGCGTTCAAGGCGCCACTGGCAACGGCGCTGCGCACCGGGTTCTATCTGGCGCAGGCCGGTGAGCTGGCGCTGGTGATGCTCGCGCTCGCCACCCGCAATGCGATCATTCCCGCGGACCTGCTGCAGCCGGTGCTGGCGGCGATGATCATCTCGATGTTCCTCGCGCCGTTGATCATCCAGTTCAGCGAGCCGCTGGTGCGCCGGTTTACCGCCAATGACTGGCTGGCGCGAGCCGCGCAGCTTACGCAGATCGCGGCCGCGACCATGTCCAAACAGGACCACATCATCATCTGCGGCTATGGTCGCAGCGGCCAGAACCTGACGCGCCTCCTTGAGGCCGAGGACATTGCCTGCATTGCGCTCGACGCGGACCCGGAGCGCGTCCGCGGCGCGGCGGCCGATGGCAACACGGTCGTCTACGGCGACGCGAGTCGACGCGAGACCTTGGTCAGCGCCGGCCTGGCCAAGGCCCGGGCCGTCGCCATCACGTTCGCCGACACGCCGGTGGCGCTGAAGATCATCCATCACGTGCACCATATGCGGCCCGACCTGCCGGTGATCGTGCGCACGCTGGACGACAGCGAGATCGATCGCCTGATGGATGCGGGCGCGACCGAAGTGGTGCCGGAGGTGCTGGAGGGCAGTCTGATGCTGGCGTCGCACTCGCTGCTGGTGCTGGGCGTTCCACTGAGCCGCGTGTTGCAGCGCATACGCACCATCCGCGAGGAACGTTACGGCCTCTTCCGCGGTTTCTTCCACGGGATCACCGATGCCGCGGACGCGGCGGAGAACCTGCAGCCGCGGTTGCACACGGTGGTATTGCCGGACCGTGCCCATGCGGTGGGGAAGCGGCTCGATGCACTGAAGCTGACCGGCCTGGTCGAAGTCACGGGCGTCAGGCGGCGGGGTACGCGATCGATGCGGCCGCCACCGGACTGGTGCTTCGAGGCAGGCGATGCGGTGGTGCTGCTGGGGCGCCCGGATCGTCTGGCGACGGCGGAGCAGCGGCTGCTGCGGGCTTGACGCCGGTGTTCGGATCCACCGTGTCCCCGGACCAGGACCGGCAGTTGGGCGTGGCGGGAGGCGGGGGCAGTCGCGGTAGCTTGGTAGCGTTCTGCAGGCACGCCGCGCCGGCGGTCGTCGCAGTTTGGCTGAGTTCTGCGGGCAGGCCGCGCTGGCGGTCGCGGTAGTTGGGCTCAGTCTTGTGGGCAGGCCGCGCTGGCGGTCGCGGTACCGCTTTCCAGTTGAAGTCGGGGCCAAATCCACGGCCCCGCCAATACAACTGGAACGCGGTCCCCCGCCCACCATCGCGGCCAACGACTTGGCGATGCGTTGGCAAACCACTCGGGACAGCTCCGAGGCGGGGCGGCGCCTGGCAGGCTGTAGGCACGGCTTCAGCCGTGCGCATCGCCGCAAATTGCCTGCGATTTATCGACCCCGGATGTTTCCCTGTGCGCAAAACGAAGATCGCGCCGTGGCGTGGGGGACCGCGGGGCGGGGGGATTTGTGGGGGGCGGGGTTTTTGCCCCACTTGGACCGGCCCGCCGGGCCGCCCCCCGCCGCGCGGGCCCGGC
>JANNKR010000122.1:0-11314 GCA_031396395.1 Betaproteobacteria bacterium
GCAGGGGCCGTGGCGCTGCACCGACCAGAACACCGGCATTTCGGCCTATTGGAGCTATGCAGCCAACGGCGCGCTGACCTCTCATGGCGACGTATTGACCGACGGTCCAACGCCACGGGGACTGGCTGCGACTGCGCCAACCGGCTGGACGCTCGACGGCAAGCACCTGTCCCACACACATGGGGGACGCGCGCCTGATATGTATGCAGTCGCCCAGTTGACCCTGACGCGCCTCCGCTACGGCAACGAGCGCGACCTCGAGGTCGAGTGCCGCCGACCCTGACGCCCAGCCAGTCGACGCCGATGTAGAGTTATCATCTTCGAATAATCCAAACGATTCGGGGATCCTGCGATGACCAAAGATCGAGCCACCCTTGGCACCAACGGCCTTCCGCTGCCGATCCTGCCACCGGAACGCGATGCGCGCGTCTGGGCGCGCCTGGTGCGCGTCATGTTCTACACGCCGGGCTTCCTCGCCCTGCTGTTGCTGAAGGCCGGCGAACCGGCCAGCTTCGGCATCACGATCGAACTGCTGATGCTGTCCAGCGCAGCGGCCGTCGTGGGCGGCCTTTTCATCGGCACGCAATCGTCCGAGGCCGGTGCGGATCATTCATCCCGGGTTGGCACATGGAGCGGCGCGCTGATCATCGAGCTGCTGGCCGTGGTGCCGCTGCTCTGCGCGATGCTGTCGCTGTTTCATGAACTGGCCACCAGTGCATTGGTCCACGGCCAGGCGCCAGGCGCAGCCGCCGTGCCGTTGGGCCTGTCCGAACTGCTGCCCGGCGTCGCGATCCTGCCGTTCATGCTCTACCAGCTGGCCGGGTTCGGCACGCTGCACTTCATCGTCCCGAAACCGGTGAACTGGGCGATCAACGTGGGCATCCTCGGCATGATCGTGGCCGTCTATGTCGCCAATCGCATGAGCGAATACACGATCGAACGGGTCATGGCCGGCCTGCTGGTGGTGTGCATGGCCATCGTCGTCTTCTACGGGGTGTTGAAACTGCGGCAGATGCAGTCCGACTACGACCAGTACGCGCCACCAAAGGCGCCCAAGTAGCGGGTCAGATCCCCGCCCACCAGTGGTAGCCCTGGTCCTCCCAGTAACCGCCCTTGCCGCCCGCGATCCGCGCGAAGCTGTCGACGAATTCGATGGCCGTGATGTACTTCGCGTGCTTGTACCCCAACTGCCGCTCGACCCGCAGCCGCAGAGGCGCGCCGTTTTCCACCGGTAGCGCCGCATCGTTCATGTCGTACGCGAGTATGGTCTGCGGGTGCACGGCATCGTCGAGGTCGATGCTTTCGTAGTAGAAGTCCGTATTGTTCGCGCCCATCGGATCCGCGCAGTAGAAAACGACGTAGCGCGCTTCCGGCCTGGGCTGCACGGCGGCCAGCAGCGATGCCAGCGGCACGCCCTTCCACTTGGCGATGGCGCTCCAGCCTTCGACACAGTCGTGGCGCGTGATCTGGGTGCGCGCCGGCAGCGCGCGCAGTTCGTCCATCGTGTACTGCCTCGGCTGCGCGACCATTCCGCCGACGGAGAGCCGGTAGTCCTTGAACCCGGTGGCTACCCAGCCTGCGTACTCGGGCGTGCCGGGGTCATCCGTGCCGTTGCTGCGGAACGTGGGCGAGCGATCGGCCTCCGCGAACTCCTGCGCCATCGACCGGCGCCCCGCCACCGCCTTCGCAACGCTTTCGGTAAGACCGGACACCGAGTTCAGCACCTTGGGGAACCACTCGCTGCGCGAGAGGCTGTCGCAACCCGAGAGCCACGCGGCGGACGTCACCGCCAGCGTGCGCGCGAAAAACCTGCGGCGCGGCGGCCGGCGTTCAAGCTTCATCATGATGGCTCCCGTTGGTGATGCGGTAGCGGCCGGTGATCATCGACCGCAGGTTGTTCCATACCCCCGTGACCAGCACCTGGAACACGTGAATGAAGACGAATGCCACCAGCAGCCACGCGACAATGAAGTGAATCGTGCGCGCCGACTGCCGCCCGCCGACCCAATCGACCCACCCGGTGATGACGGTGTTGAACCACGGCGACATGCCGAAGCCCATCAGAATGACGGCCGGCAACAACCCGAAGATCACGACGAGGTAGGCAAGTTTCTGCAGCACGTTGTAGTTGCGCGCGGCCTCGCCCTTGGCGTGGCGAAAGCGCAGGTGCTCGCGGATGGAGGCACCGATGCCGCGCAATTCGCCGCCGGAGGGCGCGAGATCGCGCACGAGGTGCCGGCTGAAGATCGCATAGAGCACGAACAGGATGCCGTTGAGGATGAAGATCCAGGCGAAGAAAAAATGCCAGGACCGTGCCATCGCCAGCCACTGCGCGCCCGGGATCATCATCCATTGCGGGAACGCACCGGGCTGCTGCTGGCCGCTGCTGCCGGTGGACACGCCCAGCACGCCTGTGGTGTCGAACTCGGCGCCGAGCACCCGCGTGACACCCTGGATTTCGCCATTGGCGCCCATGCGCGCGCCGATCTCGAGCAACGCTGGCTTGCCGTTGTAGGACGACTTGCCCCAGTTGAGCGCCGGATACGCATTGAAGATCTGCAATCCGCTCATGAACAGCACGGTGAAGGCGATGACATTGATCCAGTGCATGATCCGTACCGGCAACCGGTGGCGATAGTAGAGATAGCTCTTCGCCGCAGGGATGGGCACAGCGGGTGCGGCGGCTTGCGACATCGGAGTTCTCCTCACGCTCGGTTGGTGCCAGCTGGCTGGAACATGGAATGCCCCTTGTCCCTGGCGGGCACAGCCGCCGGCCTGCATCGGTCGGCGGGCCCCGCCCGAAGCTTACATAGCGTGGACGACGAGAGGTGCCCCGTACAATGGGCCGATGTCCAGCGCCACGCCCTACGCCGACCTGACCCCCGATCGCCTGCTGGACGCCGTCGACAGCACCGGCTACCGCACCGATGGTCGACTGCTTACGCTCAACAGCTACGAAAACCGTGTCTATCTGCTCTATGGCGACGATCCGGCGTCGCTGGTGGCCAAATTCTACCGTCCGGCGCGCTGGACCGACGCCCAGATCCTCGAGGAACACGCCTTTGTCGCGGCGCTGGACGAACGCGAGATTCCGGCCGTGGCGCCGCTCGTGCTCGGTGGTCACACGCTGCATCGCTTCGGCAACTTCCGCTTCGCGCTTTACCCGCGGCGCGGCGGCCGCACGCCGGAACTGGATGCGCCGGGCACGCTCGAATGGATCGGCAGGTTCATCGGCCGCATTCACGCGGTGGGCGCGCTGGAACCCTTCGCCACCCGACCCGTGCTCGACATCGCCACCTTCGGTGACGAGCCGCGCGCATACGTCCTCGAGCATGACTTCATTCCTCCCGATCTGCTGGAGGCCTATCAGAGCATCTCCGCGATGGCGCTCGAAGGGGTGCGCCATTGCTACGCCCGTGCCGGCAACGTGCGCAACCTGCGCCTGCACGGCGACTGCCATGCCAGCAACATCCTGTGGACGCCGGACGGTCCGCACTTCGTCGACTTCGACGATGCGCGCATGGGACCGGCCATCCAGGACCTGTGGATGCTGTTGTCCGGCGAACGTATGGAGATGCGCCAGCAGCTCGCCCAGCTGCTGACAGGGTACGAGGACTTCGCGGATTTCGACCGCCGCGAGCTGCACCTGATCGAGGCGCTGCGCACGCTGCGCCTCCTGCACTATGCCGCGTGGATCGCGCGCCGCTGGGATGATCCGGCGTTTCCCGCGGCATTTCCGTGGTTCAACACGCCGCGATACTGGCAGGACCGCATCCTGGAACTGCGCGAGCAGATCGCCGCGATGGACGAGGCATGGCATTGAGCGCCCCGAACTGCCCTGATCAGCCTGGATGGCCGATGGCGGCCACCGTTCCGCGGCGCAGCCACAGGCCCGCTGCCGCAATCGTCGTGAACATGGCGCCCGCGTAGAAGGTCACGGCGGGACCGTGCGCATCCCATAGCCAGCCCGCCAGCACGCTTGCGGCCAGCAGCGCGACGCCGGAAACGAGGTTGAATACGCCGAAGGCGGTGCCGCGCAGGTCGGCGGGCGCCACCTTCGCCACCAATGCGGACAGCAGCCCCTGCGTCAGGCCCATGTGCAATCCCCAGAGCATGGACCCGGCGAGCACACCGCCCATGGCGCCCGCCTGCGCCAGGACGAGATCGGCGGCAATGAGTGCCACCAGTCCCCCGCCGAGCAATGCCGGACCATGGCCGCGATCGAGCGCGGCGCCTGCCGGATAGGCCACCAGGGCATAGACGATGGACATCACCACCATGACGAGCGGCGCGGTGGTCACCGTGGCGCCGACGTTCAGCGCCCGCAGCAGCAGAAACGCCTCGGAGAAGCGCGCCAGGGTCAGCACGGCGGCAATGGCCACGACGAACCAGAACGGGCCAGGCAATCGATAGGCATCGGCCAGGCGCATGCGTGGCCTGGCCACGGTCGCATGGTGCGATCGCTCGGGCTCGTCAACGCCGAGTACGATCAGCAGGACGGCCAGCATCGCCGGAATCACCGCGATCCAGAAGACGCTGCGAAAATCACCGGCGAACACGGCCATGGCGCCCAGCGCCAACAGCGGCCCACCGATGCCGCCGACGGTATCGAGCGCCTGGCGCAACCCGAAGCTGCGGCCGCGCGCCTCGGGCGGCGTGATGTCGGCAATCAAGGCATCGCGCGGGGCACCGCGGATACCCTTGCCGAATCGATCGGCGAAGCGCGCCCCGACGAGCCACGGCAGCGTGGCCGCCAGCGGAAACACGAATTTCGACAGCGCGGCAATGCCGTAGCCCGCCAGCACCCATGGCTTGCGCTTGCGGGTCCAGTCGGACAACACGCCGGAGAAAAGCTTCATGATCAGCGCTATGGCCTCCGCGATGCCCTCGATGATGCCGATCAGCAGCACGCTCGCCCCCAGCACGGTGGCCATGTAGAGCGGCAGCAGCGCGTGCACCAGCTCGGAGGAGAGGTCCATGCACAGGCTGACGAAACCCAGCACCCAGACCCCGCGGGGGACGGCGGCAAGCCCACGGGCATGCGGTGGAGTCTTCATCGCTAGGGTGGCAACGCCCGTTCAGGCAATCCATTCGCCATCGGAATCAAGCGGCCACGCCGATGGTGCCATCACCTGCAACCGGCGCAAGGCGTCGATGTTGCGCGCACCCAGCAAGCCCATGACCCGGTCGATCTCGGTGCGGTAGATCGACAGCACGTGGGCCACGCCGGCCTCGCCGGCAACTGCCAGCCCCCACAGGTGCGGCCGGGCGATCAGCACGGCACGCGCGCCAAGCGCCAGCGCCTTGACCACGTCGCCGCCGCGCCGGATGCCGCCGTCGAGCAGGATCGGGATGCGATCCCCGACCGCGGCCACGATCGCCGGCAGCGCATCCAGCGCGGCGGCCGCGCCATCCAGTTGCCGGCCGCCATGATTGGAGACGATGAGACCATCCACCCCCATGTCCATCGCGCGTCGTGCATCGTCCGGATGCATGATGCCCTTCAGCAGCAGCGGCCCTTGCCACTGCGCGCGCAGATCCGCCACGTCGCCCCAGTGCATCGCGGGATCGAGCAGCGTCCCCATGCGGCCGGCCAGCGTGGCCAGTGATTCGCGCGAGCCGGGTTGCACGTAGTTGCCGAACGTGAGCGTGCGCAGATCATTGCGCATCGACCAGGCCCAGCGCCACTTGGGCGCCATCGCCAGCCATTGCGCCGCTGAAAAGCGCGGCGGTATCGAAAAACCGTTGGCGAGGTCGCGCTCGCGCTTGCCGAGCAGCTGGTTGTCGATGGTCAGCACCAGCGCGTGATACCCCGCGTCGCGGGCACGCCGGGTCAGCTCGCGCGTGAACCCGCGGTCCTGGTAGATGAAGACCTGCATCCAGCGCTCGCCCTGATGCGTTGCTGCCACCTCCTCGATCGAACAGACCGAGCCGTGGCTGAGGCAATACGCGGTACCCGACGATGCAGCGGCGCGCGCTGCCGCGATCTCGCCGCGCGGCCAGAAAAGCCCCGCCAGACCCGTGGGGCCGATGATCACGGGCGACGCCAGCGTGTGGCCGAACAGGGACACCGATTGGTCGCGCGCCGCCGCCCCTTCCAGTGGTCGCGCGAGGAAACGCCAGTGGCGAAACGCGCCCTCGTTGCGCCGCAGCGTGACCTCATCCTCGGCGCCGCCGTCCGCGAAGTCGAAAACCGCCTGCGGCAAACGCCGTCGCGCAGCCTCCCGCAGCAGGCGGATACTGGGATACTGCAGCGCAAGCGCATCGGCAGACATCAAGCGTTCCCGGATCGGGGCACGTGGCGAAGGATTCGAACAGTGCCATGGACGTCGCTGATGCGGACCGTTACCATCGACGTCCCGTTCCGGAGGATAGGTCAATGATCGAGGAAGCGCCAAGCATTCAGCGCCGCAACGTGGTCCGACCCGCGGCGGCGCAGGTCGAAGCGTTGCGCGGCACGCCCACTGGATTCCTGGTCGACGCGCTCGGCGGCAGCGGCGCCCTCGATTACCGGATCAAGCCTGCCATTGCCGAGCACGCCGCGTTCTGCGGCGTGGCGCTGACCTGCGACGCCGGTCCCGCGGACAATCTCGCGTTGATTGCCGCGCTCGAGTCCGTGCAGCCTGGCGACGTGCTCATGTGTACCACCGGCAGCTATGCCGGTTGTGCCGTCACCGGCGACCTGGTCCTTGGCATGGCCCGCAACGGCGGCGCAGTGGGCTTCGTCACCGATGGCTGCGTGCGCGACCTGCCGGGCATCCGCATGGTGGGGCTGCCGTGCTACTGCATCGGCGTGACGCCCAATTCGCCGGCGCGCAGCGGCCCCGGCACGGTGGGCTTTCCGGTCACGATTGCCGGACACCCGGTCGCGAGCGGCGACGTCATCGTGGCCGACCTGGATGGCGTCGTGGTGGTGCCGCAGGCACGGCTCGACGAGATCATTGCCCGCTTGCCCGCCATTCGCAAGGCCGAAGCCGACATGGACCAGGCGGTGCGCGACGGCCTGCGGTTGCCGGTGTTCAAATAGAAGAACGACGGTGGCATGCTGCCAGACGCGGCCGCTGCAATAGTTGCCGCGAGGACAGTCATCGGCTTCGCGTTGGACTATCCTGAAGTATGCCCGCCGCGCCTTTGATCAGGGTCAAAGCGATCATCGGTGGCCTGCGTATGCTCGGCCAGTCCAAGTTCGCGGTCGGGAATTTGCGTACTTCATCGCAATGCCCCTCCCGTGGCCCGGCAGTCGAATGTACCTTGGCACTTTTTCAATACAGTCCGGCGGGGCGTCCACTGCATCCTTCGTCGGCAGCGTTTGTCATCAAGGAGGCCCAGCATGAGTGATTCCATCGTCGCCCGCATCGAGGCGAATCCCAAGTACCACGAGTTGCGGAGCAAGCGGAATGCCTTCGGCTGGACCCTCACCGTGCTGATGCTGATCGTGTATTTCGGCTACATAGCGCTGATCGCCTTCAACAAACCGTTTCTCGCGCAGCCCATCGGCAATGGCGTTACCACGCTCGGCATTCCCATCGGCATGGGCGTGATCGTCTTCACGATCCTCATCACCGGCATCTACGTGCGCCGTGCCAACAGCGAATACGACCGACTCACCGCAGAAATCCTGGCCGAGGCCGCGAAATGAGGGCTATCCCCGCCGCCGCGGCCGTCCTGTCTGCCCTGCTGCTCGCCGGCGCCGCATTGGCCGCAGGCGGCGACCTGGGGCAGACCGACAAACAGGCCACCAACTGGGTGGCCATCGGCATGTTCGGCGTGTTTGTCGCCGGCACGCTCTACATCACCAAATGGGCCGCCGCCAAGACTAAATCAGCGGCTGACTTCTATACGGCGGGCGGCGGCATCACCGGCTTCCAGAACGGCCTGGCCATCGCCGGCGACTACATGTCGGCCGCATCCTTCCTCGGCATCTCGGCCGCGGTGATGGCCACCGGCTACGATGGCCTGATCTATTCCATCGGCTTCCTGGTCGGCTGGCCGATCATCACCTTTCTGATGGCGGAGCGCCTGCGCAACCTCGGCAAGTTCACCTTTGCCGACGTGGCCGGCTATCGCTTCGCGCAAACCCCCATCCGGGTGTTCGCGGCATCAGGCACGCTGGTCGTGGTGGCGTTCTACCTGATCGCCCAGATGGTGGGCGCCGGCGCGCTGATCAAGCTGCTGTTCGGCCTCGACTACTGGATAGCCGTGGTGCTCGTCGGCGGGCTGATGATGGTGTACGTGCTTTTCGGCGGCATGACGGCCACGACCTGGGTGCAGATCATCAAGGCCTGCATGCTGCTGGCAGGCGTTACGTTCATGGCCATCATGGTGCTGGCGCAGTACGGCTTCAGCCCCGAGGCGCTGTTTGCCAAGGGCGTGGAAGTGCGCACGCAGATTGCGGTGAACGGCGGCAAGACGCCACCTGAAGCGGCGAAAATAGGGCTTGCGATCATGGGGCCGGGCGGCTTCATCAAGGATCCCATTTCGGCCATCTCCTTCGGCATGGCGCTGATGTTCGGCACCGCCGGCCTGCCCCATATCCTTATGCGCTTCTTCACGGTGCCGGATGCCAAGCAGGCGCGCAAGTCGGTGCTGTGGGCCACCACGTGGATCGGCTACTTCTACGTGCTGATCTTCATCATCGGTTTCGGCGCCATCACGCTGGTGCTCACCAACCCCGAGTTCGCGGATACCGCGAAAGGCATCATCAAGGGCGGCGGCGGCTCGGCCAACATGGCCGCGGTGCTGGTGGCCAAGGCGGTCGGCGGCAACATTTTCTACGGCTTCATTTCAGCCGTCGCCTTCGCGACCATTCTTGCCGTGGTGGCCGGTCTCACGCTGTCGGGCGCGTCGGCGGTGTCGCATGACCTGTACGCCACCGTGTTCAAGAAGGGCAAGGCCGACAGCGACGCCGAACTCAAGGTATCGCGCCTGACCACCGTGGCGCTGGGTGTGGTCGCCGTGGCACTGGGCATCGCCTTCGAAAAGCAGAACATCGCCTTCATGGTGGCACTGGCCTTTGCCATTGCCGCGTCGGCCAACTTCCCCGTGCTGTTCATGTCGGTGCTGTGGAAGGGCTGCACCACCCGCGGCGCGGTCATCGGCGGTTTCATGGGGCTGATTTCATCCGTCGGGCTGACCATCGTCTCGCCGTCAGTGTGGGAGGCAACCCTCGGCAACCCTGCGGGCTCGGCGCTGTTCCCGTATTCGTCGCCGGCATTGTTCTCGGTCACCATCGGCTTCGTCGGCATCTGGCTGTTCTCGATCCTCGACCACAGCCCGCAGGGTGACAAGGATCGCGCCGGCTTCAAGGCGCAGCAGGTGCGTTCGGAAACCGGCTTCGGGGCGTCCGGCGCGTCCGGCCACTGACCAGCACCACACTCCTGGCTGCTAGCCCGCAGCCAGGAGCTGCCGCAGCTTGACGAATGCCAGCGCGGCCATCACCGCGTCGTTCAGCGCGTCATGGGCATTGCGTTGCGGCAGGTCGAGGTCGCCCATCAACGTCGCAAAGCGCAGATCGATGTACGGGTTGTCGCGCTTGTGCCGCGGCAATTGTCGATACTTGTAGTCGTAGTACATCGCGGACACTTCGTTGCGCGGCTGCGGCAGGCCCATGTTGATGCCCAGGATGGGCGCCAGCGCGCGGTCGATCATCGCAATGTCGAATTCCAGGTAGTAGCCAACGAGCGGACGGCTGCCGATGAACTCCATCAACGCCGTCATGGCGGCTTCCGGCGCCATCCCCTGGGCGACATCCTGTTCGCGCAACTGGTGAATGCGCACGCTCTCGGCTGAAACTCGCCGCTCCGGACGCACCAGCAACTCGAGCCGTGCACTGGTCATGATCCGATTGCCGGCGATGCGAACAGCCGCGATCGAAATGATCTCGTCCTTGTTGACATCGAGTCCGGTCGTTTCGCAGTCCAGCGCCACCCACTCGTCCGCGGGCGGCGGATCGAACATGAACCGGAACTGCTTGTTGGCGAGGTGATACAGCAGCCACTGCCGGGTCATCCAGGCAAGCCAGTCCTTCGGCGACGCCACCACGATCACGACACCATGTCGAGATGGAAATGCTGGTGCAGCAGCGCCTTGAAGCGCTTGACCACGCCCAGCGTATCCTTCAAAAGATCGCGATCGAGGCTGGAGAGCTTCGACACCTGGATGCCCCCGGACACGGGACGGTTCATCGCGATCTCGGCCAGGCCGGCCTGCAGCTTCAGGCCCATGAAGAAGTGCAGGCTGTCGATCAGGTCCGCGCCCATTTCGGCCGTCAACTTGCCGGCGGCAACCAGTGCGCCGATCCTGGCCGTCGTCCCCAGCTCGCTCAGACGCATTTCCAGCGCCATGCTGCGGACGCCGTGCACCAGCGGGAAGATTCCCGCCTTCTTGAGATCCAGCGTTTCTTCGTTCTGGTCACCACGGGACAGGAGACGGTTCCACCAGCCACCGCTTTCCGCAAAGGCATTGATGGCCGAGGCAAAGCGCGCCAACATCGCGTCGTTGTCGGTGACGAGGGCGAATACGCCCTGCCGCACGCTCTCCAGCAGATTGGCGTCGCCGCACACAGCGTGAGCATCGACGAAGATGGCCAGTGACATGAGGCTGTCCGGCGTCGGCTGCAGCAGCCATTGCCGCGTGGTCCTGCTGAAGTCTCCCACGGTCTGGCGCCATTGCGGATTGGTGACCATGATGTTGCCTGGGCAGTCGGGATAGCCGAAGTCGCGCAAGGCAGCGGAAAATCGCGTGCAGATGTCGGCAAGATCCGCGGGGGGGACATAGCCGTCGCGCAGGATCAAGCCGTTGTCCTGATCGGTTTTCAACAGTTGCTCGCCGCGGCCCTCGCTGCCCATCACGAACAGGCATGCGTTGGCTACCAGGTCAGCGGGTGCCAGCAGTTGCCACGCGCGTTCGAAGAGCCTGGCATTGAGTTCCTGCACCAGCATGCCGATCAGGCCGACCTTGGTGCCGCTCTGGTGCAGGAGGCCGATCAGTCGGTTGATGTGGTTCGCCGCCTGCGCCAGCTCCTCGATGGTGCCGGATTCGATGATCTTGATGCTGATCAGGTACGAGTGATTCGACAGGAAGCTGAATACGTCGAGCGCCTCCAGCACGCCGGCGATCCGGTCGGTGTCGACCATGCCGGCAGGGTCGAGTTCGGCCACGACCACCCGGTGCACGCGCTTCTGGATCATCACGGCCAGCGCGTCGCCCAGCTGGTCGGATGGACGTACCGACACCAACGCGAAATTGGCCAGTTTAATAATTCTCGTAATCTTGTACCACGTGCTAATTGTTTTTGTGTAGCTTCATCTAAATC
>JANNKR010000133.1:0-3469 GCA_031396395.1 Betaproteobacteria bacterium
CCAACGCCGTGAAGCGCGCGCTGGAAGCCGCCTATACCACCTGCGCCGAAGCCCTGCGCCAAGCCGAGCTGGAACAAGCCATGCACGCCGGAGCGGTGGATGTCACCCTGCCTGGTCGTCCGGCACAACGCGGCCATCTCCATCCAGCCACGCTGGGTTTACGAACACGCTGATCGTCCGGTCCATGAAGTTGCTGACGTAGAGGGTGCGACCATCGACGGACAACGCCAGACCCTGAGGAGCGCGGCCGGTATTGATGCGGAATATCTCCCAGCCGCCGTGGGCGTCCACCACCGCAACCTCGCGACTGGTTTCGAGAGCGACGAACATGTAGACACCGAGCCTGTCGTGGACGATCGCACTGGCAACGCCGGAATCGTCGTGGTCGATGCGCGCCGCGTAGTCTTCCGTGTTCGTCGCAAGTCTTATGCGAGAGCTGATTGCCCGGACGGTATTCTCAAAGGTCAGTCCGTTGCCGTCGCGCAGCGTGCCGCGCTTGATATTGTCCTGTTTGGACGGAACCCAGGCGGATTGGCCGTCCGGTGAAATGGCCACTGCGCCAACGTAATTCGGAATGCCGCGGCCCTGGCTCTCGAAATCGGACACATCGCTGTGGCGCAGCGTGATCACGTCTTGCAGTGACATCGCGGGTCCGTTGACGACCACGACCTCCGCGCCGACGCCAGCAGATGTCTGCACGATTCCCGTGCTTTCGCCGGGCAGGAGCGGTGTGATGAATCGCGCCACGTAGACAAGGTCGCCATCACCCGTCACGGAGAGGTGGCGCGGATTGGTACCGACGCCGATGCTGTCAAGTGTATTGCCGTCGCTCGCATCGATTTTGAGCAGCCGCCCGGTAGCTTCCAGCACAACGTACATGACGCCGCCCGTTGGCGCCGCTACGATGCCGAAAGGCTGCGAGGCAAGCGGCATGGCAATCGTGCGGCTCACCTCCAGGTTCCCTGCGTCAATGACACTGATGGTCGCGCTCAGCTTGTTGGTGACCCAGACTTCGCCATTCGGCGCGATGGCCAGGGCCCGCGGCCCGCTGCCCACCGCGATCTCCGCAACCATCGCGTTCGTAGCCGTATCAAAGACGCTGACCGAGTCGTTGTCCTGGTTTACGACCCACAATCGGTCGCTGGCCGAGGAGCGATCCTCCACGGCGAGATTGCTTGAAACTGCGGGCCGGTTCGCTGTCAGTGGCAGGTGTACGGTCACGACCACGGTTGTCACCTGAGTAAAACCACTGGAGTCAATGGCAGTCACGGTCACGTAATAGATGCCCGGGTTCTCGAAAACATGGTTGATCGCCGGCGAACTCGTGTAGTTCGTCGCCGGGGTGCCATCGTCAAAGTCCCACTTGTACTGGAGATCCGTTCCACCGGTGGCGCTGGCCTCGAACGAAATCTGGGTTCCTGCAAGCACGGGAGCCGGAGTTGGCGGTGGAAACAGCGTGAATGGGGCCGATTCTTGACTGACCGTCCACAGGAAACTCTCGCTGTCTGCGTTGACCCCGTCACTTGCCGTCGCGACGACATTGAAGGCTCCCGCGGTGGTCGGAATGCCAGTGATCTCGCCAGAACCGACATTGACTTCAAGGCCGGGCGGCAGACCCGTCGCGCCAAATTCCAGCGAGTCACCGTTGGGGTCCGTCGCGGTGAGCTGCAGCGTAACCGTCGTCCCAACCTGCGCCGTTTGGTTGCCTGGATCGTCCAGGTCAGGAGTCACGTCCCCATTGGGAGCGCCTGCCACGCCGATTCTCATGATTTGGCCGACCGACGGTGTGCCGGCTTGATTGATGACGAACAGCAGGTAGTAGCCAGGCGGTGCATCGACAGCCCGTGTTGGCGCTCGCACCGTGAGCCGATTCCCGCTCCGCTGAAAGGTCAGCTCGACGTAGCGCTGTTCCAGATTGAAGCTGTGAGTGACAGAACCGGTCTTGATCAAGGCGACCCGCTGAATGGCTTGCGAGTCAACTAGGTCAACCACAAAAGTCTGGCCAATGTCGATGTAACTCGGGGCCGATTCCAGACCTGGCCTAGCCGCCCACCCGCCGTTGCCGTCAAACAAGTAGGGCGGGTAGTAGACTTCGACGTTTTCATTGGTCTGCGGACCCGGTTGTCCGCCACCCGCCACCAGAACGCTGGCATCGGGCATAAGCAGTGCGGTGGAGTGATACAACCTTGCCTGAACGGCGTTCGCGCCGCGGGTCCACTGCCCGGTGTTTGGGTCCCAGATTTCCGCGCTGTAATTGACGCCGGTCATTTGATTCTTGACTTCGCTGCCGCCGACTGCGAGGACCTTGCCGTCGGCGAGGATCGTCGCCTGGACATACCTGCGTTGAGACGACAAGTTCTGTGTGGCCGTCACGATCGGCGCTGCGCCAGTGATGTCAATCACTCGCGCTCCATTCGACGATCCACCAAACTGAAGGATTCGGCCAGGTCGGAACATTGCGGTGCTGGAATCCGGGCCAAGCGGGCCGGTAAACGTCCCAGTGCGCGTAAAAGAGCCGTTGCCGTCGGTATCAACGAAGTACATCTTGCCGTTGGCGTCATAACCGAATATCCGGCCATCCGGCGCCACGAAATTGCGCGGGTACCTGGGAAGAAGTTCGCCGTGGTCGACGCCCGACAGCAAATGAAAAGCGCCGGTCGGATCGCGAATCTCGGGGAAATCCCCTCCGCCGGTGCCGCCCTGGATGTAGGTATGGCCGTTCAATAAGGTTGTGGTCGAGGCGTAATATCGCCCTCGGTTCATGTCGCCCGTGCGTGTCAGCGTGTTGTTTCCGTAGTCAAACACCTTGGTCGCGTCGCTGGGAGTTTCCAAGGGGGCTCCGCCCGCGATGAATACGCCGGCCCCGCCTGGCAGAACCAGCTGCGCACTGCAAAAGAAATTCCCACCCGTGGTATCTGCAAGCGTCAAGTGCCCGCCTTCCAGTCCGGCGGATGGATCCCACACGTCAATAGTGCGCTCGGTGCCAAAGGTGAACACGCGGCCATCGGGCATCAGGACCGCGTTGACGGCGACTATCG
Source organism: Betaproteobacteria bacterium (assembly GCA_031396395.1). GTDB lineage: Bacteria > Pseudomonadota > Gammaproteobacteria > Burkholderiales > Casimicrobiaceae > VBCG01. The sequence goes on from JANNKR010000133.1 coordinate 3,039, forward strand.
GCCAAGGCTTTACGGGTGACCATGCACCGAGCGTGTTGTCGGCGGCCACTGGAAGCGGCAGGACAAGAGCCGCAAGGACGCACAAAAGCGTGGAAATTCCGAGTTTTCTAGTGCGGTGGGCGACGCTATCGCGCACTGAACATCCCCTCACCTGTGTCGCTAAATCACATTTGGCGTCGCCCGCACCAATTGCCATTCATTTTTTTGCGACTATACGCCGCACTGACTCGGCTATCTCAGCGCCGAGTCAATTTTTTTCCAGGCGCGGGTTACTGTGAAGTACTGCTTGGCTGCAAAGTTCAATTAAGTTAAATCGCGCGGAATGCGCACGAGCATTCGCTCGATCTGCGAGCAGACTGTTTTCCCGCGAGAGTTGGTTGGCGTCCCCACGGGGATTCGAACCCCGGTCGCCGCCGTGAAAGGGCGCAGAA
>JANNKR010000221.1:0-6405 GCA_031396395.1 Betaproteobacteria bacterium
TTCCGGTACCGGATCTACGAGACCACGGTCCCGCTTCGCAACGCACTCTGGAACGAGCTATGAGACCCGCCGGCAGAACCTATCGCGTGGCTGGCCGCGAGCGCGGCGTGGTCCTGTTCGTGGCGTTGGTCGCCATGGTCGTGTTGAGCCTTGCCGGCGTCGCCCTGATACGAACGCTGGACACCAGCACGTCCGTTGCCGGCAACCTTGCCTTCAGGCAGGCGTCGATCGCCCCCATCAACAACGCGGTCGAGCGTTCGGCCGATGCGTTGTTCTATGCCAGGACAATTGCCGACCGCTTCAACCATGATGCCACCAACAACTACTACGCCAATCTGCAGGTCGGAGAATCGGCCACCAGCGGCATTCCCGCCATATTGCAAGGCAACGCGCCGTTGGTGCTGCCCGTCGGATTTCAAACCGTCACCGACGCCGCCGGCAATACGGTCTCGTGGGTGATCGAGCGCGTTTGCGAGAACGGGTACACCGGCGATCCGCTGGATCCCGGCATCGACCGTTGCGATTTGCTGTTCCCCAAGGTTTCACCCGCGGGCACCACGATGGAACCGGCCGGACTGCCCGTCAATCCGGTGCCCCTGTATCGAGTCTCCATCCGCGTCGACGGCCCGGCCAACACCGTCACCTTCGCCCAGGCCATGCTGCGCTAGCCGGCTCAATCAACGGACCTCACCATGCACACAGATCGAACCAGTGCCTTCCATCGCGCCATCGCTGGCGTGCTGATGCTGACACTCTGCATCGGGCCGCTTGGCAGCACCGCCTACGCCCAGCTCACGCCGCTGGCCGACGTTCCCATCGCCGCCAAGGTCGCGGCCAAGCCCAACATCGTCTATTCGCTCGACGACTCGGGCAGCATGAACCTGAGCTTCCTGCCGGACTTCACCATCGGCAACTACTGTCGCCACCCCCAAGGATACAACCTCACCGCCTGCGCCACCGGCGCGCCGCCGGCCTACGGCTATACCGGGACATCCAATCCGTTGTTCGCCGCCGAGTTCAACAAGCTTGCCTACAACCCCGACGTCACCTATGACCCACCGTACGACGGCCTGGGCAGGCAATGGCCGACGGCGGGCGCGCGCTTCTATTCCCAGACCACCGGCAACACTACGGGCTGGACCCGGGTGCGCACCGAGCCTTATCTGTTGCCCACGCCCGCTACTGCGCCGCACATCCCCAACAGTGTCACCGCCTCCGCCAACCTCGTTGCAAACGTCTCGGTCACCATGTGGTGCAACAGCGATTGGCCGCTTGACGCGACCGTCGGCGTCAACAGTGAATATGTTCCCGGCGACGGCAGGGGTGGCGACTGCCGCATCAACGGCCGCGCTTACGACGCTGTCAACGGCGCGCCCGCGGTGGCCGAAGGGTACAACTATCCGTGGCGCAAGACTGTCGCCCCGGACAACGACCCCACACACTTTTGGCGTACAGGCGGGTCCAAGACCCTCTGGTGCGACTACAACGCACCGGGCTGGCCGCGCAATCCCGTATCAACGTGCACCTACAGCTGTACGCTGGGGGGCACCCTGATTTACGCCACGACTCCGACGGCGCAGACCTGCAATGCAGGAGGCATCATTTATGGCGGTGCGTTCCTCTACAGCCCCGCCGGATGCAACGTCAACCCCCTGTACCAGTGGACATGGGCTGCAGGAGGCTGCGTCGGTACCATCGGCGTCGAGTGCCTCGCCTGCAACCGGTCGCAGCCCAGCATCGGCAAGGTGGGTCGCTGCAGCATCACCAACGCCAACTGCGATTGCGCCAACGCGCCGATTCCTCCGGCGGCAGGGGGCACGCAGTGCACGCCCGTTTCCGCCGCCAATCCCCTCTGTCCCGTCACCCCAGTCAACGTCGGCGCACCGACCGGTTGCACGGTAGGCGTGGTGGTGCCCAACTGTGCCTACGCCAAGCTGGGCGGCGCCTGCAACCAGTTCGTCTGGAACCCGGGGACCAACACCCCCACCACGACCACGCTGCTGCAGGATGCGGAGCTGGTCAACGGTGGCACAGGCACGGTTTGCCGCCGCAACAACTTCACGGGTGGCTATGTGTCCACGCGCTACTCATACAGCGCCGCCCATGCCACCTGGAAAACCGCTGTGACCAGCGCCTGCCCGGCCATGCCGACAACCGTCAGCGTGCCGCGCCACTATTACACGGTCAGCGCGGTCGATTTCTGCTCGGTGCGCGACCTGGCGCCCAACAGCCAGTGGTACGGCTTCGGGTCGTCCTCGTGCCAGTCCAAGAACGACTTCAACACCAGGATCTATCCCCGATATGGCACGTTCACGCGCGTCAACCTGATCACCGGCCGCACGTTCAACTACAACGACCCGATCACCGGTGCCGCACTCACGCGGACGTATGCGGAGGAAATGACCAACTATTCCAACTGGTATGCGTACTATCGCACCCGGTTGCTGGCCGCCAAGACCACGTCGGCGATCGCGTTCAACCTCCTGGACAACACCTATCGCGCCGGCTTCCACGGGTTCTATTCCAGTGCCGTAGGGCCGGTCCTGCCAACGTGGCTCAACGTCAACGACTTCGACAGCGCGCAACGCGCCACCTGGTATGCGGCGCTGTTCGCGGTCACGCCGCCCCTGGGCGCCCAAACCCCCACGCTGGACACCGTGCTGCGCATCGGCGATCTTTTCCAGAACGGGGCGGCGTCGGCAGGACTGCCGGCGCACACCGACCCGATCACAGCCGGGGTCACCTGCCAGAACAACTATCACATCCTGTTCACGGATGGATTCACCAACCAGGCCACGTTGCCGACGGTGGTGGGCCAGGTTGACGGCGCCAACGTGCCGGCCTTCCCACCTGACCCTGATCCGGTCAATCACCCCGAGGTCACGCTGTCGACACTGCGCGGCCTGGCCGGAAGCCCGTGGCCCAATCCATACCGCGATCCGAACGGTGTGTCCAACTCGCTTTCCGACGTTGCGATGCACTACTGGATGAATGACCTGCGGCCCGGCATGGTCAACAACGTACCGTCCGGCGACGGCCGTGCAGGCGGCGACATCGACTCCAATATCGACCCGGCTTTCTGGCAGCACGTCAATTTTTCGGCAATCTCGTTCGGCTCCGAGGGCGTGCAGGACGCGTCGAATGGCGCCCCGGTGGTCGCCGCGATCACGGCCGGGACGATTCCGTGGTTCACCGCCGCACCTAACACCCTGCCACTGCCGCCCAACAAGCCGACGACACCAACTGGCAACCCGGGCGCTTCTGCAGTCGACGATTTGTGGAAAGCCACCGTCAACGCCCGCGGCAAGTTCGTCTACGCCAAGACGCCGCTGGAAGTTGCCTTCGGGCTTGGCAACATCCTTTCGGGCATTGCCAACAACCGCAAGGCTCGCGTGGGAGCATCGTTCAGCGGTCGCTCATTGAGCGCCGGCAACAACTTCGTGTTCCAGGCCACGATCGAGCCCGGATGGGCCGGCGAAGTCAAGCGCGTCACCGTCGACCCGACCACAGCGGCCGAGCTCCCGTATGTCTCACCACCCGACTGGTCGGCCGCGCTCAATCTCAATACGCTGCTGGCAACACCGGCCATTGCGCCGGCGCTCGACTCTGACAACCCCTGGTTCCTCAACCGCAAAGTGGTCACCCGCAATACGGCCGGTACGCCCGTTCCATTTTTGTACGGCAGCCTGTCCGCGGCCCAGTTGACCACGCTGGCCGCCAGCGCCACACAGCAGCAGAAAGTCATTGCCTATCTGCGCGGCGGGTCCACGTTCGGCGGCGGTGCGGCACGGCAAACCATCGAAGGCACCAACATCGGCCAGTTCCGCAAGCGCTATTCCAAGCTGGGCGACATCAGCAACTCGAGGCCGGCGGTCGTCGGTGCGCCGTCGCACGTGTGGACCGACATCACGGATCCCGGTTATACCGGCTTCAAGGCCGCCAACGCGGGCCGATCGATGCGCGTGTTCGTGGGGTCCAACGACGGCATGCTGCACTCCTTCGATGCCGTGACGGGCGCCGAAGTGTTTGCCTACATCCCCAGTGCGGTGATCAACAGTGCCAAGGATGACGGCGGCCTGTACGACCGCGGCATCCACGCGCTCACCTACCAGGATGGCGGCGCGCCGATCTTCAAGCATCACATGTATGTCGATGCCACGCCGGTATCCACCGACGTCGATTTCTCCAACGGCGCCGGCACCGATTGGCGCACCATCGTGGTCGGCGGCCTCGGCAAGGGTGGCAACATGTACTACGCCATCGATGCCACGTCGCCGGTCGCTGCAACCGAAGCGGCAGCCGCGACCAAGATTCTTTGGGAGTTCTCGCTGCCGGGCAGCGCGGTGTCCTACGGCCGCCCGATCATTGCCAAGACGCGTGCCCATGGCTGGGTGGTGATCATCGCCTCCGGCTACAACAACACCAGCAATGCCGGGCGTGGCCGTCTCTACTTCCTGCGCGCTTCGGATGGCACGGTGCTGAAAACGATGGACACGGTGGCGGCCGACGATGCCGGCACGGTGGGATCGCCAAGCGGCTTCACGATGATCAGCGGCTTCACCAAGGACTATCGCAACCAGATCATCGAGCAGGTCTACGGCGGTGACCTCAACGGACGCGTGTGGCGTTTCGACGTGTCGGACGCCGTGGCCGCCAACTGGACCGTGGTCAATTTCGCGCGACTTACCGATCCGGGTGGCGTCGCGCAACCGGTCACCACGGCGCCGCAGATCGAGGTCGACCTCAACAACGGCACGGATCGCTATGTGTTCATTGGCACGGGCCGCCTGCTGGATCCGTCCGACCTCACGTTCCCGGCGATCCCGCAGGCGCAGACCATGTACGCCATCCGCGACGGGACGACCACCACCATCAAGACCGCGGGCCTCCCGATCCTTCCGCGTGCCACGTTGACGGCGCAGACCTTCGGTGTCGCTGCCATTCCTGGTGGCGCCCCCAACGGCTGGTACGAAGACCTGGGTGCTGGCCAGCGCATCGTCGTCGATGTTGTGGCGGACCTCAACGTCGTCGCGTACGCGGGAACGACCGTGCAGCCGGATCCGTGCCTGACCTCGCTGCCCGCGTACATCTACGCGCGGGAGTATGTGTCGGCCCAGTCGCTGGTCGAGGTCGGTGGCGTGCCGGCAGCCAATTTCTACGCATCCGCCGGCGCGGTCGGCCTCGAACTGGTCGGACTGGACAGCCCGACCAGTTCGTTCCCCGTGATGAGCCTTGTCTACTCCAAGGAAACCACCGGTGGCCTGGCGCCGGTGAAGATCGTCAACCCCTCCGTTTCCGGCGGGCATCGCCTGTCGTGGCGGCTGTTGTCGCAATAGAAGGGTTGCAGGTCATGGGTGCCGGCTGAGCAAGCCACTGCCCATGAAAAGAAATCACAGGGGCGGCGCATGGTGCGCCGCCCCTTTGACTTCGGTGGCGTCACCCGCGCGGCCCTGACGGATCGGCCGCTGCAAGTGGCCTGCAACCATCCGGTAAGATCGATCTTCCAACCGCATCAGGCGCCGCGCGTCCATGTCTGGCCCCAGCCACCCCGTGCCCACGATCACGCCCGCCCTGGCGGTGTCGGCTTCGATGCACCTGGCCCTCGTGCTGGCGTTGACGACACTGCCGCGAACGGACTACACGACCGAGCACAGCATCGCGCCTCCGCTGCAAATGGTGCTGATCGCGCCGCAACGCGCGACGCCTGCTGCCGCACCCGCCGAATCCCTGCCCGCTGCCATGGCCACCCCACCGCGCCAATCGACACCGGCGATTGCAGCGGCACCCAGACCCGTCACGCCAGCGCAGCTTGCAAGTGTCGCGGAACCCGTCCCTGCTACCACGGGAGCGCCTCAGGGCGATGCCGACGCGCACGTCGAGTTTGCTACGTCTGCCGTGGTCGCGCGTCTTGGCGAAGCGCTGCAGATGCGCAGCTTGATGGAGTTTCCTGCGGAGGTCGACGTTCCGGTACGTCCGCCCGGCAAATTCGATGTCGAATATCCCGCCGCGGCGCTGGCCGAGCGTCGTGAAGCAGTCGTCATTGCGTGGGTGGTGGTCGGGACCAAGGGCGAGGTCGAGGAGATCATCATTGCGGAAGGAGGACCCGAATTCGGGGAACCCGTCCAAAATGCGCTGTTGAGCTCGCAGTTCCAGCCGGCAATGGACCAGGGCGTGCCCATTCGCTACGCCACGACGCTCGAATTTTCCTTCCGCCTCGGCGCACCGCCCGCAGCCATCACGCCCGCAGCGCGGTAACCATGGCACCACTTGCGGGGAGCGGCGCAACGTCCGCCCTGCGTCGCGCCTGGTGCTTCGCGCCAGCGCCGGCCGCCTACCCCATCACCGGCATGTGAAATCCCGGCGCGGCGCTGCCGTCGTCGGGCCAGCGCGTGGTCAGCGTCTTGC
>JANNKR010000232.1:0-2837 GCA_031396395.1 Betaproteobacteria bacterium
GGTGCCGCTGGTGCTCCGGCTCGCCGACCTGCCGCCGTCGCCGCCGGACACCGCAGTCCATGTGGCCATCACGCGCGTCGATCTCCTTGGCGCGGTCCTTGAGTGTCGCGTGGCGGGCGGTGCCCCGGACGCCACCCTCGCGGCTTGAGACGACGCCAATTCGGCGCGTGTTCATGACGCCGGCATGGCGGGCGCATACAATAGCGGTTGAACTCATGCGTGCCTTTCCGCCCTGACGTGCCGCGCCGCGCGACACCGCCCAAGCCGGCGGATTCTCCTTCCGTGCCGGATCCCGCGCCGGCGGCCGCCGTGCCGGTGGCGAAACCCGTGCGCACCTTGGCGGCAAGCAAGAAGGCGGCGGTGCCGCTTGCGAAGCCAAACGATGCCGCGGCAGCTCCTGCCGGCGCCACTGCTGCCAGGAAGACAACGTCCCCGCGCGTCGCCAAGGCATCAGCAACGGCCGCGCCTGCGGATGGCGCCGCTGCCTCGGAACCACGCAAGCCCGTCGTTCGACGCGTCGCCAAGGCTGTAACCGCGCCGCCACCGCAACCTGCGCCGTCGCAAGCCGTTGTCATCCCCGCGCCGGCCGCAGCGATGAGGCCGGTGCAGGTTCCAGCGACGTTACTGCGCCCGCACCGGAGTGATCGTCTGCTGACGTATGCCATCGCGGGGTCGGTGCTGATCCACCTCGTGATCCTGACGCTGCACTTCAAGCCCTTCGATCTGAAGGCGCTGTCCGACAAGGGCCCGCCGCTGGAAGTCGCGCTGGTCAACGCGAAAACCCTGGCCAAGCCCACGAAGGCAGACATCCTCGCGCAGGCCAACCTCGACGGCGGCGGCAACACCGATGCCAACCGCCGCGCCAAGACGCCGTTGCCCGTGCTGCCGAAGAACAGTCCCGACAGCGCGGTTGCGGTGGCAACCCAGAAGGTGGAAGCGCTCGAAAAGCAAACGAAGGAGCTGCTGACCCAGTTGCAGGCGCAACCGGCGGTGGCCACGATCCAGAAAAATTCCGAAGCCCCGGAGAAGACCGAACTGCCCACGGCCAACGAACTGATGCAGCGCACGCTGGAGGCCATGCGTCTCGAGGCGCAGATCGCCAAGGACATGGACGAGTACCAGAAGCGGCCGAAGCGCCGCTTCATCGGCGCGCGGGCGGAGGAATACCGGTTTGCCCGCTATGTCGAGGACTGGCGGCTCAAGATCGAGCGCGTCGGCAATCTCAACTATCCGGAGGCGGCGCGGCAGCAGCGCCTGTACGGCAGCCTGCTCCTTACGGTGTCGATCCGCAGTGACGGCACGCTGGAAAACGTGGAGATCAATCGCACCTCGGGCAACCGGCTGCTCGATGCCGCCGCGGTGAAGATCGTCGAGATGTCCGGTCCCTTCGCCGTGTTTCCTCCGGACATCAAGCGCGACACGGACGTCTTGCATATCACCCGCACCTGGACCTTCACCAAGTCCGACGCGCTCGTCTCCAATTGACGGATCGCGACTTTCATGGACCGTTACGCCGTCATCGGTAATCCCGTCGCGCATTCGAAGTCGCCGCAGATCCACGCCGCCTTTGCGCAGGCCACCGGGCAGGCGATGAGCTACGAGCGCGTGCTGGCGCCGCTCGACGCCTTCAACGCAACGGTCGAGGCTTTCGCTGCGCGCGGTGGCCGCGGCCTCAACGTCACCGTCCCGTTCAAGTTGCAGGCGTTCGCGCTGGCCCACTCGGCGAGCGACCGGGCGCAGGCTGCGGGCGCGTGCAACACGCTGAAGCGCGACGGCGATGGCTGGTATGCCGACAACACGGATGGCGCGGGCATCGTGCACGACCTTGTGCACAACCTGGCGGTAGGGCTTGCCGGGCGTGATGTGCTGGTGTTGGGGGCAGGTGGCGCGGCGCGCGGCATCCTGGTCCCGCTGTTCGCGCAGCACCCACGCTCCGTGACGCTGTCCAATCGCACGGTGGCAAAGGCCGACGCGCTGGCCGCGACGTTTTCCCCGCGTGGGCCGCTGCGGTCGGTGACGCCTGCCGCGCTTGCCGGGCAGAACTTCGACGTCGTGATCAACGCCACCAGCGCCGGTCTTGCGGGGGAGGCCAGCCTGCCGTGGCCGCCGGGGCTGTTTCGCCCGGGCGCGTTTGCCTACGACATGATTTACGCCGACGCGCCCACCGCGTTCCTGCGCTGGGCGCGTGCCGCGGGGGCCGCCCGGGATGCCGATGGCCTGGGCATGCTGATCGAGCAGGCGGCCGAGAGCTTCGCGCTCTGGCGCGGCGTGCGCCCGGACACCCGGTCCATCTTCGCCATGCTGCGGCCGCCGGGCTGATGATGCGCGCGCGACGTGGCGGCGCGGTGCGCTGGGTGGCGTGGATTCTTGGCGCGCTGGTTCTGGCGCTGTTGCTGCTGCAGGGCTGGTATGCGGCGCACATCCTGTGGTGGCGCGATCACCCCGTGGGCCAGACGTCGTTCATGTCGTATCGCATGGACGAGCTGCGGGCGAAAAGTCCCAAGGCGGTCCTGCGCTACACGTGGGTTCCCTACGATCGCATTGCGGTGCACCTGAAGCGCGCGATGATCGCGGCCGAGGACGCGAAGTTCGTCGATCACGAGGGCTTCGACTGGGACGGCATCCAGCTCGCCATGGAGAAGAACCAGAAGAAAGGCCGCGTGGTGGCCGGCGGTTCCACGATCACCCAGCAGTTGGCGAAGAACCTGTTCCTGACGCCGGCGCGCAGTTACCTGCGCAAGGCCGAGGAAGCGGTGATCACCGTGATGCTCGAGACCCTGCTGCCCAAGAAGCGCATCCTCGAGATCTATCTCAACGTGATCGAGTGGGGCAACGGC
>JANNKR010000029.1:0-6392 GCA_031396395.1 Betaproteobacteria bacterium
GTGTCGTTGCACGCCGTCGATCTGGCACTGGCGCGCTTTCCGCGCCTGGTCGGCCTGCGCGACGGCAAGGTGCTGTTCGACCTGCCGCGCGCGGCGGTCGACGACGCCCTGCTGTCGCAGCTGTATGGCACGGAGCTCGGCTTGTCGTTCCAGGCGCCGCCCACGGCAGACGACGCCCGGCGCAAGCTGACACGCTGTCTCTGACCCCTGGCATGCACGCACTGACCGCCGCACCGCCCGTCGATCCCGCATGGCGATCGCGTATGGCGTGGACGGTCGTGGCCGTCGTGGTGCTGATTCCCCTCGGCTGGCTCGGGGAATTCAATCCCGCCACGCTGTGGGGCGAGGCCAGCCTGCGCTCCACGCGCCAGTTTCTGGCCACGTTCTTTCCGCCGCGCGTCGATTTGCCATTTCTCGAGCTGGTGGTGGTTGCCACCTGGAAGACGATCGCGATCGCAACGGTCGGCACCACGCTGGCCGTGATCATCGCCACGCCGTTTGCGCTGCTCGCAACACGGGTGCTGTCGGTCTCGGCATTGGCCGGCGGGCGCATGTGCGCGTGGTGCGCCGGTTTGCGGCTTGCCATTCGTTCAGTTCTGATCATGCTGCGGTCGATTCCGGAAATCGTCTGGGCGCTGTTGTTCGTGCGCGCGGTCGGGCTGGGCGACACGGCCGGCGTCGTTGCCATTGCACTGACCTACGGCGGCATGCTGGGCAAGGTCTACATCGAGATTCTGGAGTCCGGCGAAACGCAGGCCACGCGCGCGCTGCTCACCAACGGCGCTTCACGCACACAGGCGTTCCTCTACGGGACGCTGCCGGTATGCCTGCCCGAGCTCATGTCGTATACCGTCTATCGCTGGGAGTGCGCGATCCGCGCGTCGGTCGTGATGGGCTTCGTCGGCGCCGGCGGCTTGGGCCAGCAGATGGAACTGTCGATGAAGATGCTGGCGGGTGGTGAAGTACTCACGATGCTGCTGGTCTTCGTCGCGCTGGTATTCGTGGCCGACACGGTCAGTGGAACGCTGCGGCGGTGGCTCGCATGAACAACGTGGCCCGCACCGTAGTCGCCCCGCTCGCGTTCCTGCTCTTTCTCGCGGCGTGCGTGGCGACGCTCTCCGGCGACTGGGGGAGTCTTCTTTCACTCGATGCATTGGTCAAGATGGGTGCATTCGCGCGGGGTTTCGTGCCGCCCGCGATGGATACGCCATTCCTGGCCAGAACCGGGTGGGCGGCCCTGGAAACGCTGGCGATCTCGGTGCTGGGCACGCTGCTCGCAGTGATCGGCGGCCTGGCGCTGGCGTTGCCTGCGGCAGGGCGCTGGGGCGCCCCGGCCAAATTCGTGGCTCGCGGCGTGCTCAACGTGGCTCGCGCGATTCCCGAACTGGTCTGGGCGTCGATGATCGTCGTGGCGGCGGGGCTGGGGCCGTTTGCCGGCACGCTGGCGCTGGCTTTCCACACCACCGGCGTGCTCGGGCGACTGTTTGCCGAATCGCTCGAGAACGTCCCGCGCGAGGCCAACGACGCGCTACGCCGCAACGGCGTCGGCGCCACCGCCGCCTTCTGGTACTCGACGCTGCCGCAAGCGCTGCCGCAGTTGACCAGCTACACGCTCTATCGCTGGGAGAACAATATCCGCGCCGCAACGATCCTGGGCGTGGTCGGCGCCGGCGGCCTGGGCCAGATGCTTTACTTCCACCTTTCGCTCTTCCAGACCAATGAGGCAGCCACCGTATTGTTCGCGATGATCGCACTGGTGACCGTCGTCGACGTGCTGTCCAACCGGTTGCGCCTGCGGATGGCTTGAGCGTGTCGGCACGGGCACTGCATGCGCACCGTGACGCAATTACCGTTCACCCCCATAATCCGGCGCATGCTTCTGATGCCGCCTCCCGCGCCCTGCCCGATGCCGGCGCGGCGTGAAGTCGTTGCCATCATTGCGCTGACCATCATGTTCGCCAACAACAGTGTCTACGCGTCCCCGATCGAGCCCGCTACCGGTGATGGCGCTTTCGGCCTCTATCCGGCGAGAAATTTCCGGATCACGACCGGCACCTGCACCGATTGTCCGACCATCCGGCAGGCGCTCTGGTACTTCCGTGACGAGACCATTGCCGTGCCTCTGGCCGGCATGCCGATGGCGTCCTTCACTCTGGGAGTGCACGCGTTTGATGACGTGCGCCAATGGGCAGCGACCCGTGCGCCGTCCGCGGCGCTGGAGTATCCGCCGCTGGTGTGGATCGCCGCGCCGGAAGTCCTGCGCCACGCCACGATCGGCACCGATCCTGGGACGCTCGCCACGCCGCGGGGAACAGTGCCGTTTCGCCCGATCGCAAAAATCCCGCTCAATCGTTCCTATTTCGACGCGTCATCCATCGCCTTCTTTCGCGATCTTGTGCTGACGGTGCGCGGCACCATGGGCGCCGACGGTTTCGTTGCCCGCGCGTTCTGGCCTGAAGGCTGGGGCCTCGGTCCCGCCGCGCCGCCACCACACGCGTTGCCATCCGCGCCCAGCGATGCCCAGGCGTTGCGCGCGCTGATGCGCGAAGTGCCGCGCGGTGGCGCCGAGAGCCCGTACCACGCGTCTACGCTGTGGGAACGCGCCAGTGGCAATGAACGCGACCGCGCCGCGTGGGTGGGGCGGCCAGTGCTGGGCTTCATGGTCAACGGCGCGCAGGGCGACGACGACGAGGCGCAAGGCGGGCATTTCGCCCTGGTCACGGGGCGCGTGCAGGCCGACGGCAGCATCGGCAACTGGCTCGTCAACAATTTCTATTCGCTCGATGTCGAAAGCGAAAAGGGCATCATTGCCGCCCCGCTGCCGCTCGACAACTACCTTGCCGATCTCAACAGCGGACAGGGCTGGTACCGGCCCACCACCATGGTGGTGGCGGTGCTGCGTGACGACCGCGCCGCCGCGCTGGTGCAGGCGGCGTTGAACCGGGTGTTCAATCAGTTCTACCGGCATCAACTCGAGTACTACCATCCCAACGAGAACTGCGCGAGCATCAGCGTCGACACGTTGCGCGCATTGGGCTGGCCGGTGCCGGCGCGGGGCGCGTCGAGCCGTCTGCTGGCATGGGCCGGTTTTCCGTTCATCGCGATCAAGGAACTGTCGATCGGCAAGGCCAAGCTGGCCTTCGACTACCTGCGCACCGACCAGACGCGCCTCATGCCCGCCGCGTCGCTGGAGGAAATCTTCGGCAGCCTGATGGCAATGACGCGCGGCCAGGCATCGGCGGACGATGGCGTATTGGCGCGGATGCTGCGGGAAGACCTGGATGCGCTCGCCTTCCTGCGCTTTCCGCAGTTCCCCTCGAGCCGCGCCTTTGGCGACGCGCCTGCGATCACCACCTGGGAATACAAAAGCCGCATTCCCAATGATCCCGCGCTGGTGCAGATCGTTCCCGTGCCGCCGCGCCCCTTCCCTGCTGCCTTGCGCGACCCCGACCTCCTGCCGCACATCCTGCGGCCCTCCGACTACGCCGGGGGCATTTGGGGCATGCTGTCGATCATCGGGATTCCGTTCGTGCTGTGGCGCATGTGGCGGCGCGGACGACGCCGCACAGAATAATCAGGGACAGACCACGTTTTAGCCGTGTCAAAAACGTGGTCTGTCCCTGGTTTTTTTGACGGCGCCGTCGGTGGCGTCCCGGGCGATCTGTCATAGTCCCGCACCGTCCCGGAAGAGCACACGGGATCGGATTTGAATTGCAACTCAGGACAAGCCATGGGCAACAAACCCCGCAAGACTCCCGAACAACTGCGCAGTCACCGGTGGTACGGCGTGAACGATCTTCGCTCATTCGGTCACCGGTCGCGCACCGCGCAGATGGGCTACCACCGCTCCGACTATCAGGGCAAGCCGGTCATCGCGATCATCAACACCTGGAGCGACATCAACCCGTGCCACAGCCACTTCCGCCAGCGCGCCGAGGAGGTCAAGCGCGGCATCTGGCAGGCGGGTGGCTTCCCGATCGAGATGCCGGCGATTTCGCTGGCCGAGCCGTTCCAGAAGCCCACGACCATGCTCTACCGCAACCTGCTGGCGATGGAGACGGAGGAACTGCTGCGCAGTTATCCCGCGGACGGCTGCGTGCTGATGGGCGGCTGCGACAAGACGACGCCTGCGCTGGTGATGGGTGCCCTCTCGATGAACCTGCCTGCGATCTTCGTGCCCGCAGGTCCCATGTTGCGCGGTGATTTCCGCGGCAATTTCCTTGGTAGCGGCAGCGACACGTGGAAGTACTGGGCTGAACTGCGTGCCGGCAACATCACCGAAGAGGATTGGCGGGGCGTGGAGGACGGCATCGCGCGCTCGCCGGGCCACTGCATGACGATGGGCACCGCGTCGACGATGACCGGTGCCGCCGAAGCGATGGGCCTCACGTTGCCGGGCGCGACCTCGATCCCCGCGCCCGACTCGCGGCACGCCCAGATGGCCACGCTGTCGGGCAAGCGCATCGTCGAGATGGTCTGGGAGGACTTGCTGATCCGCGATATCGTCGATGCGCGCGCCATCGACAACGCCGTCACCACCGTGCTGGCGCTTGGCGGCTCGACCAACGCCATCGTGCACCTGATCGCGATCGCCCGGCGCGCGGGCGTGCCACTGGACCTCGCCCGTTTCGATGCGCTGGCGCGGCGCACGCCGGTGCTGGCCAACATCCGGCCGTCGGGCAAGTACCTGATGGAGGATTTATTCTACGCGGGTGGCCTGCGCGGCATGCTGTCGCGGCTGCCCGACCTCATCGATGCGTCCGCGCTGACGGTCAATGGCCGTACGCTCGGCGACAACATTGCCGGCGCGACGGTCTACAACGACGACGTGATCCGCACGCGCGACCATCCTCTGGTCGCGCACGATGGACTGGCCGTCCTGCACGGCAACCTTGCCCCCGATGGCGCCGTGATCAAGCCCGCCGCGATGGAACCGCACCTGATGCGTCATGCGGGACCCGCCGTGGTATTCCGCAACTACAACGACATGGCGGCGCGCATCGATGATCCTGCGCTCGTCGTCGACAAGGACAGCGTGCTGGTCCTGCAAAGCGCTGGCCCGCAGGGGGCACCCGGCCTGCCGGAATGGGGACAGCTGCCCATTCCGAAGAAACTGCTGCAACAGGGCGTGCGCGACATGCTCCGCATTTCGGATGCGCGGATGAGCGGCACCAGCTACGGCGCCTGCGTGCTGCACGTCGCACCCGAATCGCACGTCGGTGGCCCCTTGGCCTTCGTCCAGGACGGCGACATCATCGAACTTGACGTGCCTGCCCGCACGCTCAACCTGAAGGTGGACGACGCCGAACTCGCCCGCCGCCGCGCCGCATGGGTCGCGCCGCCACCGCACTACACGCGCGGCTTCGGCACGCTGTACCTGAAGCACGTCACGCAGGCCAACGAAGGCTGCGATTTCGATTTTCTTGAAGCGGGCGCGCAAACGCCCGATCCCGAGATCCACTGACGCGGTCCGGCTTCGCACGCGACGGCAAACGCCAACACTTCAGACCTACAGGACAGTCAAATGAACGAACTCGCTCCCGCAACCCGCGAACGACTGCGCCATGTCAGCACGGCCACGCTGTGCACGCAGCTCTTCAAGCGGGGCTTTCGCAACGTCTTCATTCAGGGCATCGCGCAGTTGACGTCCCCATCCGGCGGCAATCTCGTCGGACCCGCGTTCACGATGCGCAACATCCCGTCGCGTGAGGATCTGGACCAGATCAGCGCCTTCGACAATCCCAACCATCCGCAACGCAAGGCGATCGAAAGCGTGCCGCCGGGGCATGTGCTGGTGCTCGATTGCCGCGGCGAGACGCGCGTTGCCTCCGGTGGACAGATCCTGACCACGCGGCTCATGGTGCGCGGCGCCGCCGGCCTCGTCTCCGATGGCCCGGTGCGCGACAGCGGCGCTATCGCGGAGATGGACTTCCCCGTGTACTGCGCCGGCGGCAGCGCGCCGCTCAACCTGCTGCATCACCACGCGATCGACCAGAACGTGCCCATCGGCTGCGGCGGCGTGCCGGTGTATCCCGGTGACATCATCGTCGGCGACGACGAAGGCGTGGTCGTGATCCCGCAGCACGTGGTGGACGAAGTGGCCGAGCACGCGGTCGAGCAGGAAAAGATGGAGATGTTCATCCTCGAACGCGTGCAGGCCGGCGCCATCCTTGCCGGTACCTATCCGCCCAATGCGGAGACGCGCGCGGCCTTCGAGGTGTGGCGGAAGGAACGCGGCATCTGAGCGTCGGCCATTCGCTGCGCGGCAGGCGACGCCGTAGGCCACGGTAGGCCACGGTAGGCCACGGTAGGCCACGGTAGGCGAGGCTTCAGCCTCGCGTAGTTGCGAGGCTGAAGCCTCGCCTACGGAACATGGATCTTGTCGCCGGATC
>JANNKR010000064.1:0-2006 GCA_031396395.1 Betaproteobacteria bacterium
CCGCAAGCCGATGGAATGGATCGTCATCGTCGCCGCCCTCCTGCTGGGCGTGCCCGCAACCGCGTGGTTCGCGCAGGACCGGCTGATCTTTTTCCCCCAGCCCGACGTTGCGAGTGCGCACCTGCCGGCGGAGGCGAAACCGCTCGAGATCGTCGCGCCCGACGGCGTCCGGCTGCGCGGGTGGATGCGCGTGGCGAACGCAACGCCGGCGCCAGCGGTGGTGTATTTCGGGGGCAACGCCGAGGAGGTGTCGCGCACGCTCGTCGATCCGCGCTGGCCGCGCGACTGGACGATCGTCGCCATCAACTATCGCGGCTATGGAACGAGCGAAGGTGCGCCGGGCGAGGCGGCACTGGTCGCCGATGCGCTGGTCATTTTCGACACGCTGGCGGCCCTGCCCGACGTGGATGCACGACGGATCGTTGCGTTCGGCCGCAGCCTCGGTACCGGCGTGGCGGTGCAGTTGGCGGCCGCGCGGCCGCTCGCCGGGGTGATCCTGGTCTCGCCCTACGACAGCCTCGTCGCGCTGGGCCGCACCCATTACCCGTGGCTGCCGGTGTCGCTGTTGCTGCGGCACCGTTTCGATTCGGAGGCCGACGCGCGGCGCATCGCCGTGCCCATGCTGGCGATCGTCGCGGATGGCGATTCGATCATCCCGCGCGAGCGATCACAGGCACTCTATGAAGCGTGGGCCGGACCGAAGTCCTGGCTCGTCGTTGCCGCGACCGACCACAACACATTGAGCCTGCCGGACGCGTTCTGGTCCGGCGTCAGCGGATTCCTTGCGGCGCGAAGGCCCTAGGCCGTGACCGCCGGCCGCTACGTCACGTCGCGCACGACGACGGAGGTCGGCAGCAGGAAGTAAGATAGCGCTGGTCCGCGACGGCGACGGTGATTCGGTCCCCGTCCACGTCGAGCAAGAGTTCCGCCGCTATCTCGACTGCGGCATCCTGGCCCACGGCTTCGCGCGTGCCCGTTGCCACCGAAAGTGGACGCTTGA
Organism: Betaproteobacteria bacterium; assembly: GCA_031396395.1. Lineage (GTDB taxonomy): Bacteria > Pseudomonadota > Gammaproteobacteria > Burkholderiales > Casimicrobiaceae > VBCG01. The sequence continues at coordinate 1,001 of JANNKR010000064.1, forward strand.
CTCGACCGAGCGGCTCCTCCACATTCAAGTTCGCGCGGTTGAATCTCCTATCCGTAGTAATTGCGGCATGGTGAGCCTGTGCGAAGAGCAGCGGACGAGCGAGGTCGGTCTTACCCGCATGTGTTGCGAGCGCCAACCGCGTTGCGCTGCGGGGGCTTGGCGAGCCGCGAGAGCCATGTGCCGGGACACTCCCCACGTAGCAAGCGTCTTTAGCTGAGCACACCTGCCTGCGCAGAACCCGCTCAGCCCTTCATTGCGTTCAGCATGTGGTCCATGGCAAGGGCGTGCTCGCGCTGCGGGCTGAACAGAATGACTTCGGAGTCTTTGACCGCCCGCACGCTGTGGCCGGGTGGCCAGTAAAAGAGATCGTTCTCCTTGCACGTGTCGACGTCACCGTTCGTGTACGTCACCACGAGCTCCCCGGACAGCATGTAGCCCCAGTGCGGCGCGTGGCAGGCGTCGTCCTCGAGACCTTTCAGGAGCGGCGCGATGTCAGTGCCGGCGCCCAGGGAGAAGTATTCGCCTCCCATCGTGCCGAAACCGGTCGCGTCCCCGAAGTCGGTGGCGACACGCGCGATGGCGCCAGGGACGTTGATCTTCGCAGGAATATGATCCTTGGATATACGCATGACGGGTTCTCCTTTTCAGTGGTTCAACGTGTTTCAATCCGCCCCGCGTCAATGGGCGTACCACGAACCTCAGGCCGAGCCCGGGCCCACTGTACAGTCAGCAGATTCGGGGCCTTGTACGCGCAAAGCAGGCAGGTGTTTCATTCTCGGTTAGCCCGCGGAGACATACCGATTCTCCAAAGAGTGCGTCGATCCATCACTGAATCACCTCGTCCGCGCGCTGCAGCACGGATTGCGGAATGGTCAGGCCAAGCGCCTTGGCGGTCTTGAGGTTGATCACGAGCTCGAACTTGGTTGGCTGTTCCACCGGGATATCGGCGGGCTTTGCGCCCTTGAGAATTTTGTCGACGAAGCCGGCTGCGGTGCGCCAATGCCAC
>JANNKR010000285.1:0-14635 GCA_031396395.1 Betaproteobacteria bacterium
ATCGTTTCGGTGAAGCTCATCAATGCGATGCCAAGGGCCCCCGGCACCAGTTGCATGGCCAGATCAAGGCTCGGCAGCGTGAGCGATGGAAATCCCTGTGGGATCAACCCGACCGTCGACACGCCCAGTGCCTGTAGGCCGAAATACCACGACGCGGCGATACCGCCACCCACCGCGACCAGCGGTGCCGGCGAATGCGGCCACAGGCGCTCCATGCCGATCAGCACGATGAACGTGGCCACCGCCACCGCAAGCGTCAGCAGCGAGGTCTCGGGAACATGGTGTGCAACGCTCAACACATCGAGAAAGAATCCCTGCTTGGTGATGTGGATGCCCAGCAGTTTCGGCACCTGGTCCAGCACGATCACCAGGCCGATTCCCGCCTTGAAGCCGGTCAACACCGGCGCGGAGATGAAATTGGCGACGAATCCCAGACGCAGCAGCCGTGCCACCAGCAGCATCGCGCCGACCAGCGCGACCAGCGTGGCCGTCGCGGTAACGAGCTTGGTGGGGTCGCCATCCGGCACCACGAGCCCGAGTTGCGTACCCGCGAGGATCGCCAGCGTGGTCGTGGAACTGACGCTCAACACGCGCGACGTACCCAGCAGCGCGTAGATCGCCATCGGGATGAAGGCCGTGTAAAGACCGACGGCCACGGGCAGCCCGGCCACCGTCGCATAGGCCATGGCCTTGGGCAGCACGACGGCCGCGGCCGTGAGACCGGCAACCATGTCGAAGCGCAACGCAGGCGGGCCGGACCCGTCAGCCGCGTGGGCGTGGGGTTGTTGATTCATTGTCATCCTCTCGCGACGTCAGAACGAGGCACCGATGGTGCCCACGACCACCTGGTCGCTGGACCCGGGGTTGAACCAGAATGCGCCGACGGTGACGGGGCCGAAGGTCACCTGGCCGAAGGGCCCGACTTCGAACCCGCGGTCGCCTCCATAGATCCGGGTACGTTGGCTGGACACACCAATGCGCAGCCACTCCACCGGCCGGAAGCCCAGTTCGCTCCACGCATAGAGGTAGCGATCCGCGCCTTCGCCCGTATAGACATACTCGGCTTCGACATAGACATCGAGGGCTCGCCAGGCCACGGTGGCCTCCAGCCCGGGCACGAAGGCCTTCGTCGTGCCCCACGCGCCGCCGAGCAGTGGCGTCAACGACCACGTGACATCCTCGCCACCATCGAAGGTCCAACCCACGAACGCCGAGCGCGCACCGATCGATTCGTAGTTGACGCGTGCCTCGAAATGCAGGGCGCCTCGATCTGCGATCGCGATGAACGACGTGTAGTTCTCGTCGCCGCGCACTGACGTTGGATAGGCGGTGATCGAAAACTCCCAGGGTGGTGTTTCGGCAGCACGGGCGGGGCGCGCATTGGGCACCGGATTGTCGGCATGGACCGCCGTGGTGATCGCCGCTGCAAGCACCATGGCAGCGGTGCACATGGCCTTCACTCGCCCAGCGCGCTGATCGGGGTTTGGCTTCAGCTGGCGCTCTGGCACGACGATGCCGTGGACGTTTGGGGTCATCGGTTGATTCACACTATGCGCTACGCCAGGAACCGCACACGGCCCGTGGCGAGATCGTAGACGGCGCCTACGAGCAGCAGTTCATCGTGGCCTTCGCGGTACTTCACCTCGGGTGAGTCGAGCACGGTCCGAACGGTGCGACGCACGTTGGCTTCGACGGCCGCGCTCAGCAGCACGGCAGGGGGCAACGCAGGGTCGAGATGGTCCAACGCGGGCACGATATTTTCCAGCAGCAAGGCGATGCGGCTGCGATGGTTCGCGCCATGGAACCGCTCGGCGATCGCAGCTTCCACGGCCCCGCATCCCTCATGCCCCAGGACCACGAACAGCGGCGTGCGCAGGTGCGTGCCCGCATACTGCAGCGTACCGTTGATCGCCGAACCGAGGACGTTGCCTGCGACGCGCACGACGAAGAGCTCGCCGAATCCGGCATCGAACAGGAGCTCCGGCGGTACCCGGCTATCGCTGCATCCAAGCACGGTGGCATAGGGCTGCTGCCCCTTGGCAAGTTCCGCCAGGACGTCCTTCTGCAAGGTCGGAAACCGCGCGTGGCCGCTGACAAAGCGTGCGTTGCCGTCTTTCAGGCGCTGGAGCGCCTCCGCCGCGCTATGGATGGGATTGGCGTGGGCTGTCACGATTTGCGATTCCGATGGCGTCGTTGACAAGTGCGTAGCCGGGGTTTGCCAGGCGCGCACCCGAGGATCCACCCAGTCCCTGCATATCGGGGATGCGGGCCAGCGCAAGTTCCTCGGGCCGGCTGAAGTGCGTTTCGATGGCCCAGTCCAGCAAGCCGAGTTCCGTTTCCAGCGCGGGACGCCGGTGCTCCGGCAGCGTGCCGCGGAGGTTCACGAGCATTGCGCGCATGCGGCGTGCAATCTGCAGGTTGTTGGCGCCGCAGGCGCGAATTTCACTGCACGAGACCTGGACGTAGTGCTCCCAGTTGGGCGTGCGGAAGATGACGCGCGGCTGGCCGCCGTCATCAACGATCACCTCGCCGCGCAACTTCCGCTGGCCCACCACGCGCAGCAATCGATGCACCTGATCCAAAGCAACCACGGCGGTCGTCGGGTCGTTGATCGCCGGCGACAGGGCCTTCAGCGCGATGTCGACAATGATTCGGAACGCGAACATCGGATCCTGCTCGAGCGTGCGTTCGGGGCCGAAGGCCACCGTCGACAGCAACGTGCGGTCATCGATCGCCATCGCGCCACCGTAGAGCATGAACTGCGGATCCCCCGTGGCGACGAAATCCCCGACCTGCGGCAGGAACTCGATCATGCCGCCGTGCAGTCGCGCCAGCCCCACCAGCGTGGGAATGTCGACGGCGAGCACGATTTCCGACCCACCCAGGTGCTCCACGATGCGACTGGACATCAAGGGCTGATCGTGCAGTGCAGCTTCCTCCAGCGGCAGCGCGGCCGCCGGATCGGGATAGACGGCGTTGATGATCGCCATGCCCGAGTTGCCGACCTTGGCGACGACGCTGACCGGCCGCAGCAGACGCGCCGCGTAATCGATCAGGAACAGGAAATTGGCGATGCACGCAACACCGAGAATTCCGGTGACAAATGCGACCAGCTGATGCACCGTCTCAACTTGCCGGTTGAGGGCACCGACGGCAAACACCAGCGTGAACACGAACAGGCCGACGCTGTAGCGGACGACGTTATCGCGCAGCAGTGTCGTGGCAATGATGCGGGACGTGAGCTGGCCGCCGGCCACCTGGATCGCCACCAGCAACGAACTGAAGGTGAACACGAGAAATGAAAGCGTCAGCGTGATCACCGTCTGGTACAGCCCCGTTGCGCCGCTCGGCGCGAACGCCGCGAGGTGCCAGCGTTGCCACGTATCGAGCGCGTGGACCATCGGCGCCACCATCAGCTCGAGCGCGATGGCGATGAGCGGAACCGTCCACAACGCGGACTTGAGGTAGCTGGTCGCGCGGTACAGCCGGCCCCACGCCAGCCTGCTCCCGACGAAGCTCCTCACTCGACGCCAACGCGCTGCGATCATCGTCGCCGGGGTGGTGGGTTCGCTCGCCGCCTCATTCATCGTCATCCGCCTAGCGCGTTGATCGTGACCACGAGTACCGTGCCCAGCCCCGCCATCATGAGCCCGACCTTCCAGCTGCCGTAGCCCGCGTAGCGCCCAAGGGCGAGTCCGCCGCCGAACAGCATGGCCAGCGCAATGGCGCGCGAGGTGTTCTTGGCGGCGCCGACATCCTGAATGAACAGGAAGGGCAACACGACCGGAAACGTCGAGGCGACGACGATCAGGAAAATTGCCAGCGCCGCGAGCAGGTCGTGCCGGTTGAGCTGCGGCCGCGCCGGCAGCGCGGCTAGCGCGACGATACGCCCGCGCATGGCCTCGAGTTCGGTCGCGGACACCAGGCCCGCTGCAACCTTCGACAGCGAACGCGCGATGAGCGCGCGGCCAGCCTCCGCATCCGTCGCGGACCGCACCGCGTGGATCAGCGTGAGAAGCCGGCCGCGGTCGGTGATCGTGCGCACCAGGTACATGACCGCATCGACGAGGCCCCACGCCAGATTGCAGCCGAGAGCAGCGACGAACATCGACTGGATCTGCCCGCGCCCCCCGTCCGTCACGGAGATCGCGCCAACGAAGGTGAGCGCCATGAAGAGGCCGAAGAGCAGCTCCGATATGCGGTCCACAGGACTCAACACCGGTTCGCGGACCGGCGCCGTGGTCAGGTTCGTTTCAAGCATCGTGATCCCCCGTGGACGTTGCGGGACGGCCACAACCGCGCATCACCGCAGCAACCGGTTCAGGCATCGCTAAGGCGCAGGCGGCAGATGCGAACCGTCCCGTCCTCGGGGTCGGACGTGACGGTGAACCCGAGGCTTCGTGCCAGGCGCAGCATCGGCTGGTTCACGGCGAGCACAAAGCCGTCCATTTCGCTCAGCCCATGCGCCCTGGCCTCGGCGATGAGCGCCGTCATCAAAATGCGCGCCAGCCCAACGCCGCAGAATTCGGTGGCAACGGTGATCGCGAACTCACAGGAGGACCGGTCCTTGCCGACGAGATAGGTCGCGCCACCGACAACGTCGATTCCGTCCGCCGCCGGGATGGTCGCCACGACGCTGCCACCGCCGTCCGGAAACGAAGCAAGCACTTCCCGCATGCGCTCCCTGTTGGGTTCATTGACGAAGCGCATGAACCGCATGTAGCGGGCATCCTTGCTCAGGCGGTGGAATGCCTGCAGCATCTCCTCCTCGTCCGACGGGCGGGCGGTGCGGATGTGCACGACACGCCCGTCCCGCACGGTGACGTCGCGGTCAGCGCCGCCGGAGTCCATCGTCCGTCATCAAGCTGGCTTGCAGCATGCAGGGCTCCAGCATTGGATCGCAGGACGAGTCCGCGTCAGCCGGGCGTGATATTGCCAAGCCGCTCGCCCATTTTTTCGCGCAGCGAGGTGACGATCGTCTCGACCAGGACGCGGGTATTCTCCACGCCAAGGACGTCGATTGCACTGTCGCGCACCGAGTAATGCATCATCAGCAGCGATCGCATCTTGTCGAAGGCAATCTTGTTCTGCGTGCCGCACACCGACGCGTCGTTGTGCAGCACCCGCTCGATGACGCCCGCGTCAAGGATGCGCACGTTGCACATCGTCGCCAGCCGCGCGATCTCGCGGTCGATATCGTCGAATTTCCTGGCCCAGTATTCGACCTGTACGCTCTTTTGCTTGTCGGTCATGGTGTTCTCCTTCCAGACTGCTGACTGGCGCGCGGCTGCGCGGCCCCGCGGGTCAATACGTTTCGGGAATGTATTTGAACGGATAGTCGGCGGATTTGACCTTGCCAACCTTGCGGTGGGGCAGCTTGACCTTGGGCGCCGGGATCTCCTTATAGGGCACGTGCGCCAGCAGGTGGCTGATCACATTGAGGCGCACCTTCTGCTTGTCTTCCGAGCGGGCGACGTACCACGGCGCCCATGACGAATCGGTCGCCGCGAACATCGCGTCGCGCGCCTTCGTGTAGTCGTCCCAGCGATTGTAGGACTTGACATCCATCGGCGACAGCTTCCATGTCTTGCGGCCATCGTCGACGCGCGCCTTGAGTCGTCGGGTCTGCTCCTCCGGGCTCACTTCGAGCCAGTACTTGAGCAGGATGATGCCGGACTTGACCATCAGCTTCTCGAACATCGGTGCCACTTGCAGGAATCCTTCCACCTGCTCCGGCGCGCAAAAGCCCATCACGCGCTCGACGCCGGCGCGGTTGTACCAGCTGCGATCGAAGATGACCACCTCGCCGGCAGCGGGAAAGTGGGGCAGATAGCGCTGGATATACATCTGCGACTTCTCGCGCTCGGTCGGCGCGGGCAGCGCGACGACCCGGAACACGCGCGGGCTGACGCGCTCGGTAATCGCCTTGATCGTGCCGCCCTTGCCGGCGCCATCGCGACCTTCGAAAACGATGCAGACCTTGAGCCCCTTGTGGACGACCCATTGCTGGAGCTTCACCAGCTCGACGTGGAGCTTCTTCATCGCGCGGTCGTAGTCCTTGCCGGAGAGCTTGCTGTCGGCCTTGGCATCGTCGCGCGATTTTGCATCCGCCTTGGTGGCGCTGGCCTGGCCCTTGGCTGCCTTGGACTTGGATTCGTCCTTAGTCTTTGCACTCTTCCTGTTCATCGCCACCTCCTTCGTTGTCATTGCGCCGCCACGGCGGGTGCCGCCGGTGTATCGAAGCCGCCGCCCAACGCGAGGTACAGGTTGATGCGTTGCGCCAATCGCTCGGTCTGCACGCGCAGCAGCGCCATGCGGGCGGAATACAGTGCCAACTGGTTCTGCTCGACCGCGCGCAGGTCGGTGCTGCCGACGCGATACTGGATTTGCACGAGTTCGAGGGCGCGCGCGTTGTCGATGATGTTCGCACCGAGGATGGCGTCGCGATCACGCAACGCGTTCTCGGCGGCCAGCGCATTCTCGACTTCGCCAAAAGAACGTTGTGCGATGCGGGCGTAGTTCGCGACGGCCTCTTTCTGCTCGGCAGTGCGGATGTCGACCTGCGCCCGCAGCGCCCCGCCCTGGTAAATCGGTGCCAGCAGGTTGGCGCCGAAGCTGAATGCCGGATTGCTCCGATCCTGCAACAGGAAGACATCGCTCGTGAGGTAGCTGGCGCCGGCGGACAGGCTGATGCGCGGCAACTGCGCGGCCTTCGCTTCGCCGATCCGATTGAATGCAGCGGCGACCCGGCGCTCGGCGGCAATCACATCCGGTCGGCGCTCGAGCAACTCCGAGGGCACGCCGACGGAAACGGGGGCGGGCACCGCGGTCAGTTGCTGCGCCACCGCGATCTCCGCCGAGGGGTAGCGTCCGAGCAGCAGTTCGAGCGCACGCAAGGCCTGCTCGCGCGCGAGCTCGACCTGGCGCAAGGTGTCGCGATAGGTGCCGACGTTGGCGCGCGCTTGCGCCACGGCCTGCTCGTTGCCATTGCCGATGCGCAACCGTTCCTGCGCAAGCTTCGACAGCGACTCGGACGCGCGCAGCGCCTCGACGACGATCACGCGCTGCATCCCCGCTTCGATGGCGATGAACCAGCTCTTGGCCACCATCGCCGCGAGCGACTGGCGGGCATACGCATAGTCAGCCTGCACCGCCGCAGATTGCGCCTCGGCCGCGGCCTCGCCGTAACGCAAGCGGCCCCAGACGTCGAGTTCCAGGGACGCGTTCAGGAATACCGCATTCAGGCCGCCGCCGCCGCCGGACTTGCCGCTCTGCGTGGCCGCCAAGCCCACCGACGGCCAGAGCGAGCCGCTCGCCACCGCGACGTACCCCGATGCCTGCTCCACGCGTGCCGCGCCCACCTGCAGGTCCGCGTTATAGAGCAGCGCTTCGTCGACGAGCGCCGACAGCGCTGGATCGTTGAACGTGGCCAGCCAGCGGTCGGCCACAGGTACCGTTGCGCCGCCCGCCGCCTTCCATGCCGCCGGCACCACCGTATGCGGCAGCGCATCCTTCTGCAGCTCGCTGGTGGTAGGCGGCGGATTGAGCGCGCAGCCCCCCACCGCCGCCGCGAGCGCCACCGTGAGGATCCATCGGCAAGTGCGACGTGTGCGCATCAATGCAACTTGAGCACAAGGTAATCGGTGATCGAACCGACGCGCAGGATCACCATCCGCAGGATGTGGATAGCAAGCACATGCTTGGTGTAGATGGCGCCGGCGCCGTCCGCGCCCGCGGCCAGGAACAGATTGCGGTCCTTCTCGGCGACCTCGAGCTTGACGGGGAAGCGACCCGGCACTTGCGGAAAGGCACCCGTCTGCGGCACCACCCCCGATTGCGCGACCTGCCCCTGGCCCTGCGCCCAGACGATCGAATCCACCTTGGCCTTGATGACCTGGCCCGGATAGGTCTTGAGCGTGAACTCCGCCTCGTTGCCGGGTTCGACCAGGCGCAATTCGTTCTGCGCGTACAGCGCGATGACCTGGTATTCCTCCTCGACGAAACTGATGGCGGGCGCGACCGGGAACGCCGTCACGAAGGACCCGGGCCGCAACTGCACGTTGATCGCATAGCCGCTGGTCGGCGCGTAGACGGAGGTCTGGTCGAGGTTCCACTGCGCGTTGGCAAGGTCGGCGCGACTCAGGTCGACCTGGGCCTTGGCAGTCGCAAGCTGCGCGCGCGCCGCGGCCACCGAAGCCTGCTCGCCGTTCACCTGCCCGGAGAGCTTTTGCGTGACCTGGGCCTCGTTCGCCGTGGCCGTCGCGATCTGGCCCTGCAGCTCGATGACGTTGGCTTCGGCCTGCTCGAGCGCGAACTTGTCGCCGGCACCGGTCGCCACCAGTTCCCGGTTCTGCCGGACGCGCAGCCGCGCGAGATCGAGACGCGGCTGCAGCGCCGCGACTTGGCCGCTGGCGGATTTCAGCTGCTCCTCCAACTGCCGCGCGCCGGCCGACGCGTCCACCACGCCGGCACCCGCCTGCGCAAACTTGGCCTGGTCGGCAGCCAGCTTCGCCTTGGCGACGTTGAGATCGTTCTGATACTGGGTCGGGTCGATGCGGAACAGCAGTTCGCCTTTCTGTACCAGCCGATTGGGCTCGACCGGCACCTCGATCACGCGGCCCCGTACCTGCGGGATCACCTGCACGACGTACTTGATGACGCGAACGTCGGGCGACGACGGCGCAACGACGTTGAGGGTCAGGATCAGTCCGGTCAGTGCCACCACCGGGATGATGACGACGATGACCTGGGTCGCCGTGTTCCACGGCAGCCACTTGAACTTGATGAAGATCAGCCAGACAAAGAACGAGTAGATCGCAAGGAGGATGGCTTCCATCAGGCGCCCGCTCCGCTCGGGGTGCCGCCAACGGGTACGGTCTGCGGGGCGGAGGCCGGGGTGGCTGCGGCGAGATCCTTGCGCAATACTTTGAGCTCTGCGGACAGCGATCCCCTGGCGGCCATCGCATCGAGTTCCTCGCGCAGGTGCGACAGCTCATACTCCGGCAGTTTGCCTGCCTTGGCTTTCGCACCCATCTCGTGAAAATAGTCCTCGTGCTTGTCGGTGCCGTAGGCGGCCCGGTAGGTCACCGGCTTCACGTACGCCCACAGCCACGCGATCGGCCACAGCAGGCCGCCGAACACCAGCGACAGCAGGCACAGCGTGTGGATCGCGTCCCGCTGCGGATGGTGGCGCTTGTGCGCGATCTTCTCCGGCAGCACGTGCACCATCCAGAAGAGCAGGATGCCACCGATGGGGACGAAGACGATGATGAACCACGCCAGGTACCACGATGCCGTGTCCATCAGCGCGGGCGGCAGGAACGACGCATGCGCCGCCGGCGCAGACACCAGAGCGACCACTGCGAACACTGCCGCCGCGACACCAGGGCCGGCGGCGGGCATCGACGCCCTCGTCTTCCAGCGCACGCGGTCAAAGCGTCGGCTGCAGTGACCTCGCGCAATGCTCGAAATGTGTAGCCCTTCCATCGTGCTGCCCCCGTGTTTCATCCAGTGTTCGGCGTGTGGCCCGTGCTTCGAGCACGGTCACGCCATGATGTTGACGCCGCCGTCGACGTACAACGTCTCGCCGGACAGCCGCCGCGCGTACGGGGTTGCAAGGTACGCGCAGGTGAACCCGACGTCCATGATATCAACCAGTTCGCCGATCGGCGCGCGCTGCTCGACCTCGGTGAGCAGGAGGTCGAAGTCCTTGAGACCTGAAGCGGCTCGCGTCTTGAGCGGACCCGGCGATATCGCATGCACGCGGATGCCCTTGCCACCCAACTCGTACGCGAGGTAGCGGCAGCACGCTTCGAGCGCGGCTTTGACGGGGCCCATGACACTATAGGTGGGAATCACCTTGGCTGCGCCATGATAGCTCATCGCCATCATCGTCCCGCCATTCGTCATCAGCGGCGCGGCCAGGCGCGCCATCCGCACGAACGAGTGGCACGACACATCCATCGCCTTGGCAAAGCCGTCAGCCGAGCAATTGAGGAGGCCACCCTGCAGATCGGCCTTCGGCGCGAACGCGATCGAGTGCACGAGGATATCGAGCCGGCCCCAATCCCTGGCGATTGCGGCGAATACGGCTTCCAGTTCGCCGTCCACGCTCACGTCCAGCGGCAGGAACAGCGGCGCCTCCAGTGACCGCGCCAGCGGCTCGACAAAGGGACGCGCCTTTTCGTTGAGGTAGGTGATGGCGACGTCGGCGCCGAGTTCGCGAAACGCCTTGGCGCAGCCATAGGCGATCGAATGTTCGTTGGCCACGCCGACGACCAGGGCCTTGCTGCCCTTCAGCACGGGGCGGGGAATTTCCATGGTCATGTTCAGGTTGCTTTCATTTTTCGTCGAGCCGGCGGCGGGTATGGCGCGCGATCATCAGCTCTTCATTGGTCGGGATCGCATACGCGGCGACGCGACTTGCCGCGGTACTGATGCGCGGCCCGTTGCTTTCATTGGCGGTCGCGTCGAGATCGAGGCCCAGCCACGCGGCATCGTGGCAGACTCGCGTGCGCAGCGAGCGGCTATTCTCGCCGATGCCGCCGGTGAACACGAGCGCGTCGAGGCCACCCAAGGCCGCCGCCAGCGAACCGATCTCGCGGCCGATGCGGTAGACGAAGACGTCGATCGCGGCCTTTGCTTCCGGTGCGGCACTGGCCTCCAGCGTGCGCATGTCGCTGGAAATGCCAGACATGCCCAGCAGCCCGGACTGTTGGTAGACCAGTTTTTCAATGGCACGCGCGTCCAACTTCATCTCGTCCATCAGGTAAAGGATCACGCCGGGATCGAGGCTGCCGCAGCGCGTGCCCATCGGCAGGCCGTCGACCGCCGTGAAGCCCATCGTGCTGGCGACGCTGCGTCCGTCCAGAATTGCGCACATGCTGGAACCGTTGCCGAGATGGAGAACCACGGTTCTGCCGCGCGCCGCGCGCGGGTCGTGCTGTGGCAGCACGCTCGCGATGTACTCGTACGAGAGACCGTGAAAACCGTAGCGGCGCACGCCACGGTCGGTGATCGCCCTGGGCAGTGCGAACGCCTGTGCCACCGCGGGCGACGTGCTGTGAAACGCCGTGTCGAAGCACGCCACTTGCGGCATCTGGGGCGAGCGCTCGAGCAGCAAACGGATCGGGGCCAGGTTGTGCGGTTGGTGCAACGGGGCGAGCGGTATGTATTTTTCGAGGGCCGACAGGATCGTTGCGTCGACGCGCACCGGCTGCGTGTACTGGGCACCACCATGCACCACGCGATGACCGACGCCAACCAGGCGGTGCTCGGCGAAATCGGTGCGCAGGGTCGCCACGAGATGATCGAGCGCGCCGTCGTGGCCGAGCTTGACACCATCGCCCCACGCCTTTTCCTGCAGGACCTTGCCGGCGCTGTCCTTGGCGACGAAGCGGGGCGCCGTATACAGCCCCTCCGCCTGGCCGCGCACGACCAGATCGAACTCGTCACCGCGCTCGGCGAACACCGAGAACTTGAGACTCGACGAACCAGCATTCAGGACTGCGATGGCATCCGACATGTCAGGCCAGCGCCTTGCCGGCCTTGGCGTGCCGCGCGCTGGCCACCATGACCGCAACGGCACAGGAAGCAAGGCGTGTCATCACCGAGTCGGCGCGGCTGGTGAGAATGATGGGCACCTTGGCCCCCAGCACGATGCCCGCGGCGTCCGCGCCGGCCAGAAAGGACAGGCTCTTCGCCAGCATGTTGCCGGACTCGAGGTCGGGAACAATCAGCACGTTGGCGCGTCCGGCCACCGGCGAGTCGATCTTCTTGATCGCGACCGACTCCAGGTTGATCGCGTTGTCGAGTGCCAGGGGACCGTCGAGAATCGCGCCGGTGATCTGGCCGCGATCGGCCATCTTGCACAACGCGCCCGCCTCGACTGTCGACGGGATCTTCGGGTTGACGGTCTCCATCGCCGACAGGATCGCCACCCGCACTTCGGGAAAGCGCAGCGCATGCGCAAGATCGATCGCGTTCTGGATGATATGGACCTTGTCTTCCATCGTCGGCGCGATGTTGACGGCGGCATCCGTGATGATCAGCGTTTCGGAGTAACTTGGCACATCCATGACGAAACAGTGGCTGACGCGGCGCGATGTGCGCAGCCCGGTGTCGCGCCTGACCACGGCAGCCATCAGCTCATCGGTGTGCAGACTGCCTTTCATCAGCGCCTCGGCCTTGCCCTCGCGCACCAGTTCCACCGCCTTGTCGGCCGAGGCCTGGCTGTGCGGCGCATCGACGATCGGCAGTCCCGCGATATCGATGCCGTGCTCCTTGGCAATCGCCTCGATCCGCGCGCGCGGTCCCACCAGGATGGGCGCGATCAGGCCGATCTTCGCCGCGCCAACGGCGCCACGCAGCGAACTTTCATCGCAGGGATGGGCCACTGCCGTCGGCGTGGGCGGCATCGCCTTGCAGGCATCAATCAGGCGTTGATACTTCTCGTGCTTGTGAACCATGGGGATCACCTTTTCTGCCGTCGGAGTCATCGGGTCTTGCGCCGTTTGACCGCCGGCTTTGTGGTTGACTTTGGGGCGGCCGCACGCCTGCGGCCGGGGGCGGGCGTGACGTCCAGGGTCTCACCGATGCTCTCGATCATCGCGAGCTGCTCGGTCGTCGGCTCGAAGCGCCGCATTTTTTCGTCCGCAAGCAACAGGCGAACCAGCGCGATCAACCGCTCGCGATCGCCAGTCTTGGCCAGCAGCTTGGGCAACGTCGCGATCGCCTGTTCGGGCTCGTACCGGACAATGATGTCCTGCTCGCCACGGACGCGCCGCCATGCGTCGGGCGCCATGTCAGGCAGGAGGTCATGGTACTTGGCGGCAAGTTCCTGCTTCACCGCCAGCCGCGCCAGCGGCAGCGGCGCGCCTCGCCGCGCGAGCAGCGAGCCAACACGTGCCAGCGCCTCTGCAAACCCACCTTTCGCGATCGCCCCCAGCGCGTCCTTCACGAACGGCAGCTCGCGCGGCTCGAGCATGCCTTGCGCCGCCTGTCCCTTGGCCTCGTGCTTGTCGGCGAGGAACAGCGAGAACACGTTGCCGTACATCTGGAAGAACGCCGCTTCGCTGTTGGCGTCGCGGGTCTCGCGGTAATAGTCGAGCGACGCGCTGACCGCCTCGGACATGAATTTCTGGAGCCTGCCGTTGGGATTGTCGGCGGCAGCCGGCTGGCGCTGGGCCTTGACCGCCTGCGCGGCGGGGCCGAGCCACGCCAGCCACGGGTTCAAATCCGAGAACGCCCAGCGCTGGAAGCGCAGCGGATGAAACTGGCGCGACAGCTTCGCGCTGACTTCGTTGCTCGTCGCCTGGACGAACGGCTGCGCAAAGAGTTCGTACGCACGCTGGTTGAATTCCGACATGGCGGCAACGGCCTCGAACGGCTTTTCGTCGGCGCGCTCCAGGCGATTGAGCTGCTTGACGATGTCCTCGAGCCGGCGTTCGTGGAAATCGACTTCGTATTCGACTTTGCCGTTGCGCCCCTTGACCTCATGAATCTGCATGCCGTAAAGACCCGGCGGCAGCATTTCGATCGACTTCAGCACCTCGACGATCTGCGCGTGTTCCTTCTTCGCCACCTTGCCGGAGACAAAGATACCGAGGTGGCCGATGTCCTGGTGCAGCAGCCCCACGATCACCTGCCCGCGCGCCTTGATTTCGTCGGTGGATCCGTAGACGTCGGCCACCCAGTTGAATGCCTGCTGCGGTGGCGTGATGTTGTCGCCCATCGATGCGAACAGCACGATCGGCGACTTGATGTTGCGCAGGTCGAAGGTCTTGCCGCCCGTGGCCTCGGTGCCGGACCACAGCTTGTTGCCGACGAAGAGGTTGCGGGTGATCCATTCGATCTCCTCGCGGTTCATCAGGTAGAAGCCGCCCCACCAGCGCTCGAACTCGAGGAAGCGCTCGGGCTCCGTGTCGACGTTCGAGAACAGGTTGTAATACTTGTCCCACAACGTGTTGGCCGGATTGAGGTTCTCGAAATTCTCGACCAGGTACGCGCCGTCGAAGATGCCATCGCCCTTGTCGGCGGCGTATGACGACAACCAGGTGCCGCCCAGCATGCCGCCGGCGTAGCGCATCGGGTTGTCGCCCGCACCCTCGTCGAAGGCGCCGCCCCAGTACGACATCGGTGCGCCGTTGATCACGATCGGGCCTGTGTCCTCGGGATCAGCCGCCGCGAGCATCATCGCGGCCCAGCCACCCTGGCAATTGCCGACGATCACCGGCTTCGCGCTGGCCGGATGCAGCGCGCGTACCTTCTTCACGAATTGCTGCTCGGCATCGCAGACGTCGAGCAAGGTCTGGCCGGGCTCGGGATCGCGAAAGAAGATCACGAAATAGACCGGGTGCCCTTCGCGCAGCGCAACCCCCACCTGCGAGTCGTCCTTGAAGCCGCCAATGCCCGGGCCGTGGCCGGCACGCGGATCGATGATCACGTAGGGGCGCAGCTTCGGATCGATCGTCATCCCCGCGGGAGGGACGATCTTCACCAATGCATAGTTGACCGGCCGCGCAAGTTCGCGCCCGTCGACAATGGTTTCGTAGTCGAAATGCAGGACCGGCGTCAGTCCCTGCTGATTATGCTCGACGAATTCGTTGCCGCGCTCGCGCAACGTGTCCATGAACAG
>JANNKR010000292.1:0-4403 GCA_031396395.1 Betaproteobacteria bacterium
CTACGACACGATCCTCTTCGTCAACGGCCTCTGTCCCACGATCGAGCGCGTATGGATGCCGATGATCACGCCGGCCAACGATTCACAGGCTGGACTCGAGCCCTACATCGACATGACCCAGCCTTCGATCGGCTTCTACGGCCAGGTTTCCTGCACGATCAACGGACCCTGGGCGATCGGTCCGCAACGCGAAGTCGGCGTACAGGGCTACGTGATGGAGGTGGTGAACACCTTCAACATGACGATCAAGAACACTTCGATTCAGGGCAGCTATTGGAACGAGACGAGCGCGATCCACGGTTTCTCGTTCTTCGACGACGCCGCGCTGACATTCGATGGCGTCAACGTCTCGTGGATCAACAACGAAGGGTTCTATCACCACTCGCAGATCGAGGAGACGAGCGAGTCCGACCGACTTTTCGAGGGGCTGACGATCACGATCAAGAACTCCACGGCTCACGATCTGATCCAGTCGGTGTCGAACGCGGATCGCGGATCGGGGATCGAGCTGAGCGAGAACCAGACCGTCGGGACCTTCGACTACGACATCCACGACAACCTGATCTACAACGTGGACAAGAACGGCATCGTGGTTTCGGACTGGGGGCCGCGACCGCTCACCGCACGGATCTACTCCAACGTGATCGGACCTTTGCACCGAGACACGGAAGCCGACGTCGGTCGCCGGGCAGGCGTGAGCTGCTTGCAGATCAATGATGGACCGAGCTCAATCGTGTATGCCGCCAACAACGTCTTGCTGAGCGACATCGACTACAACGGAGCCACGCCCGACTACAGCATCGCCTTCAACGGCTGCGCGCAGGTCGCCTACAACTACATCGGGGAATGGACCTACGGGATCAGTCTCGATTCGCAAGCTTTGACTGGAGATGTTCTGCACCACGGGAACATCTTCGAGGGAGCCGGGGCAGTCAGCGCCGCGAACACGACGAGCGCGCAGTGGGGCATCGCCGTCAACCGGGCGGATACCTGGGCCGGTTCCTACACGATGCAGGACAACGTCTTCCGTCGCTGGTGCGGGATCTTCAACGCTCCGCTCATGCGAACGGTCGGAGTCAACCTGCTCGGCACGAGCGCGAGCACCAACTCACCCTGGCAGCTGACGATCGACGACAACACCTTCGGGATGTTCTGCCCCGAGGCGAGCGCGGCGGGCAACTCGCCGGCCGTCGGCTCGAGTGGGATCTACATCCAAGGAAGCGCTGCACTGCGGTTCCCGGCTGCCGGATCGGAGATCCGGAACAACCTCTTCGTAACAGGGGACACATGGATCGACGCGGGCGACCCCTTCGAAGTGCAGCCGATGCAACTGGTGGGCGGGCTGAATGCTCCCACTTCGGGGAACGCGCTTTCGCTGGCGGTCGGGCAGAACGTCTGTTCGGAATGCAATACGGCGTCCGGCAACTGCAACGTCTACCAGAACGCGACGCAATGCTGCCGCAACTGCGACGGTTCGGTGTATGCCCACGAAGCAAACAACCTGAACCTGGAACTTCTCTCGCCGGCGCGGCCGATGGAGTCGCTGGGCATTTTGTCTTCGACCGACAATCGGCTCGAACAAGTCGGCGAAGCGCTCGCCTTCACGCCGGGAGGCGGACACGCCGGCGCGGGGTACGCCGGCGTCGTCAGCTACTCGCAAGCGATGAAGGATGCGGGCCTGTCTCCAGACTGGATCACGCAGATTGCGACGGGTTCCGAGGTTCCCGATCTCTCGGCGCTTCCGCGCGCGCTGCAATCTCTGGTACCGGGCGCGTCGAGAGTCATCTGTTGGGGCGATGGCTGCGATGGCGCAGCGGCGCCGCCTGCAACGGTAGACGGCACACTCGGCTCGGCCACCGCGATTGCTACAGGGATCGGTCACAGCTGTGCGATCCAGGCGGGCACCTCCCGCGTCGTTTGCTGGGGCGAGGATTTCGATGGACAAGCGACGCCACCGGCATCGGTGGATGGGACGCAAGGGACGGCCCTGGCGATTGCGGCCGGTGGCGCGCACAACTGTGCGATCGAATCGGGCACGAGGAGAGTGATCTGCTGGGGCGCGAACGACACTGAACAAGCGTCACCTCCCGCAGCAGTGAATGGCACGACGGGTGCGGCCGCGGCCATCGCCGCTGGTTCATTCCACAGCTGTGCCATTGAAGCGGGTCCGGGAAATGTCGTTTGCTGGGGGAGCAACTTCTGGGGTCAGACATCGGCGCCCCTCTCGGTGAACGGCGGAGCGGGCTCCGCCACGGCCATCGCCACAGGGTGGGGACACAGCTGCGCGATTCAGGCTGGGACCGGGAACGCGGTTTGCTGGGGATGGGACGGCTACGGCCAGTCGACTCCGCCCGAGTCGGTGGACGGCACGAGCGGAACGGCCCAGGCCATCGCCGTCGGCTCGTACGCCAGCTGCGCGATCCAGGCGGGCAGCGGAAGAGTCTTCTGTTGGGGACTGGATGGCGCCGGTCAGGCGACCCCACCCGCGGCGGTGGATGGAACGACCGGAACGGCTCAGGCCATCGCCATGGGCGCGGACTTCAGCTGCGCCATTCAGGCAGGCAGCGGAAGGGTCTTCTGCTGGGGATCGGATGGCGCCGGCCAGGCGACCCCGCCTCCGACGGTGGATGGGACGACGGGGACGGCAACCGCGATCGCTGCCGGTGGAAACCGATCGCTCGCGATCCGTCGAGTCCCGGTATGCGCTGATGGGATCGACAATGACGGCGACGGTCAATTCGATTTCGACGGCGGCGCCTCGGCCAACGAGGGGCTCGTGCTCGGACCACTCGACACCACGTGCGACATCGCCCTCGGCGCCACGGAAGCGCGCCCGGCGGCCTGCGGTTTCGGAATCGAGCTGGCTCTGGCGATACCGCTTTTGGGTGCACTCGGACGGCGGCGTCGCCGCGCGTGATTCGCCGCGCTCCGCGACCACGCGGTGCAACGATCTTGCCGCAGCAGAATCAGCATGAGGTGCTGACCCGCGACGAGTCCTTGTTCGCTGGGGAGCGCACTTCCCAAAACTAGGCGACGGCGGCCGTCGCGGTCTCCAGCGCGACTGAAGCGCTGCGGGCGGGCGTGCATCCGGCGAGCGCTGCGTGGAGCCGTCCACGATGTCAGAGACGCCTGCTACTCCGCACCCTTGAGAACGCCAGCGGCGCGTGTCGCATCGCATCCGTGCTCGGCCAGAGCCAGCGCTCCGGCAGCTGGCACGACGACTGCTTCCGAACTCCTTCGAGCCCCGATTTCGCGGGGCAGCGACAGGATGAGCGACGGCTGTTCAGGTGTGAGATCTGAGCTCTCGGAGGTCGGTCGAGCATGAGCCTTCGCAAGCGCCAAGGCTGAGGCAGCGGAGTCGTCACCCCTGCCGGGCGACGGGAGATGATGGCTGTTACAGGTGTGTCCCGAACGGCCCAAGGAAATCGGGTCGAAGGTCTACTGAGGTCGCGTTGTTGACTCGTTGGGTGCTCGTTGCTCTTGCTTCCGCTCTCGTCGCCATCGGTGCGCAGGCGGAGATCCGTGCCGTCGTGGCAAATGGGAATTGGAACGCCGCGTCGACCTGGGGCGCCTTTTGCGGCGCCGCGAGCAGTGGCGGTGTGCCGGTTGCGACGGATGACGTGATTTTGTGTCCCGACAGGACGGTCACCGTACCGTGCGGCGTGACGGCAGTGATGCAGTCGCTGACCGATGGCGCATCGTGGACACCGACCAGCGTCGGTGGTCTGGCGACCGTGGATGGCGATACATGTGCGGCAGGTGAGGTTCCCCACTTCGTTTTCAGCGGCACCGGCGGGAATGGCATGGGTCGGCTCGACGGCATGGGCGCTCCCGCAACCTTCACGCTCAAGGGGCGCAGCGTCATCCCGGATTCCGCCTGGGGCGAGCCGTATGACCTGACCAACGACTGCGATGGCCCCGTCGCCATCCATGAAATCTCCTACACGGCGTCTGATCTCGACTGCTCTGTGTATACCTGGGCGAACGAACCGTATGCGGCGACCAAGCCGCTGCTGACGGATCTCGCGCAAGGCAATCTCATCTGGTTCACCACCGGTTGGTATCGGAACAATTGGGCCATCGTGGTGGGAGCTTCGAGCAGCACCGTGACGATCGGCTTCGGCGACCCCGGCGATTCGTACGGCGCCAATGCGCCGGGCGGCGGGATGCCGGTGATCGGCGGGCATGCCAGCAAGACATCGATCGAGACACCGATGGATGTTTCCGCAAGCGCCTTCGATCAATCGAACCCGACACGCATCCAGGTCACGATCCAGACGGGTGCGTTGTCCGCGCTCCCGAACGCCGCCGATGGAACCGGGCAGCGCGCGGGCTCGTGTCTCGTCACGTCGAAGACGACGACACCCGCGGGCAGCGGCAAGTTCTACCGGATCGCGGGGAGC
>JANNKR010000294.1:0-12006 GCA_031396395.1 Betaproteobacteria bacterium
TTGCCGGCGCGCGTTGCGGCGACGGTGGCGGCCATGGACTCGGGATAGGTGCCCTTGAACACGGGCACGATCTTGTAGTCCTTCTGCGATTCGTTGAAGCGCTTGGTCAGGTCGGAGACGCGGTCGCCCAAGGCGCCTGTCATCGAATGCCAGAACTGGATTTCGGTCTGGGCGGCGGCAGCGGTGGCCACGCCGAACAGCGCGACGGCCAGCGACAGGCGGGCAAAACGGGGCATGGCGTACGACATGAAACCTCCTCGATGGGAACCAGCAAATCGACCAGTTTGCCTTGGGCGGGTGACGATTCTATGTCAATTGTGACAGCGGTGGGGAGACCTCACCCCGTAGGCGAGGCTTCAGCCTCGCGCAGCGTGGCCACGGCCGACACGAAACATGGCCGCATGCGCCGCGAGGCTGAAGCCTCGTCTACCGGGAAATCCACCGGCCTTCAGTCGGCGCGCCCGGGCGCCGGGATCGGCGCGTGCGGGCCGGCACCGGCTGGCAGGGGCGCTGCCATGTCGATTCCGTGCGCCTCGATGTGCGCCTTGCGGGCGACCAGCGAATACGCCACCGGCACGACAAAGAGCGTCAGCAGCGTGCCGAACGACATCCCCCCGACGATGACCCACCCGATCTGGGTGCGGGATTCGGCGCCGGCGCCACTGGCCAGCGCCAGCGGCAGCGCGCCAAGAACCATGGCGCCGGTGGTCATCAGGATGGGCCGCAGCCGCAGTGTCGCGGAGTCGACAATGGCCGGAATCAGATCCTCGCCCTTCGCGCGCAGCTGGTTGGCGAACTCCACGATCAGGATGCCGTGCTTGGTGATGAGGCCGACGAGCGTGATGAGACCCACCTGGCTGTAGATGTTGAGCGTTCCCCCAGTCAGCCAGAGCGCAAACAGCGCGCCGGTCATCGACAGCGGCACCGACAGCATGATCACGAACGGGTGGACAAAGCTTTCGAACTGCGCCGACAGCACCAGGTAGATGAAGAACAGCGCCAGCACGAAGGTGAAGTAGATCTCCTGGCCCGACGCGCGGAACTCCCGCGATTGCCCGTCCAGCCCCGTCTGCGCGGTGGGCGGCAGCGTGCGCCTGGCGACGTCATCCAGCGCTTTCAGCGCTTCGTCGATCGAGTATCCCGACGCCAGCGTGCCGGTGACCTTGACGGCGCGCAGCCGGTTGAAGTGGTTGAGCGACTGGGGAGCCACGCCCTCGTGCACATCGACAAGATTGGCGAGCTGCACCATGCCGCCGTCGCGCGCCCGCACGTAGATTTCGCTGATGTCCGCGGGCGTGGCGCGATCGAGCGGCGCCACCTGGACGATCACGTCGTACTGCTCGCCGTCGCGCTTGAAGCGCGTGACCTGCCGCCCGCCGAGCATCGTCTCGAGCGTGCGCCCGACGGTATCGACGTTGACGCCGACGTCGCCCAGCTTGTCGCGATTGATGTTGACGCGCACTTCAGGCGTGTTGAGCCGCAGGTCGATCTGGAGGTTCTGGATGCCGGGCACCTTGCGCGCCTCGTCGAGGAAGCGGTCGACCACACGCTGCAGCTCGGGATAGGGCACCTGCGACATGATCACGTACTCGATCGGCGTGGAACGAAAGCCCTGGCCGAGCGAGGGCGGATTGATCGGAAATGCCAATGCGCCGGGAATCGAGGCGAACTTCGGCCGCAACTCGTCGGCGATCTGCTGCTGCGACCTGGTGCGCTCCTCCCACGGCTTCAGCCGCAGGATGGCGTTGCCGTCGACGACCGTGGGGAAGCCGGAGATCGCCGTGTAGGCGAAGGCCTCGGGGACCTGGGAATAGAACTGCTCGATCGGCTTCAACTGGTCGGAGGTGTACTGCGGCGTGGAGCCCTGCGGCGCGGTCACCAGTCCGAAGACCACGCCACGGTCCTCGACCGGCGACAACTCGGACTTGAGCGTCATGAAGAGCGCCGCGCCGCCTAGCAGCGTGGCGAGCCACACCACGCCGACGATCCAGCGAGCATGCAGCAGCGCCGTCAGCAGCCGGCGATAGCCGTTGGTGAAGGCGACGAAGCCGGACTCGATCTTGTTGTAGATCCACGAGTGCTTGGGCTCGTGCCGCAGCAGCAGCGAACACATCATCGGCGTCAGCGTCAGCGCAACGAATCCGGACACCATGACGGCGCCGGCGAGCGTCAGCGCAAACTCGATGAACAGGCGGCCCGTGCGACCCGTGGCAAAGGCGAGCGGCGCAAACACCGACGCCAGCGTCAGCGTCATGGCGATGACGGCGAACGCAATTTCGCGCGCGCCCTGCAAAGCCGCTTCCATCCGTCCCATGCCATCCTCGATGTGCCGGAAGATGTTTTCCAGCACCACGATGGCGTCGTCGACGACGAGGCCGATGGCCAGCACCATCGCCAGCAGCGTGAGTGTATTGATCGTGAAGCCGAAGAGATACATCAGCGCAAAGGCGCCGATCAGCGAGACCGGGATGGTGACGATCGGGATGATCGTGGCGCGCAGGCTGCGCAGGAAGAAGAAGATGACCAGTACGACCAGGATAATGGCCTCGCCGATGGTCCGGAACACCGACGCGATCGACCGATCGATGAACAACGACGTGTCGTAGGCCACGACCAGGCGCATGCCCGCGGGCAGATTCTGATTGATGGTATCGACTTCCGCCCGCACGGCCTTCGACAACTCCAGCGGATTGGCTACCGCCTGCTTGACCACGCCGATATTGAGCGAAGGCTTGCCGCTATAGCGGGAGATGGTGCGTTCGTTGAGGGCGCCGATCACCACCTTGCCCAGGTCGCGGACGCGCACCGGGTAGCCCCCGACGTTGGCCACGATGATCTGGCCGAACTGCTCGGGCGTCTGCACGTCCGTCTCGGCCACCACGGTGAATTCACGTGCCGTCGACTCGATCCGGCCGGCGGGGATTTCCGCGTTCTGGCGGCGGATGGCCTCCTCGACGTCCTGCACGGTGAGCTTGTAGCCGGCGAGCCGCGCGCGGTCGAGATCGATGCGCATCGATACCTGCCGCTCGCCGAAGATGCGGACATCGGCGGCTCCCGGCAGCACGGAAAGCCGCGGCTTGATGTAGCGGGCAACGTAGTCCGACGCCTCCAGCGGGGTCTGCGCGCCGGCCTCTACGGAAATGTAGAGCACCGGCTGGGAGTCCGCCTCCACCTTCGCAATGACGGGTTCGTCGACGGCCTCGGGCAGCCGTCCGCGCACCCGCGAGACCTTGTCGCGCACGTCGGCGGCGGCCGAGTCGGGGTCGCGCGACAACCGGAACCGCACGTTGATCTGGCTGCGTTCCGAGCGGCTCTGCGACGTCATGATCTCGACGCCCTCGATGCCGGACAGTGAATCCTCGAGGACCTTGGTGACCTGCGACTCGACGACTTCCGCGGACGCGCCGCGGTAGGTGGTGCTGACGCTGACAACCGGCTCGTCGATGCGCGGATACTCGCGCACCGACAACCGCTGATACGAAATGAGGCCGACCAGCAGGATGATGAGCGACAGCACCGTCGCAAATACCGGCCGCCTGATGCAGAACTCGGGCAGAGTCATCGATGGGTCTCCAGTAGGCGCGGCGCGTCAGCTCTTGGGCGGCGGCGCGACCGGCTGCGGCGCCCGGGCGGCCGCGGGGGCGCCCTTCGCGTCCTCGCCGCCGGCAATGCGCACCGCGGAACCGTCGCGGATCTTGAGCTGGCCCGCGGTCACGACCACATCCCCCGCGGCCAGGCCGGACAGGACTTCGACCTTGCTGTCGCGACGTTGGCCGGTGTCGACCTTGACCCGCACCACCTTGCCGTCCATGACCTTGAACACGTATTGGTCGGAGCCCTGCGGCACCAGCGCCTGCTCCGGCACCACCATCGCGTCGGCCTGGTCCTTGGTGATGAGGCGCACCCGCGCGAACATGCCCGGCCGCAGCGCGGTATCCTGATTGCCCACCTGCGCGCGGATGACCACGGAGCGGCCCGCCGCATCGATCAGCGGATTCACCGCCACGACCTTGCCACTGTACGACTTGCCCGGCAGCGCATCGAGCGTGACCTGCAGCGCCTGGCCCACCTGGATCTGGCGCAGGTAGGTTTCCGGTACGCGAAAGTCCACCTTGAGCGGATCGATGGCCTCGAGATTGACGAGGTCCGCGCCCTCCTTCACGTAGTCGCCGACCGACACCGAGCGCAACCCGATGATCCCGGAAAACGGTGCGCGCAATTCCGTCTTGGCGAGCTTGGCCTGGGCCAGCTGCACCGACGCTTCCGCAACCCTGTAGTTGTTCTCGGCTTCGTCCTTCGCCTGACCGGAGATGTAGTTGCGCTGGGCCAGGTCGACCGCACGATCAAATTTCGACTTGGCCAGCGTCAGGTTGGCGCGGGCCTGGGCCACCTCGGCCTGGGGAATGGCCGCGTCGAGCTTCACCAGCGGCGCACCCTTGGCCACGCGCTGTCCTTCCTGGAAGGTGATCTCGCTGATCCGCCCCGCCGTTTCGGGGCGCAGCGTGACCGATTCGTCGGAACGCAGACTGCCGACGGCGACGATGGTCTGCGGCATCGGCGACGTGACGACCTTGGTCGCCTCGACGGTCACGGGAGGCGGTCCGCCTCCCGGCGGGCCGCCGCTGCCCTTGCCCTGGGCCGGACCCGGACCGCCGGCACCCGATGCGGCCGCGGACGGGGGCGTCGTGTTCTTCTGGTTGCCGTACCAATACCCGGCCCCGGCAGCGGCCAGGACTCCCACAAGTACGGCTACGGCAATGGCGATTCGATTCATCAGGCGAGGGGCACTTGGTTGAATGGCGACCAGGGAAAGCGTCGATGCCCGGGAAGGGCGTGACAAGAAGGCTCGAAGCAACCCGTGATTATGCCCGCAGGCGGGCGAACGCGCCAAAATCCGCGCCAAACCGGGTTTGGACACTCGGAGCGCTTGCTAGAATGGTTCGAGTCCACAATTCGCGAGGAGTTGCGCCGTGACCCGAAACTTGCTTCAGGTTTGCTGCAGTCCGAAGGTATTGCCGCTGCTGGCGCTGGCATGCATCGCCGGCGTGTTCACCATACCTTCCGCAATGGCACAGACCTACCCCACCAAGCCGGTGAAACTGGTCGTCCCGTTCCCGCCGGGCGGTTCACTCGACACCACGGGACGGCTGCTGGCACAGAAGCTCACCGAGGCGTGGGGCCAGCCAGTGGTGGTGGAGAACAAGCCGGGTGCCGGCGGCAACATCGGCGCCGACCTCGTCGCCAAGAGTCCGGCCGACGGCTACACGATCCTGATGGGCGCACTGTCGACGCACGCGGTCAATCCCAGCCTCTACGCGAAGATGCCCTATGACGCGGCCAAGGACTTCGCGCCGATCACGCTGATCGCAATCACGCCGAACGTGCTGGTGGTGAACGCGGCGTCGCCGGTGAACAACGTGCGCGAATTCATCGCCTACGCCAAGGCCAATCCCGGCAAGCTGTCCTTCGGCTCGGGCAGCAGCGGCAGTGCCGGACATCTGGCCGGCGAACTGTTCAAGGTCGAGACCGGCACCGATGCCGTCCACATCCCGTTCAAGGGCGGCGCACCGGCCACCCAGGCGCTGCTGGCCGGCGACACCCAGTTCATGTTCGACAACCTTGCCAATGCCATGGCGCAGGTCAAGGCCGGCAAGCTGAAGGCGCTGGCCGTGACCACCGCGAAGCGATCGCCCCTGGTGCCGGATCTGCCGACGATGGCCGAGGCGGGCCTTCCGGGATTCGACATTTCGACGTGGTACGGGTTGTTCGCGCCCGCCGGAACACCACCGGCCGTCATCGCCAAATGGAATGCCGAGGTGGCGAAGATCCTGAATTCGCCGGACGTCCGCGCACGCCTGGTGGCCGACGGGGCCGAACCCACGCCCAACACGCCCGAGCAATTCGCGCAGATGATCGCCAGCGAATTGACCAAGTACGCCAGGATCGTGAAGGTCTCCGGGGCCAAGGTCGATTGAACAGCCATGCCTTCCGCCCTGTTCCGTAGGCGAGGCTTCAGCCTCGCTTCGGTCGCACCGGGCCGGGGCACGTCGCGCGGCTGAAGCCTCACCTACGGAATGCGGAACGCGGACCACGCAAGCGCGACCCATCCGGCCAGCCAGGCAACGCCGCCCAGCGGCGTGATCGCGCCCAGGCCGCGAATCCCGGTCAGGGCCATGACGTAAAGGCTGCCGGAAAACAGCGCGATCCCCGCCACGAACAGCCAGCCGGACCAGACAAGGCCGAATCGGCCCGGGTACTGCGCCAGCAACAGGCCCACCGCAAGCAATGCCAGCGCATGCCACGCGTGATACTGCACGGCGGTTTGCCACACCGCCGTCATGTCCGGCGCCAGGCGTGCCTTCAGCGCGTGCGCGCCGAAGGCACCCAGCGCCACCGCCATGAACATCGCGACGGCGCCCAACATCAATGCTAGACGTGCGCTCATTTGCCTTAAACTTGCGGTTCACGATTCTTCACAGACCGGATTACACCATGCCCATCGAACGCCGCCACGTCGGCAAGCGCCTTTCCGAAGCCGTTGTCTTTACCCCTGGACAGGAGCGCATCGTCTATCTCGCCGGACAGGTGGCCGACGACGCCAAGGCCGACATGGCCACCCAGACCGCGCAGGTGCTGGCGGCCATCGATCGGCTGCTGGCCGAAGTGGGCAGCGACAAGACACGCATCCTGTCGGCAACGATCTTCCTGCCAGACATGGCCGATTTTCCGACGCTCAACGCGGCGTGGGAAGCGTGGGTGGTGCCGGGACACACGCCCGCGCGGGCCACGGTCGAGGCCAGGCTCGCCAACAACGACTACAAGGTCGAGATCCAGGTCGTGGCGGCAGCGCCTGCCCCCTGAAGGATACGCATCCGATGAACAATATCTCTGCCAAGGCCATCATCGCCGCCAGCGCGCGGCGGGAGGCCACCGTCCCCGGCAACGCCGCCACGCTTCCGGTCACGCGCGCGATGTTCGACGACCTGATGGTGCGTTGCTATGCGCCGGCCACCTTCATTCCGGTGCGCGGCGAAGGCTCGCGCGTGTGGGACCAGGACGGGCGGATGTACATCGACTTCGCCGGCGGCGTTGCCGTCACCGCGCTTGGTCATTGCCACCCGGCGATGGTGCGCGCGTTGACGGACCAGGCGTCCACGCTATGGCACGTGTCCAACTGGATGACCAACGAGCCCGCCCTACGGCTCGCCAAGCGGCTCGTCGACCACACGTTTGCCGATCGTGCCTTCTTCTGCAATTCCGGGGCCGAGGCCAACGAAGCTGCGCTCAAGCTGGCACGGCGCTACGCGCACGACCACTACGGCGAGCGCAAGATGCGGATCATCTCCACGCTCAACAGCTTTCACGGGCGCACGCTCTTCACCGTCACCGCCGGCGGGCAAGCCAAGTACGCGTCCGGATTCGGACCCAATCCGGCGGGCTTCACGCATATCCCGTACAACGATGTCGCGGCGCTGGAGCACGAATTTGCGGAGCACGGCGACGAGATCTGCGCCGTGCTGCTGGAACCGATGCAGGGCGAAGGCGGCATGACGCCGGGTACGCCGGACTTCCTGCACGCGGCGCGCCGGCTGTGCACGCAGCATCACGCACTGCTGATCCTGGACGAAATCCAGAGCGGCATGGGCCGCACCGGCGCGTTGTTCTCCTACATGCAGAAAGGCATCGTCCCGGATATCCTGACCAGTGCCAAGGGTCTGGGCGGAGGCTTTCCGATCGGCGCGCTGCTGACCACCAACGAGATCGCCAGCGTGTTCACGGTGGGCGTACACGGCACCACCTATGGCGGCAATCCGCTGGCCTGCGCGGTGGCCGGCGCCGTATTCGACGTCATCAACACCACCGAGGTGCTGGACGGCGTCAAGGCGCGGCATGCGCTGTTCGTCGAGGGTCTCAAGGCCATCAATGCGCGCCGGCGCGTGTTTGCGGACATCCGCGGCGAAGGTGTGTGGCTGGGCTGCGAACTCGACCCGGCGTGGAAGGGCAAGGCGATGGACGTTGTGCGCGCCGCCGGTGATGCCGGGCTGATGGTGCTGGTGGCCGGCCCGGATGTCGTGCGCATCGCGCCATCGCTGGTGATATCGCTGGACGAGATTCTCGAAGGCCTGGCGCGCCTCGAAACTGCGCTCAACCACGTGCTGGTCTGAGCACGCGCGTTCCCCGGGAATACGCAACTGGCCCGGGAACGCGCGTCCCCCGGAAGTCCGTAGGCGAGGCTTCAGCCTCGCAGGGATTGCAACTGTCGAACCTGCGAGGCTGAAGCCTCGCCTACAGGGCCGACGGCGATGGCTCGGGTGCCACCGCGGGCAACGTCCGGTGCTGTCGCACCGGCGACCACAGCACCGCGGCGATCGACAACAGCAAGCCCAGCACGCCCACCGTCAGCAGCGTTGCGCGCAAGCCGACCCACGTCGCCAGCAACCCGCCGAACAACGCGCCAACCGGTGCGGCGGACACGGTAAGAAAGCGCATCGTGGCCGTCATGCGGCCCAGCAAACGGTCGGGCGTGATCGCCTGCCGCAGCGACAGGTAGTTGATGCCGTAGAGCACGCCGCCGAAATCGAACACCAGCATGGCGAGGCCGAGCAGCAGCATCGCCAGCCAGACGGGACCGCTGATCAAGCCGAAGGCCTGCCACGCCAGCGCGGTCAGCACCAGTCCGTGCAGGATGACCGGCCCGACTCCGAAGCGCGCTGAGAGTCGCTCGGCGACCGCCGCGCCGATCAGGCAACCCAGGCCGCCGAAGGCATAGGCAAGCCCGATGGCACCCGCGGACAATTGCAGGTCCCGCGTCGCGAACAGGATCAGCACCGCGACCTGCATGTGATGCAGGAATTGCCACAGCCCCGAAAGCCACGCCAGCGCGAACAGCGTGCGGTTGCCCGCCACGAGGCGGAGCCCTTCGACGATTTCCGCGCCCACCGACGCCTTCTGCCCGGGGTGCGGCACGTCCGCCGCCGCCTTGACGTCGCGCAGCAGCCACGCCGACAGGAAGAACGCGGACGCGTCGAGCAGTATCGCGAACGGCGCGGTGAGGAACTGGATCAGGGCGCCGGCGATACCAGGGCCAACCAGCGCCGCCGACGTCTCGCCCAGTGCCGATTTGGCGTTCGCCTCGACCAGGCGCTTGCGTCCGGCAAGCAGCGCCAGCAGCACCTGATGCGCGGCACCACCCACGACGTTCTGCACGCCACAGAAGAAGCCGACGAAATAAAGGACCTCCATCGTCAGGTGGTCGGTGAATGCGGCAATGGGAACCACCAGCAACGCGACACCCCGCGTGATGTCGGAAAAAATCACGATCGGCAGCTTGCGCACACGGTCGAGCAGCACGCCCGCATGCAACGACACCAGCGCAAACGGCAGCGACTCCAGCGCGATCAGGATGCCCATCTGCAGCGGCGTGGCGTGCAGCAGCAGCGCGGCCGTCAACGGCAGGGCGAGGTTCGTGATCTGGGCGCCGAACGATGTGATCGTCAGCGACAGCCACAGCTTGCGAAAGTCCGGTGCGCGCCACAGCCCCGTGAAGGTTCGGCGCGTCCAGCGTTGAAAGCGGGTCATTGCGAAAAAGGGGTCAGGGTCGCAATTACGGGCGCTTCATCCTGGCAGGATCGATATCCAGATAGCGCCAACCCTGCTGGCTGAAGCTGCTCTTCACGTAACCCTGCACCCATGGCTGGGCGATCGTGTTCTCGATCCGGTAGATGCCGCCTCCAAGTGGTGCCTGCGCCGCGATGATCCCGGTCATCCTGGCGTACAGCTTGTCGCGCTCGGCATCGGACTTGACCCGGCGGCTCTGCTTGAATAGATCGTCGTACTCGTCGCTCTTGAACCGTCCCAGGTTGGTCTCTCCGGCATTGGGCCCGTAGGCCAACTGCATGAACGCCTCCGCCGTGTCAGCGGTCCAGCCCAGCTGCCACATCTGCAGCTGTCCGGCCCGCGACATCTTCAGCAGATCGGGCCATTTCTGCTTCAGGAACTCGATGCGGATGCCGATCGCCTTCATGTTCTTCAGCCACAGCTCGTCGCGGATGCGGTTCTCGCCGGTGGGTGCGGAACCCATCACCAGCGTCAAAGGCTTGCCGTCGGGCAATTCGCGCAAGCCGTCGTTGTCGCGATCCTTGTAGCCGAACTTGTCGAGCACCGCGCGCGCCAGCGCGGGATCGAAGGGCGTGCTGGACTTGAACCCGGCCACGTGTCCCGGCACGGACGGCGGGATCGGCTGCGTGGCGGGCGTGCCCTGCCCCTGCAGGCCCACCTGCACCATCTCGCCGGGGTTGTAGCCCATAAGAATCGCGCGGCGCAACGCGACCTTGTCGGGCGTGTAGCCACCCACCACCGGGTCGTTCATGTTGAAGTAGGCGAAGAAGGCGAGGCCGGCCTCCGACAACCGCTGCAGCGTGATGCCTTCCTTGGCAATCGCAGGCAGCAGGCGGTTCCTGTCGTCGAGCACGCGCGTGATGAGATCGCGCGGGATGTCGATCAGGTCGAGTTCCTTGCCGGTGAAAGCAAGCAGGCGCGGATTGGATTCCTCCAGCACGCTGACTTCGATGCGCCCGATCTGCGGTATCCGCTTGCCCTTCATCGCGGCATGCGCCGCGCGCGCGTCCGCGTCGGCATTGGCCGGCAGCGCCGGGAAAAATTCCTCGCGAAAACCCGGATTGGCCTCGAGCGTGATCTTCTGCCCGCGGCGCCATTCCTTCAGGCGATACGCACCGGTCCCCACCGGGTTGGCCATCACCCAACTGCTCGCATCGCCGTAGGCCTCCACCACCTCCCGCGCCACCGCCGACATCTGCGTCGCGGTGAGGTATGGCAGGAACGTGTACTCGGGCTCGGTGAAGCGGATCTGGATCGTGTGGCGGTCGAGCGCCTTCAGACCCTCGACCGGCAGGTCGTAGTCGAGCCTGCCATCCTTGGCCTGCGCGGCGGCCGCATCGAGTCCCGCGAACTTGCCGCGCACCAGGAAGATGTTGGGCGAGCGCATCCTGGGGTCGACCAGCCGCTTCCACGCGTAGACGAAATCGTGCGCTGTCAGCTCGCGTGGCTTGCCCTTGAAGGCCGGGTCGTCGGCGAAGTGAATGCCCTTGCGCACCTTGATCTTCCACGTGAGGCCATCTGCCGAAACTTCCGGCATGCCGTCAGCCACGCGCGGCACGATCCGGTAGGGTCGGGCGAGATAATCGTACTGGTACAGCGGCTCGAAGATCGCCGAATTGATCACATTTGAGTAGAGATCCTGCGACGCCTGCGGATCGAAGCCGGTCTCGGTGATGATGATGGTGGTGCGCAGCACCTTGGCGGGATCGGCCCACTTGGCGGCACCCTGCGCCGCCAGCGGACCGGCGGCAAGCAGCAGGAAGACGGCGGCAAACAGTTGGATCGTCATGATCACTCCACGTACTTGCGCGGCACACCGAGGTCGATATCCAGGTATTGCCACGGATTCTGGTTGAAGCCGTTGTACTTGTACCCGATCACCCACGGGTACGCGACGATGTTCTCGTACCGAAACGCGTTGATCTTCCACGGCGCATACGCAGCAACCAGCTGCGACATCTCGCGCATCCGCCTGGCGCGATCCGGGCCATCGGGAAGGCGCCGCGACTCGTCATAGAGGCGGTCGAAGTCGGGCTGCTTGAAGCGGGACAGATTGGCGAGCCCTGCATTGGGTCCGTACAGCAGTCCCAGCACCGGAAAGCCGGCGGTGGTGGCGGACGTGTTCGCCAGCTGCCAGATCTGCAGCTGGCCGCCACGCGCCATCTTGAGCAGGTCCGGCCACTTTTGCGTGACGAACTCCATCCGGATGCCGATGGCCGTCATGTTGCGTTGCCACAGCTCGTCGTACTGGCGCTCCAGCGCGCTGGGTGACGTGCCCTTCTTCAATACCAGCGGCTTGCCATCCGGCAGGTCGCGCCAGCCATCCTTGTCGCGATCGACATAGCCGAACTTGTCGAGCAGCGCCTTCGCGGCCGCGGGATCGAAGCG
>JANNKR010000044.1:0-34898 GCA_031396395.1 Betaproteobacteria bacterium
GCCCGAGTTGGAAATGGTGGTCTGTCCCTGATTTACTTCAGTCACCCGTCGGCGCTGGAAGCGATTCAAACCCGGCCTGCCGCCGTTCGTCCCTGCCCTGCGGGCCGAAGCAGCCCATAACGCCTACAATGCGCCGGCAATGTTCGACGCCTTGAAATCCCGGTATGAAACGTTCGAGCAGCGGGTGCTGGCGACGCTGTCGGAGATCGAACGCCGCGACGTACGCGCCTTCGACCACTGGTTCTATGCGCAGCGCGGCTGGCGGTCGCTGATCGGTGTCGTGGCCGTGACCACGCTGGTGGCATGGATCGCCTCCGAGCTGCCATGGAACATGACGTTCGGCGAAGCTGCCATCCTGTTCAACCTGGTGGTGCTGACGCTGATCTGGTCGGGGCTCGGTGCGTGGTTCGGTTACCGCCGGTTTCAGGGGCGATTCTTCCGCTACATCGTGGCAGCGCCGCTGCTCGCGTTGGCGGGCGCTCTGGTCGGAGCCAGTATTGCGGGTCTGATCAAGGGCGTGGATCCCTTCAGTTTCCTGTCCGACAGCACCAAGCTGCGGCACGTGATCACGGCAGCGCTGGTCTTCGGCGTCCTGTTTGCGTTCATCACGGCCCTCATCGCGTACCTGCGCAATCGCGAATACCGGGCCCTGACCGCGCACTTCGAAGCCGAGGCGCGGCAAAGCGAGACCTCCCGCCAGCTGGCGGAATCGCGGCTCAAGTTGCTGCAGCTGCAGATCGAGCCGCATTTTCTCTTCAACACGCTGGGCAGCGCGCAGCAGCTGGCGGAGAAGGGTGCGCCCGATGCCGCGCGCCTGATCGCTGACCTGATCCGGTTCCTGCGCGCGGCCACGCCGGCCATGCGCGACGAGGTGACCACGCTGAAAGCCGAGGCGGGGATGATCGGCGCCTATCTCGGCATCATGCAGACGCGGCTGTCGCGGCGCCTGACGTGGCGCGTGCGCGTGCCCGACGAACTGGCGGAGATCACGGTCCCGCCCGGCATGCTGATCACGTTGACGGAGAACGCGATCAAGCATGGCATCGAGCCCTCGCCGCGCGGAGGCGAGGTCGACGTCAGCGCCGAACTCCACGGCGCCGATCTCTGGCTGACGGTCGCCGACACCGGTGCGGGCTTCACCGACAAGCCCTCCGACAGCGGCATCGGCCTCCTTAACATCCGCGAACGTCTCGACCTGCTCTACGGGAGCCGGGCGGTGCTCGAACTCGAAGCCAACGAACCACGCGGATGCCGCGCGCGTATCGTGCTGCCGTTGGTGGCGCCGGCACGTTTCGCGACGGTTGCCGCGCCTGACCAGGGAGGTCATACGAAATGAATCGACCGACTGCATTGATTGCCGAGGACGAGCCGCTGATGCGCGAGCGGCTGAAGGAAAAGCTGGCCGAGGTATGGCCCGAGCTCGAGATCGTCGCCGAGGCCGAGGACGGCGAGCAGGCGCTGGCGCTGTATGCCGAACACCGGCCGCAATTGGCGTTCCTCGACATCAGGATGCCCGGCATGACCGGGCTCGATGTGGCGGCCGCCATCGGCGATGGCTGTCATGTGGTGTTCATCACCGCCTATGATCAGTACGCGGTGCAGGCCTTCAATGCGGGAGCGGTCGACTACCTGTTGAAGCCGATCGAAACCGAGCGCCTGCAGACCGCCGTCGAGCGCATCCGCAGCAAGCTGTCCTCGCCGCCGCAGGACCTGTCGGCGCTGGTCCATGCGTTGCGGGCAAGCGCGCCGGGCGGCGTGCCGCGGATGAAATGGATCACGGCTGCCGTGGGCAAGCAGATCAAGCTGATCCCGGTGGCGGATGTCGTGTACTTCCAGGCGGACACCAAGTACACGCGCGTCGTGCTGGCGGCCGGTGAGGCGTTGATCCGCACGCCGTTGAAGGAACTGCTGGCGGAGCTCGATCCGGACCGGTTCTGGCAGGTGCATCGCGGCACGATCATCAATCTCGATGCGGTTGCGGGCGTGTTGCGCGAGGATGCCGAGCGCCAGTTCATCCTGCTCAAGAACCGGCAGGAGAAGCTGCCCATTTCGCGCCAGTTCACGCATCTCTTCAAGCAAATGTAGTCCGGCTCCGTGCCGGGAGGGCCGCTGGCCCTGCGGCTGTTAGAATTTGGCGGTCGAGTTCGCGCGCGCGAACGCCCACCTTCCCTCTCCGCCGCCATGCTGCCTGTCGCCGTCTTTCGTTTTTCGCCCACCGAGACGCCCGGCCGCTTTGGCGATTGGCTCACCGCGCACGGCATTCCGTGGGTGCTGGTGCCGCTGGACGAGGGCGCGCCCGTTCCTGCCGGCACGGCGGCGTTTTCCGGCATCGGCATGATGGGGGGACCGATGAGCGTGAATGAAGCGCTGCCCTGGGTGTCGCCGCTGTGCGCACTCGTGCGTGACGCGATGGGCGATGGCGTGCCGGTGATCGGTCATTGCCTCGGCGGGCAATTGATGGCCATGGCGCTGGACGCGCCGGTCACGCGCATGCGCGAGCCCGAAATCGGCTGGATGCATGTCGACGTCTGCGACCGTGGCGCGCGTCGCGACTGGTTCGGCGGCCTCCCCCGGTTTCCCGTTTTCCAGTGGCACTACGATGCCTTCGACCTGCCGCCGATCGCCACGCGGGTGCTCACCAGCGACTTCGCCGCCAACCAGGGCTTCATCATCGACGACCGCCACATCGGGTTCCAATGCCACGTCGAGATGACGCGCGCGTTGGTCGAATCGTGGTGCGCCAGCAGCGCCACCGAATTGCCGGCGCGCTCGAGCGCGCACCGGCAGAGTGCGGCGGACATGCAAAGCGATCTCGACGCGCGACTGTCCGCGCTGGGCGAAGTCGCCGACGGTGTCTATGCGCGCTGGGCCCAGGGGCTCATCCGCTGATGGGTGCGATCCACGCGCTGCCCGACCTGCTGATCAACCAGATCGCGGCGGGCGAGGTCGTCGAACGGCCGGCGGCCGCATTGAAGGAACTGCTGGAGAACGCGCTGGATGCCGGGGCCACGCAGATCGATGTCGACGTGGCCCAGGGTGGCACGAAGCGCCTGCGCGTTGCCGACAACGGCCGGGGCATCGACCGCGAGGACCTCGCGTTGGCGGTAGCGCGCCACGCGACCTCCAAGATCGGCTCGGCGCTCGACCTCGAGGCCATTGCGACGCTGGGCTTTCGCGGTGAAGCGCTGGCGTCCATTGCCTCGGTCTCGCGGCTGGCGCTGGTGTCGCGGGCCGCGGGCAAGCCGCATGCGTGGCGCATCGAAGTGGAAGGCGGCACCGTGAGCCCGGTTGCACCCGCCGCGCTCGCGGTCGGCACCTCGGTGACCATCGAGGAACTCTTCTTCAACACGCCGGCGCGACGCAAGTTCCTCCGCACCGAGGCCACCGAATGGGGGCACTGCGACGAGGCGTTCCGCCGCATCGCGCTGGCCCATCCGGTGACCGGCTTCACGCTGCAGCACAACGGCCGCGTCACGCAGCGACTCGTCAGCGGCGGCCGCCAGGCGCGGGTCGAGCAACTGCTCGGCGCCGAATTCGCGGCCCAGTCGGCGCGGGTGGACGTTGCCGCGGCCGATATCGCGCTGACCGGCTTTGCGGTGCTGCCCGCCCACGCGACGCAGCGCGCGGCACAATATTGTTTCGTCAACGGCCGCTTCGTGCGCGACCGGGTGCTGCAGCACGCCTTGCGCGAGGCGTATCGCGATGTGCTGCACCACGACCGCCAGCCGGCGTATGCGTTGTGGCTCACCATCGATCCGCGCCGGGTCGACGTCAACGTCCACCCGCAGAAGGTCGAGGTGCGCTTTCGCGATGCCGGCGCCATTCATCAATTCGTGCGGCACGCCGTGGAGCGCGCGCTGGCGGCCACCGCGGCCGAGCAACCGGCGGTGTCGGCCGCCGACCGGCTCGGCCTGGTCGCCGCGCAGCTGGCACCCGGATTCGCGAGTCATGCCGCGCCATCGGCGGGCAGGGCAGCAACGTGGGCGAGTGCTACGAGCGGTGGCACGCAGGCCGCGCTGGCGTGGCCCGTGCGCGCACCGGCCGGTGCTGCGACCGGCGAGCCGTCGTCGTTCTACGCCACGCTCTTCGGCGAGCGTCCCGCCGCGCCCGCGTTGCCGGCGGATGACCTGCATCCACTCGGCTTTGCGCTGGCGCAGCTGCACGGCATCTTCATCCTGGCGCAGAACCGGGCGGGCCTGGTGGTGGTCGACATGCACGCGGCGCACGAGCGCATCGTCTACGAACGGCTCAAGACGTCGTTTGACGCGTCGTTGCCGGTGCAGCCGCTGCTCGTCCCCGCCACGTTTGCCGCCGATCCCCTCGAAGTGGCCGCGGCTGCGGATCACGCCGAGGCGCTCCAGGCGCTCGGGTTCGCGCTGTCGGCGCTGGGGCCGACCACGCTGGCTGTGCGCGGCGTGCCGGCGCCGCTGGCGGATGCCGATCCGGTCACGCTGGCGCGCGCGGTATTGCACGACATGCGCGAATTCGGCGGCAGCGCGGCGCTGACGGCGCGGCGCGACGAGATGCTCTCCACGATGGCCTGCCACGGTGCGGTGCGCGCCAACCGGGCGCTGACGGTGCCGGAAATGAATGCGCTGCTGCGCCAGATGGAAGACACCGAGCGCGCGGGACAATGCAACCATGGGCGGCCCACGTGGTACCAGCTGCCGCTGGCGGATCTCGACCGGTTGTTCATGCGCGGCCGCTAGCGCCGCCGTTACCGGTGCTGCCGACCGTCCTGCTGATGGGCCCGACTGCGTCGGGAAAGAGCGCACTGGCCATGGCGCTGGCGCAGCGCTTCGGTGGCGAGATCGTGTCGGTCGACTCGGCGCAGGTCTATCGCGGCATGGACATCGGCACCGCCAAGCCATCGCCTGCCGAGCAGGCACGGATTCCGCACCACCTGCTGGACGTGCTCGATCCGACGCAAGCGTATTCGGCTGCGATCTTCGTGCGCGAAGCGCAGGCGGCCGTGGCCGCCATTCGCGGCCGCGGGCGCATGCCGATCCTCGCCGGCGGCACGATGCTCTACTTCAAGGCGCTGCTCGAAGGACTATCGGCGTTGCCGCAGGCGGATGCCGCGATACGCGCGGAACTCGACGCGCAGGCGGCGCGCGACGGCTGGCCGGCACTGCACGCCGAACTGTCGCGGGTCGATCCTGTCACCGCGGCGCGTCTGCCGCCTACCGATGCGCAGCGCATCCAGCGGGCGCTGGAGGTGCATCGGATCACCGGACAGCCGTTGTCGGCGCTGCAGGGGCATCGCACGATCGCGCCCGCGGCACTTGGAGAGACTGTCGCCATGGCGCTGATTCCGACCGAGCGGGCACGACTCCACGCGGCCATTGCGCAGCGCTTCGACGCGATGCTGGCCCGTGGCCTGGTCGATGAATTGCGGGGTCTGCGCGCGCGCTACCGGCTGTCGCCGGAGATGCCGTCGATGCGCTGCGTCGGGTACCGGCAGGCGTGGGCGTACATGGAAGGTGCCATCGATGCGCGACAACTGCGCGATCGTGGCATTGCCGCGACGCGCCAGCTGGCCAAGCGCCAGTTGACGTGGCTGCGGTCCACGCCGGCGTTGGAACTCGATCCCGGCGTCGGCGATCTGGAGGAAATCGCGGGACTGCTGGTCGCGAATGCGGGCGCGGGGCATCCGCCAGCGCATTGAACGCCGCGGGCCTCGCGTCCGCAACCGGGGTCATTGCGCAACGCGGCGGCGGGCGCATTGAGTTGGGTGGCGCGGCGCCGGTTGCAGCCTCGCTGTGCAGCCTCTATGCTGCCATGCAATAATCGTTGTCCGGCCCGCCACTTTTCGGGCAGCCGCAAGACACGATGGCACGCACGCTATACGACAAGTTGTGGGACGCGCACGTGGTCCGCGAGGAAGCGGACGGCACGGCGTTGCTCTACATCGATCGCCATCTGGTCCACGAAGTCACCAGCCCGCAGGCGTACGAGGGGCTGAAGCTTGCCGGGCGCAAGCCATGGCGCGTGGAATCGGTGGTGGCCACGGCCGATCACAACACGCCGACCAGGGACTGGGACCGCGGCATCCAGGATCCGATCTCGCGCACGCAGGTCGAGACACTCGACGCCAACATCCGCGAGTTCGGCGCCAAGGCGTACTTTCCGTTTCTCGACAAGCGCCAGGGCATCGTCCACGTGATCGGGCCGGAGCAGGGTGCGACTTTGCCCGGCATGACCGTGGTCTGCGGCGACTCGCATACCAGCACGCACGGCGCTTTCGCAGCGCTGGCGTTCGGCATCGGCACCTCCGAGGTGGAGCACGTCCTGGCCACGCAGTGCCTGCTGATGAAAAAGGCGAAGTCGATGCTGGTGCGCATTGATGGGCGGTTGCCGGCCGGCGTTACGTCGAAGGACCTGGCGCTGGCGGTGATCGGACGCATCGGGACGGCGGGCGGCACCGGCTACGCGATCGAATTCGCGGGCGAAGCCGTGCGTGCACTGTCGATGGAAGCGCGGATGACGATGTGCAACATGGCGATCGAGGCGGGCGCGCGTTCCGGCATGGTCGCCGTGGACCAGCGCACGCTCGACTACGTGAATGGCCGCGCCTTCGCGCCTTCCGGCGCGATGTGGGACCGGGCGGTGGCGCAGTGGCGCACATTGACCAGCGACGAGGGCGCCCGCTTCGATGCCACGCATGTGTTCGATGCCGCCACCATCTGCCCGCAGGTCACCTGGGGCACATCGCCCGAGATGGTCGTGCCGGTGGACGGCCGCGTGCCGGATCCGGATCGCGAACGCGACGCCACGCGGCGCGACGGCATCGAACGCGCCCTCCTGTACATGGTCCTCAAGCCCGATACGCCGATCACGGACATCCGCATCGACAAGGTCTTCATCGGCTCGTGCACCAATTCGCGCATCGAGGACCTGCGGCAGGCCGCGGCAGTGGCACGTGGCCGGCGGGTGGCGGAGAACGTGAAGCTGGCGATGGTCGTGCCGGGGTCGGGACTGGTGAAGGCGCAAGCCGAAGCCGAAGGACTCGATCGCATCTTCCGCGATGCCGGCTTTGAGTGGCGCGAGCCGGGCTGCTCGATGTGCCTCGCGATGAACGACGACAAGCTGGAGCCGGGCGAGCGCTGCGCCTCCACATCCAATCGCAATTTCGAAGGCCGCCAGGGTGCGGGCGGCCGCACGCACCTGGTCAGTCCGGCCATGGCGGCGGCGGCCGCCGTGGCCGGTCATTTCGTCGACGTGCGTCGACTGCTCTGAAGCGGGAGCCATTACCAGCCATGTTGAAGAGACTCGCAGCATTGGCGGCACTGGCCGGCCTCGCGGCCGGGCTTGCCGCATGCAACACGATCCAGGGCGCAGGCAAGGACGTCAAGGCGGCGGGCCAGGCCATCGAAAACGCCGCTGACAAGTCGAAGCCCAGGTAGGCATTGCCGGCCATGCAACCATTCAACGTGCACACGGGTCTCGTCGCGCCGCTCGACCGCGCTAATGTCGACACCGACGCGATCATCCCGAAGCAGTTCCTGAAGTCGATCAAGAAGTCGGGTTTCGGTCCGAACCTGTTCGACGAATGGCGCTACCTCGATCGCGGCGAACCCGGTGTGGACAACGCGAAGCGCCCGCGCAATCCCAATTTCGTGCTGAACCAGGACCGCTACCAGGGCGCGTCGATCCTGCTTGCGCGCCGCAACTTCGGCTGCGGCAGTTCGCGCGAGCACGCGCCGTGGGCACTCTACGACTTCGGCTTTCGGGCCGTGATCGCGCCGTCGTTTGCCGACATCTTCAACAACAACTGCTACAAGAACGGCTTGCTGCCGATCGTGTTGCCGGAGACGCAGGTCGATCGCCTGTTCGCGGATGCGCTCGCCTTCCCGGGTTTCCGGCTGGTGATCGACCTCGAGCGGCAGATCGTGAGCACGACCGACGGCGGCACGGTGTTCGCCTTCGACGTCGAGCCTTTCCGCAAGCATTGCATGCTCAATGGCTTCGATGATATCGGCCTGACGCTACAGCACAAGGAGGCGATTGCCGCCTTCGAGACGAAACGACTCACCGAGCATCCCTGGCTTTAAGACTTCTCCACGAGAAGCGGCGCCAGGGTAAAGCGGCGCCGCTCTTTTTTTTGGAAGTGAAAGACGCATGAAGATCGCAGTGTTGGCCGGAGATGGCATCGGACCCGAGATCGTCGGGCAGGCGGAGCGCGTGCTGGCCGTGCTTCGCGACGAGGGCTTGCCGATTACGACGCAGGCCGCGCCTTTCGGCGGGGCTGGGCACGATGCCGCCGGTCACCCGCTGCCGGCCGCCACGCTGGCGCTCGCACAGGCTTCCGACGCGGTGCTGCTGGGCGCCGTCGGCGGGCCGCGCTACGACACGTTGCCGCGCGCGCTGCGTCCGGAGCAGGGGCTGCTGGGGATCCGCAAGGCGCTGGCGCTCTTCGCCAACCTGCGCCCGGCCATGCTGTACCCCGAACTGGCGGCCGCATCGACACTCAAGGCCGACGTGGTCGCGGGTCTCGACCTCATGATCATCCGCGAACTCACCGGCGACATCTATTTCGGCCAGCCGCGCGGCCGGCGCACGGATGCCGCCGGCAACGAGGAGGCCTTCGACACGATGCACTACAGCGTACCGGAGATCGAGCGCATCGCGCGCGTCGGATTCGAGACGGCACGCAAGCGCAGTCGCCGGCTGACCTCGGTGGACAAGGCCAACGTGCTCGACACGAGCATCCTGTGGCGCGAAGTGGTCACCCGCATCGGCGCCGGGTACCCGGACGTGGCGTTGTCGCACATGTATGTGGACAATGCGGCGATGCAGCTCGTGCGCAATCCGAAGCAGTTCGACGTGATCGTCACCGGCAACCTCTTCGGCGACATCCTGTCCGATGAAGCCTCGATGCTCGCGGGCTCGATCGGCATGCTGCCGTCGGCGTCGCTCGACGC
This sequence comes from Betaproteobacteria bacterium, assembly GCA_031396395.1. Taxonomy (GTDB): domain Bacteria; phylum Pseudomonadota; class Gammaproteobacteria; order Burkholderiales; family Casimicrobiaceae; genus VBCG01. Next base: position 8,925 of record JANNKR010000044.1, read on the forward strand.
CAATGGCAAGGGCCTGTACGAACCCATCCACGGGTCGGCGCCGGACATCGCGGGACAGGACAAGGCCAATCCGCTTGCCACCATCCTTTCCGTGGCCATGATGTTCCGCTACACGTTTGCGCGGACTGACGTGGCCGATCGCATCGAAGCTGCGGTGCGCACGGTGCTGCGGTCGGGCCTGCGCACCGGCGACATCGCGTTACCCGGCGAGGCCGTGATCGGCACGCGCGCGATGGGCGATGCCGTGGTTGCCGCCTTGGCGGGGCCGTAGTGGGCGCGCGTCCGCCCGCGATCCGCGTTCGCCGGGGACACCCCGACGACGCCGAGGCGATCCTGGCCACGTTTTCGTCGCCACGAGCGATGGCGGGCACGCTGCAGCTGCCCTACGCGTCCGTCGAGTTGTGGCGCAAGCGCCTCGCCGACCAGGGGCCGGAGGACTTCTTCCTGGTCGCGGAAGTGAAGGGCGAGGTCGTCGGCAACCTTGGTATGCACCCGGCGGGCCGCGCCCGACGCCGGCACGCTGCGGCGCTGGGCATGGCCGTGCGCGACGACTGGCAGCGTCATGGCGTCGGCACCGCGCTGATGCGTGCGGCGATCGATCTGGCGGACAACTGGCTCAACTACACGCGCCTCGAGTTGACGGTCTACACCGACAATGTGGCCGCGCTGGCGCTCTACCGGAAATTCGGCTTCGTGGTCGAGGGCACGCTGGTGGCCTATGCCTATCGCAATGGCCGTTACGTGGATACCTACACGATGGCCCGGCTGCGCGCGTTGACCGCGGCTGCGGCCGCGGGCAAGGCCGATCCGGCACGACGCACGCAGCGCAAGGGGACGAAGACGACGCGAAAACGCCTGCCCGGCTGAGCAGGTCGCGGCCAACGAGTCGTTACGTCCAACAATGCAGTCGGGGAGCTTGGCAATGATGCGAACAGGAATCGTGGGATGGCGCGGGATGGTGGGTTCGGTGCTGATGCAGCGCATGCTGGAAGAAGGCGACTTCGGCCACATCGACCCGGTATTCTTTTCGACGTCGAGCGCGGGCGGACGCGGCCCCGACATCGGGCGGGCCACCGGCCCGCTGCTGGATGCGGGTGACATCGACGCGCTGCGCCGCCTAGACACGATCATCACGTGCCAGGGCGGGGACTGGACGACGGCGGTGTATCCGAAGCTGCGCGACACGGGCTGGAACGGCTACTGGATCGACGCCGCCAAGACGCTGCGGATGAAGGACGACGCAGTGATCATCCTCGACCCGGTCAACCGGCCCGTGATCGACGCCGCATTGGCGCGCGGCGTTCGCAACTACATCGGCGGCAACTGCACGGTGAGCCTCATGATGCTGGCGCTCGCCGGCTTGTTCCAGCGCGACCTGATCGAGTGGATGACATGCATGACGTACCAGGCGGCGTCGGGTGGCGGCGCGCAGCACATGCGCGAGTTGCTGCAGCAGATGGGCGAAACGCATCTTGTCGCGAAGGACCTGCTGGCGGATCCGCAGTCCGCCATCCTCGACATCGACCGCGAAGTGGCGGGCATCCTGCGCGACGAGCGCTTTCCCACCGCGCACTTCGGTGTGCCGCTGGCGGGTTCGCTGATCCCATGGATCGACAAGGACATGGGCAACGGAGTGAGCCTCGAGGAGTGGAAGGGCGGGGCCGAGGCGAACAAGATCATCGGGCGGAGCGGAGTCGATGCGATTCCGGTGGAATCGCTGTGCGTCCGCATCGGCGCCATGCGCTGCCACAGCCAGGCACTGACGATCAAGCTGCGCCACGATCTTCCGCTTGAGGAAATCGAGGCGCTGATCGCCGGCGCCAACGAATGGGTAAGGCTGGTGCCGAACAAGCGCGACGACAGCGTGCATGCATTGACGCCCGCCGCGGTGACCGGGAAGCTCGCCATCCCCATCGGTCGCGTGCGCAAGCTGGCGATGGGCCCGGAATACATCAGTGCGTTCACCGTCGGCGACCAGTTGTTGTGGGGGGCCGCCGAGCCGTTGCGCCGAATGTTGCGGATACTGCTGGAGCGCGGATAGCGCCCGTAGCCCCGGGAAAAGGTTGCAACGACGGGGAAACAGGCAAAACGGTCCCGGAATGGATGCCAAGCCGGGTTTCGCCTCGTTTCATGCAGCCAGCCGGCGCGCACACCGGCGTCGCGCTGCCTGCGCGGGTTCGTCAGGATTGCAACAGGGGCAACGGTACCCTGCAGCCACTAAATGTGGTATCTACAGATGGTTTGCGTGCTAGCCGTAGCGATGGCTGCTGGAACCAGAGCATGAAACCGCCACCGGCAAGCACCGGGAAGCCCGTTAAAACCCAAGCTAATACGGGGGTTTAGCTTGCACCGCTAAACCCATGATGTTAAGTTAGCTTGAGCCAAACAGCATTACCGAAGGGGTCGGCATGCGCGTAAAACCAATCCTCCAATTCGGCCTCGTGGTAGGCGCACTTGCGCTGCCCGGCGTCGCATGGCCACTGGGTCTGGGCAAACTGACGGTCGATTCCGCGCTGGGGCAGCCTTTGTCCGCGCGTATTGAACTGTTATCCGCGACCAAAGACGAACTCGATTCGCTGACGGCCAAGGTCGCCGACTCTTCGCTGTATCGTCAGAACAATCTCACCTATCAGGGTGTGCTCACTCGTACCCGCATCACCGTCGAGCGTGGCGCCGGCGACGTCGCCTACCTGCGTGTCACCTCTCCCACGCCTGTGACCGAGCCCTACCTGGATTTGCTGGTCGACGTGAATTGGTCGGCAGGACGGGTCGTGCGCGATTACACGTTCCTGCTGGATCCTCCCGGTGCGCCCGCAGCCGTTGCGGTCGAACCGATCGCGCCTCTGCGCATCGGCACGGCTCCGGCCGGACGGCCACCGTCGGCCACCTCGTCGGCAGGTTCCGGGGCGGCCTCGCGTCGCGACGGCGACAACTATGAGGTCAAGCGCGGCGATACGCTGTCGAAGATCGCGAAGGAATTCAAACCTGAAACCGTCACGCTGGAACAGATGCTGGTAGCGCTGTTCAAGAGCAACCAGAGCGCGTTCGATGGCGCCAACATGAATCGGTTGCGCTCGGGCGCGATCATCACCTTGCCCAATGCGGTCGAGGCTTCGGCAACGCCCGCCCCCGAGGCGGCCAGCACCGTGCGCGTCCAGGCCAGTGATTGGCGCGCCTACCGCGATCGTCTCGCCGGCGCTGCACCAACGGTTGAAGAGGGTGCCGGGCGTGCCGCAGGTGGCCGCATCGGCACTGCAGTGGAGGAACGTACGCCGGCCGCACGGGCGGGTTCCGATCAGTTGCGTGTATCCAAGGATGCCGGCACGGCCAAGGGCGCTGGTGGTGCCGAAACAACCGTGGCGCGTGAGGCCCAGCTGCGCGATGCGCAAAGCCGCATCGCAGAGCTGGAAAAGACGGTCAGGGATCTGCAGCGCGCCACTGAACTGAGAAGCCCGACGCTGGCCCAAGCCCAGACGCAAGCCGAAGCCGCCAAGGGTAAAGCGCCGCCCGTAACGCCGACCCCCGCGCCGGCCGCCAAGGCGCCGGAACCCGTCAAGGCCGAACCGCCGAAGGCAGTGCCTGCGCCGATCGTGACGCCTCCGCCCGCACCCAAGGCCGTTGAAGCACCCAAGGTCGAAGCACCCAAGGTCGAAGCGCCCAAGGTCGAAGCACCGAAGGTCGAAGCACCCGCGGTCGAAGCGCCCAAGGTCGTCGCACCGAGGGTCGTGCCCAAGGCGCCGGCGAAGGAGCCGCCGGGATTCTTCGAAGATCTTCTCGGTGGCACGCCGCCGTGGGCCATCGGCGCGGGCGCGCTTGCAATCCTGGGCGGCATCGCCGCGTTGATTGCGGCACGCCGTCGCAAGACCACCAAGTTCGAGGACAGCATCATCTCGGGCACCGACATCAAGACCAACACCGTCTTCGGTTCCACCGGCGGCGGGGTCGTCAACACCGGGGACAACTCGCTCGCGAGCGACTTCAGTCGCGAAGGGCTCGGCAACATCGATACGGATGAGGTCGATCCAATCGCCGAGGCCGAGGTTTATCTTGCCTATGGCCGCGATGCGCAGGCGGAAGAAATCCTGAAGGACGCCCTGAAGAAGGATCCGCAGCGGCAGGAGATCCATCTCAAGCTGCTGGAGATCCACGCCCAGCACAACAAGCCATCGGCGTTCGAAACCGTGGCTTCCGAGCTCTATTCCGTCTCGAACGGCCAGGGCGAGGTCTGGCAGAAGGCGGTGGCTCTGGGCCGCCAGCTCGACCCCAATAACCCGATGTTCACCGAAGGCGGCGTTGCGGTGAATCGCCCCGCGGCGGAAGGCGCCGGTGCGATGAACTTCAGTGCCGGGGCATCCACCTCCGAAATACCCAAGCGGACGACTCCGGCGCCCGGCGCAGGTCTTGATTTCCAGATGGACGAGGAAATATCGATTTCACCGACCTCCGGCGCGGCAAAGTCACCAACCGATATCCTTGCGGGCGCGCAGTCCGAACTCGAGCGCACCGCCAAGGCGGCGGCTGGTGCGGGAGAGTCGGCCATCGACAAGACCAAGGCGATGGCGATGGGGGCGGCGGGTGTGGCCGGCGCCGCAATCGCGGGCGCTGTTGCCACCGGAAAGTCCGGACTCGACTCTTTCACAACGTCGATGTCCGGGACGGTCGGCCAAGCGAAGGACAAGGTGGTCGAGGCCACGCGTTTCGATCTCGATTTCAAGCTCGACGATGCCGAAAAACCGGCACCGATGGGCAGCAAGGCTCATGTCGAGTCCATGATCGACGCCGCGGCCGCCGCCACTGCAACCGCCGCAACAGCAACCGCCGCTGTTGCGCCTGCGCCTGCGGCATCCGTGCTGACGCGTCCCGCTGCCGCGATGGAACTCGACAAGCTCGATCTTTCCTTCGACCCGGATCGCACGACGTTCGAGGATCCCACGCCGTCGGTGCTCGACGGACAGTGGCACGATGCCGCCACCAAGCTTGACCTCGCCAAGGCGTACCAGGAAATGGGTGACGTCGAGGGTGCGCGGGAAATCCTGCAGGAAGTGCTGCACGAGGGCGACGATCAGCAAAAGGTGGAAGCGAAGGCGCTGCTGGCCAAGCTGGGCTGACCGCACCGATCGCGTAGTATCGAACGGGCGACGGATCGCGGATCCGCCGCCCGTTCTCTTTGTTGACGCTCGTTCTGGTTGACGTTCCTCTGGCCGGTGGTCCCCCCATGCGAATCGCGTTCGCGGTTGAATATGCAGGAAGCGCGTTCTGCGGCTTCCAGTCGCAGCCCTCCGGCTGCGGCGTGCAGGACGCGCTGGAACGCGCCGTGGCCGCGATTGCGGACCATCCGGCGGGCGTGGTGGCGGCGGGCCGCACCGACGCGGGCGTGCACGCCGTGTCGCAGATCGCCCATTTCGACACCGATGTCGAACGTCCGCTTACGGCGTGGACGCGCGGCGTGAACGCGCACCTGCCGGCGACTGCTGCGGTGCTGTGGGCGCAAGTCGTGCCTGCCGACTTTCATGCGCGCTTCGCCGCCACTGCCCGTCACTACACCTACCTGCTCGCCGACCGCGCCCAGCGACCGGGACTCAATGCCGGGCGCGTGGGCTGGTACCATCTGCCGCTCGATCTCGAGGCGATGCGCGCCGGGGCCGCCCAGCTTGTCGGCACGCACGATTTTTCGGCGTTCCGGGCCGCCGAGTGTCAGGCCAGGTCGCCGGTGAAGACGGTACTGCGCGCGGACGTCACTCGCACGGGCGGATTGCTGCGTTACGATTTTTCAGCCAATGCATTTCTACATCACATGATCCGCAACATCATCGGGGCATTGGTCTATGTCGGCGCCGGCCGCGAGCCGCCTGACGCGATGGGCAGACTTCTCGGCGCCCGCGACCGCGGGTGCGCACCCCCCACGTTTGCCGCGGATGGCCTTTACTTTGCCGGCGCGGACTACGACGCGCGCTTTGCATTGCCGCCCACCGTGCGGGTCGTGCAGGTATCCGGATGAACGGCATGCGCACGCGCGTCAAGATTTGCGGGATCACGCGCGTGGCCGACGGCCTCGCGGCCGCGCGTGCCGGCGCGGATGCCATCGGCCTCGTGTTCTGGCCAGGCACGCCGCGTTTTGTCGAGGTTGGACAGGCGCGCGCGAGTGCGGACGCGCTGCCGCCGTTCGTGACGCGGGTCGGGCTCTTCGTCGACCCGACGGAGGCCGAGGTGCGTGCGATACTCGACGCTGTTCCGCTTGACGTGCTGCAGTTCCACGGCGCCGAGGCCCCCGCGCTGTGTCGTGCATCCGGACGGCCCTACCTCAAGGCGATCCACATGAAGGACGGGGTCGATTTGGTAGAATTCACCACGCTGTACGACGATGCCAGCGGGTTCATCTTCGACTCGTACTGGCCGGGTGACCTGCCTGGCGGTACCGGACGGGCCTTCGAGTGGTCGCGCCTGTCGCCGGCGGTGCAATCCAGACTGCCGGCGCCGGCGATCCTGTCCGGCGGCCTCGATGCAGACAACGTCGTCGCGGCAATCAGGGCGGTGCAGCCGTGGGCCGTGGACGTGTCGAGCGGCGTCGAGGAACGCGGTCCGGACGGCAAGGCGCGCCGCGGCTTGAAGGATGCCGCGCGCATCAACGCATTCATGCTTGGAGTTCGCGATGCCGATAGTAAAGTTGGCGAATGAGTTGCCGGATGCCCGGGGTCACTTCGGTCCCTATGGCGGCGTATTCGTTGCCGAAACGCTGATCCGCGCGCTCGAGGAGCTGAAGGCGCACTACGCGCGCTACCAGCACGATCCCGAGTTTCGCGCCGAATTCGAACGCGAGTTGAAGCACTACGTCGGCCGGCCGTCGCCGGTGTACCACGCGGAGCGCTGGTCGCGCGAACTGGGCGGCGCCCAGATCTGGCTGAAACGCGAGGACCTGAATCATACCGGCGCGCACAAGATCAACAACGTCATCGGGCAGGCATTGCTGGCGCGGCGCCTGGGCAAGCCGCGCGTGATCGCCGAGACCGGCGCGGGGCAGCATGGCGTCGCCACCGCCACCATCGCGGCGCGTTACGGGATGGAATGCATCGTCTACATGGGCTCGGAGGACGTGAAGCGCCAGGCGCAGAACGTGTACCGGATGAACCTGCTCGGCGCAAAGGTGGTGCCGGTGGAGTCGGGCAGCAAGACGCTGAAGGACGCGCTGAACGAGGCCATGCGCGACTGGGTGACCAACGTCGAGAACACGTTCTACATCATCGGCACCGTCGCCGGGCCGCATCCGTATCCGATGATGGTGCGCGATTTCCAGCGCGTGATCGGCGACGAGTGCGTCGTGCAGATGCCGGAGTACGCCGGACGCCAGCCGGACGCGGTAATCGCGTGCGTCGGCGGCGGCAGCAACGCCATGGGCATCTTCTATCCGTACATCGGCTTCGAGAACGTGCGCCTTATCGGCGTGGAGGCCGGCGGCGAAGGCATCGCCAGCGGGCGGCATTCGGCGTCGTTGTCGGCCGGGCGGCCCGGCGTGCTGCACGGCAATCGCACCTATCTGCTGCAGGACGCCAACGGCCAGATCACCGAGACGCATTCGGTGTCGGCGGGGCTCGACTACCCGGGCGTCGGACCCGAGCACGCGTGGCTCAAGGATTCGAAGCGCGCCGAGTATGTGGTGATCGACGACGACGAGGCGCTCGCGGCCTTCCATCAATGCTGTCGCATCGAAGGCATCATCCCCGCGCTTGAATCGGCACACGCGCTGGCCTACGCCACGAAGCTCGCGCCCACGATGCGCAAGGACGAGATCCTGCTGGTCAACCTCTCCGGCCGCGGCGACAAGGACATGAATACCGTGGCCGAGCGCGACGCCCTGAAGAACGCGAAGCTGTCTTGAGCCGCATCGATGCCACGTTTGCGCAGTTGCGCGCTGCAGGCCGCAAGGCGCTCATCCCCTACGTGACCACCGGCGACCCGTCGCTCGCTTCCACGCTGCCGATCATGCAGGCGCTGGTTGCCGCAGGCGCGGACATCATCGAGCTGGGTGTGCCGTTTTCTGATCCGATGGCCGACGGCCCCGTGATCCAGCGCGCCTCCGAGCGCGCGCTTGCGCACGGCGTGGGCCTGCGCGATGTGCTGGACGTGGTGGTTCGATTCCGCGCGGGCAACACGACCACGCCGGTCGTGCTGATGGGCTATGCCAACCCGATCGAAGCGATGGGCACGGCGGCTTTCGCCGCGCGGGCGCAGGCTGCCGGGGTCGATGGCGTGCTGGTCGTCGACTATCCGCCGGAGGAGGGTGCTGAGTTCGCGGCATTGATGAAGGCGCACGGGATCGCGCCCATCTTCCTGATTTCGCCCACCACGCCCGAAGCGCGCATCGAACTGGTGGCCGGCGTTGCCGGTGGCTACGTCTACTATGTTTCGCTCAAAGGCGTCACCGGCGCGGGCAACCTCGACACCGCGGACGTCGGGCGCAAGCTCGAGGAAATCCGCCGCCATGTCACGCTGCCCGTGGGGGTCGGCTTCGGCATCCGCGATGCGGCCAGCGCGGTGGCCATTGCGGCGCATGCCGATGCCGTGGTCATCGGCAGCCGGATCATCCAGGAAATCGAATCCGGCGCGCCCGGGGACGCCGCTTCCCGCGCCGGGGCCTGGCTTGGTACCATTCGAAAGGCGCTCGACGCGATGCCGGCAGACCTGCCGCCCGCCGCGCGCGCCCAACACCCGGGAGGCGTCCGCGCATGAGCTGGTTGCAGAAGCTGCTGCCACCCCGGATCAAGCGCACGCCCGGCGACCGGCGCACGCCGGTGCCCGAAGGCCTGTGGGTCAAGTGTCCAGCGTGCGAGACGGTGCTATATCGCGCCGATCTGGAAAACAACCTTCACGTCTGTCCGAAGTGCGGACACCATTCCCGCGTGCCTGCCCGCGAACGAATCGAACAGCTGCTCGATCCGGAAGGGCGTTTCGAAATCGGCTCCGAGGTCGTGCCGGTGGACAGCCTCAAGTTCAGGGATCAGAAAAAGTATCCCGACCGGCTTGCCGCGGCGCTCGAGGAAACCGGGGAGACCGACGCGCTGGTCGTCATGCAGGGCAGCGTCAAGAGCGTGCCGCTGGTGCTGGCTGCGTTCGAGTTCGGCTTCATGGGCGGTTCGATGGGCTCCGTTGTCGGCGAGCGCATGGTACGCGGCGTGCGGGTGGCCTTCGAAAACCGCATCCCTTTCGTGTGCATATCGGCGTCCGGCGGCGCCCGCATGCAGGAAGGCGTCAATTCGCTGTTCCAGATGGCAAAGACCACGGCGGTGCTGCAGGAATTGAACAAGGCACGCCTGCCGTTCGTGTCCATACTCACGGATCCGACGATGGGCGGCGTTTCCGCATCGTTTGCTTTCGTCGCCGACATCGTGATTGCGGAACCCGGTGCGCTCATCGGCTTCGCCGGGCCGCGCGTCATCGAGCAGACGGTGCGTGAAACGCTGCCCGAGGGCTTCCAGCGCGCGGACTTCCTGATGGACAAGGGCGCACTCGACCTCATCATTGATCGCCGCCAGCTGCGCGACGAACTCGCCCAGCTGCTCGCGCTGCTGATGCGGCAGCCCACCCCGACGGCCTGAAGCGGTTGCGGCGCGTGCCCGGTCACGCGCCGCGCGCATTTTCCCGAACCTGCCAATGACCCGTCCCGGCACGGTCGACGCGTGGCTTGCCTACCTCGAGACGCTGCATCCCAAGGCCATTGCGCTTGGCCTCGATCGCGTGCGCGCCGTCGCGGCGCGTCTGGACGCGGCGATCACCTGCCCGGTGATCACCGTCACCGGCACCAATGGCAAGGGTTCGACCTGCGCGCTGCTTGATGCGATCCTGCGCGCCGCCGGCTATCGCGTGGGGCTCTACACGTCGCCGCACCTGCTGCGCTATCACGAGCGCGTGCGCGTGGCCGGGGTCGAGGCGACGGACGCCGGGTTGCTCGCGGCCTTTGGCGCCGTCGAGGACGCGCGGCTGGCGACCGCCGATGGGCAGGGCCAGCCGATCCTGCTCACCTATTTCGAGTTCGGCACGCTTGCCGCACTGTGGCTGTTTGCGCGTGCCGGGCTCGACGCGCTGGTGCTCGAGGTGGGGCTGGGCGGGCGGCTCGATGCGGTGAATATCATCGATGCCGATGTCGCGGTGTTGACGAACGTGGACATCGACCATGTCGAATATCTTGGCGCCGAGCGTGAAAGCATCGGCCGCGAGAAGGCGGGCATTTTTCGACCCGGCCGGCCCGCGGTGTGCGGCGATCGCGATCCGCCCGCATCGGTGGTCGCCGCCGCGGCCTCGATCGGGGCAATCCTGCATGTCGCCGGTCGCGACTTCGGGCATGTCGCGGAAGGGAAGCAATGGCGCTACAGCGGGCAGCGCGAGCGCTTCGGCCTGCCGTTTCCCGCGCTGCGAGGCCAATACCAGCTCGGCAATGCGGCCGTCGCGCTGGCGGTGCTCGACCTGCTGCATGATCGGCTGCCGGTCAGCGCCGGCGCGTTGCGCGACGGGCTCCTCAACGTCGCGCTGCCGGGACGTTTCGAAGTGCTGCCCGGGCGGCCGACGATCGTGCTCGACGTTGCCCACAACCCCCATGCGGCGCGTGCCCTGGCGGGTGCTCTGGGCGACATGGGCTATCACCCGGAAACGGTCGGCGTGTGCGGCATGCTGTCCGACAAGGACATTGCCGGCGTCGTCGCCGTGATGCGCCCGCGCATCGATCGTTGGTACGTGGCCTCGCTGCCCGGCATTCGAGGTGGCACGGCGGCACAGGTACGCACCGCGTTGCTGTGGGCCGGGGTCGACTCCGGGCACGTGCGAACCTTCGATGCGATCGGCGAAGCTGTCGCCGCGGCGCGAGCCGAGGCGGGCGAGGCTGATAGAATCGTGGTGTTCGGGTCGTTCCTGACCGTGGCTGCGGCCAAATCGGCCCTGGCCCGCGAGTGATTCCACCTACGTCAGCACAAGGCCGATGGCACAACCTTCCGATGTGAATGTCGACGATCTTCGCCGTCGTGCGCGACGCCGACTGGTGGGCGCGATCGTGCTGGCGCTTTCCGCGGCCGTGTTCGTGCCGATGCTGCTCGAGAGTGAGCCGAAGCCCCTGGGCGAAGATGTCTCCGTCAAGATTCCGCCCGTCGACAGCGGCAAGTTCGTCAACAAGTTGAACGCCAAGGGTGGCGCCGAGGCGACCAAGGCGGCCCCCAAGGCCGACCCTGCGCGGCCTGACGCCGCCAAGGCGGCTGCGGCGAAGGTCGAAGCGCCGAAGGTCGAAGCGCCGGTCGTCGAGCCTGCTGCCACAGCGTCGCCGGTGCAGGCATCCGGTAGCGGCGCGTCGGCAACCGCACCGGGCCGCAACGCGGCGCCCGCAGCGCCCGATGCGGCGGCGGCACCCAAGCGATCGCTCGCGGAGGCCGAGCAGAAGGTGTTGGCGGCGCCTGCCAGCAAAGCGGGCGCGCCTGCTGCGCCGGCGGCCGCCAAATCGCCCGCATCCTCCGGCGCAGTCCCTGCCGCGGCGGCGCCCGCGGTCCCGGCGCCTGCGCCGGCAGTCGCGACCCGGAACGACCCTGCCAAGGGTGATGCGCCCGGAGTCGCAGCATCGAAACCTGACGCACCCAAGCCCGAAGAGGCGAACGTTGCCACCGACAGTCCCGGCTTTTCCGTGCAGCTGGCTGCGTTCTCCGACGACAAGGGTGCCAACTCGCTCGCCAACAAGCTGAAGAAGGCCGGCTATGCCGCGTACACGGAGCCGCTGACCACGCCGTCGGGCGCCAAGCTGTGGCGCGTGCGCGTTGGTCCGTTTCCAACGCGCGATGCTGCCGGCGCCGTGCGCGACAAGCTGAAGGGCGACGGTTACAGCGGCATCGTGGCGCCTGCCAAGTAGTCGCGAGTCACGTGCCGATGAATGGTTTCGACTGGGCGATCGTCGCCATCCTGGTCCTGTCCGTCCTGTTCGCGTTCATCCGTGGCTTTACGCGACAGGTCATTGCCCTTTTTTCCTGGGTCGTGGGCTTCGTGGCCGCCGTGACGCTGTCCCCGAGCCTTGGCGCCATGCTGCCCGAGTTCGCCGGCCACCCAACGCTGCGGTACCTCATTGCCTTTGGCGCGATCATCATCGCCGCCCTGGTGCTGGGTGGATTGATCGCCTGGCCGCTGCGCGACCTGCTGCACAAGTCGGGCATGGGATTTCTGGACCGGTTCCTGGGCGGGATCTTCGGCATCGTGCGCGGCATCGTACTTGTGCTCGCGATGACTCTTGTGGCCGGCGTTACCACCCTGCCGCAGCAGGATTGGTGGCAGAATTCGTCAATTGCCCCGACGTTGGTCGGGTTGGCGCTGTCATTGAAGCCCTGGTTGCCCTCCGAATGGTCGGAACGGCTTGATTATTCCCGCGACGGCCGCAATCTGAATCCCTCGCCCGCTGACCGGAAGGTTTGATCACCCCATGTGTGGAATCGTCGGCGTCGTCGCGCATACGCCCGTCAACCAGATCCTGTACGACGGGCTGCTGCTGCTGCAGCACCGCGGGCAGGATGCCGCGGGCATCGTCACCAGCGAAGGCCCCATCTTCCACATGTACAAGGGGCCGGGGCTGGTGCAGAGCGTGTTCCGTACGCGCAACATGCGCGACCTGATGGGTTCCGCCGGTATCGGGCATTGCCGCTATCCCACGGCCGGATCGGCATTTTCCGATCTCGAGTCGCAGCCGTTCTACGTCAATTCACCGTTCGGCGTCACGCTGGGGCATAACGGCAACCTCACCAACAGCGAGGCGCTGAAGCGCGAGTTGTGGGAGCTCGATTTCCGGCACGTCAACACCAACTCCGACAGCGAGGTGCTGTTGAACGTGCTGGCGCTGGAACTGGAACGCGCCGCGCAACATCACCGGCTCGACCCCGACGCGATCTTTCGTGCCGTGGCCGGCGTGCACAAGCGCTGCCGCGGCGCCTATGCAGTGGTGGCGATGATCGCCGGCTACGGCATGCTGGCGTTTCGCGATCCCTACGGCATCCGCCCGCTCATCATCGGCAAGAACGAGCAGATGGGCGGCACCGAGTATGTCGTGGCGTCCGAGTCGGTGGCCATCGAGCCGCTGGGCTTCAAGGTGCTGCGCGACGTGGCGCCCGGCGAGGCGGTATTCGTCGACAACACCGGTGCATTTCATGCGCGCCAGTGCGCCGAAAATCCCTCGCTCAATCCGTGCATCTTCGAGTTCGTCTATCTGGCGCGGCCCGATTCGGTGATCGATGGCACGTCGGTCTACGAAACGCGCCTCAACATGGGCGGTGCGCTGGCGGAGAAGATCCGCCGCATGCCCGAGGCGCAGGACATCGATGTCGTGATTCCCATTCCCGACTCCAGCCGGCCGTCGGCGCTGGAACTGGCCAATCGCCTCGGCATCAAGTATCGCGAGGGCTTCGTCAAGAATCGGTACATCGGCCGCACGTTCATCATGCCGGGACAGGCGATGCGCAAGAAGAGCGTGCGCCAGAAGCTGAACCCCGTCGGCATCGAGTTCAAGGACAAGGTGGTGCTGCTGGTCGACGACTCGATCGTGCGTGGCACCACGTCACGCGAGATCGTGATGATGGCCCGCGACGCGGGGGCGAAAAAGGTGTACTTCGCCTCTGCCAGTCCGCCGGTGCGCTTTCCCAATGTGTACGGCATCGACATGCCGAACCAGGAGGAACTGGTGGCCACGGGGCGCACGGAGGCAGAAGTCGCGCGCGAAATCGGCGCGGACCTGCTGATCTACCAGGATCTCGAGGCGTTGAAGGACGCGGTGCGGCTGGCCAATCCGACGCTGACGAATTTCGAGGCGTCGTGCTTTGACGGGCACTACATCACCGGCGACATCACCGCTGACTACCTGTCGCATCTGGCGGTGGAGCGCAATGAGGCGCGCGGGCAGGCTGAAGCCGATCTGCTCGAGGAAGAGAAGCAGCCGGGGTAACGTGGTTCCGGCGAAGACGTTGTGCTGGCGATGGCGTTGTGCCAAAGATAACGTTGTGCCGGCGCCTTGGCGCGGGGGACCGCTTTCCGGTTGAAGTCGGGGCCAAATTGACGGCCCCTCCAATTCAACCGGAAAGCGGTCCCCCGCACCAAGGCGCGATTGTCGTTTTGCGCGGGAAAGTCCATCGCTTGCGTTGCTACCGCCGGTTTGGCGCTGCAAGCACCATCGCTTTGCGTTTCTACTCTCCGTCTGGCGTTGCAAGGACCATCGCTTTGCGTTGCATTTGACAGCCCGTGCCGCTGTCGCGTAGCATTTGAACTGCGCCGATTTGAAGAGCTTCAGCTTGCGGGCGCATAATAAATTCCGCTAAAGCGAGGTTCGTTTGCTCCGGCCAAACAGTGTTGGCGGAGCCCGCAAAACCCGTTTGGCGCGAGCCTTGCGGGTTTTTTGTTTGTGGCAACCGACGACGAGCATCCGATGAGCACAACGACACCACCGCGCGGTTTCACCACCGCCATCCTTCATTCCGATCGCGACGCCACGATCGAGCACGGCGCCCTGCACAAGCCGCTGCACCTCTCCGTGGCCTACGGCTACCGCGACTCGCGCGAGCTCGCGGCCGTGTTCCAGGGCCGCGCGCAAGGCTATGCGTATGGACGCCAGGGCAATCCCACGTCCGCGGCGCTTGAGGCCAAGGTCACCGCGATGGAGGGCGGCATCGGCACGGTCACGTTCGCCACCGGGATGGCGGCGATCGGCGCCATCATGCTGGCGTTGCTGAAGGCGGGTGACCACGTCGTCGCCAGCCAGTTCGTGTTCGGCAATACGACGAGCCTCCTGGGTACGCTGGAATCGCACGGCCACGCGGTCAGTTACGTCGATGCCACCGACGTGGCGAACGTGGCGGCGGCGCTGACGCCGGCCACGCGCCTCGTGTTCGTCGAGACCATCGCCAATCCGCGCGTGCAGGTGGCGGATCTTGCGAAGATCGGGGCGCTGTGCCGCGAGCGCGGCATCCTGTACGTGGTCGACAACACGATGACCTCGCCGTGGCTGTTCCAGCCGCGGCATGTCAACGCCGGCTTGATCGTCAACGCGCTGACCAAGTACATCGGCGGTCATGGCAATGCGCTGGCCGGCAGCGTGACCGACACCGGACTCTTCGACTGGACGAAGTTTCCCAACATCGTCGATGCGTACAAGGGCCAGGCGCCGCGCAACTGGGGGCTGCAGCAACTGCGCAAGAAGGGCCTGCGCGACTGGGGCGGGACGCTGGCGCCGGAGCAATCGCATCACATCGCGGTGGGCGCCGAGACGCTCCCTCTGCGCATGGAGCGTATCTGCGCCAACGCGCTGGCGCTCGCGGAGTGGCTGCAGCAGTCGCCGCAGATCGCCAAGGTGTACTACCCCGGGCTGGCGCAGCATCCGCAACATGCATTGGCCAGCGAACTGTTCCGCAGCTACGGCGGGTTGTTGTCGTTCGAGCTGCGCGACGGCATCGACCCCTTCGATTTCCTGAATCGCCTTAACATCGTCGTGCTGTCGTCCAATCTGGGGGATAACCGCACGCTGGCGATCCCCGTAGCGCACACGATCTTCTACGAGATGGGGGCGGAACGGCGCGCGCAGATGGGCATTGCCGATTCGCTGATCCGTATCTCGACCGGCATCGAGGACTGCGACGACCTGATCGCGGATTTCAGCCACGCGTTGGCTTAGCCGTCGCGCCCGGGAGTTTCGTGATGATCGCGCTGCGCGCGGTCAGCCGCGGATCGTGCGGTCGTGGATGCCGCCCGCATCCACTGCAAGATACTGCCCCTGCTCGTGCCAGTCGGCCAGCACGAAGCGCTCGCACGTCTTGCCGTCGACGATGTGCTCATGCCGGGCGGGCCGATGCGTATGCCCATGGATCATGCGCTGCACGCCGTGCGCGCGCAGCATGTCGGTAACGGCAGCATCGTTGACGTTCATGATGTGGTCCGCCTTCAGCACCTTGTCGCCGCGACTTCGGTAGCGTATCCACCACGCGATGGCTTGGCGCGCGATGTAGGGCAGGCGCAGCAGGCGCGTCTTGGTCGCGGGATCGCGCATCCGCGCGCGATACTCGAGGTACTTGATGTCGTCCGTGCACAACTCGTCACCATGGCAGATGAGGGTGGGGATGCCGGCCAGGTCGAGCACCTGCTGCTCCGGCAGCAACGTGGCGCCGGCCGCCTCCGCAAAGCGCGCGCCCAGCATGAAATCGCGATTGCCGTGTCCGACGAAGAGCGGAATGCCGGCATCGCTGATGCGGCGCAGATCCGCCACGATGCCAGCGACAAAGGGCTCCCGCATCTGGTCGTCGCCGATCCACCAGTCGAAGAGGTCGCCCAGCAGGTAGACGGCGGCCGCCTCGCGCGCAGGCCCGTCGGCAAAAGCGCGAAACGCCGCGCGCGCCGCCGGACGCTCCGGCGACAGGTGCAGGTCGGACGTGAAGAGTACGGGACGATCCTGTGGCGTAGACGATGGCATCACGATGGGGAGAGCCAGGTCGCGGTCCGCGGGGCGTGCCGGTCGGCACAAGTGGGCCGAGGCAGCCTCCCATTCCGGCGGTCGCGCCGAAACAGGAGTCTGACCCTATTTTTCCTCGGCCTTCGTGATCACGACATCCTGCGTGGGCACGTTCTGGTGGCCGCCACTGTTGCCGGTGGGCACCGCGCGGATCTTGTCGACCACGTCCTGCCCCGCGACGACCTTGCCGAACACGCAGTAGCCCCAGCCGTTGGCGCTGGGGGCCTTGTAGTCGAGGAAGTCGTTGTCGGCGATGTTGATGAAGAACTGCGCGGTGGCCGAATGCGGGTCGGACGTGCGCGCCATCGCCACCGTGTATTTCTTGTTCTTGAGGCCGTTGGTGGCCTCGTTGGCCACCGGCGCGCGGGTGGGCTTCTGCTTCATGCCGGGTTCCATGCCGCCGCCCTGGATCATGAAGCCATCGATCACGCGATGGAACACCGTGTTGTCGTAATGACCGTCCCGCACGTATTGCAGGAAATTGGCGACGGATGCCGGCGCGTTTTCGCTGTCGAGTTCGAGCGTGATGTCGCCGTGATTGGTTTTGAGTACGACCATGCTGTTCTCCGGGCTTGTCTTGGTTGTGGTTGATGGCGGATCAGCCGCCGACGACCTTGGCGGACGTGATCACCACGAGCGGCGACGGCACGTCGCCGGGATTGATCCCCGGGGCGACGGGGCCCTTGGCGCCCTTGGCACCCTTGGCGATCTTGGTGACTACGTCCATGCCGCTCACAACCTTGCCGAACACCGTGTAGCCGTAGCCCTGCGGCGTGGCGGAACTGAAGTCGAGGCGAGCGTTGTCGTTGACGTTGATGAAGAACTGCGACGTGGCGGAATTGGGATCGCTGGTGCGCGCCATCGCGAGCGTGCCGACGACGTTTTTCATGCCCGCCTTGCTGGACGCCTCGGATTCGATGGGAACCGGCGGCTTCGTCGGCTTTTCCTTGAAGTCGGCAGTGAAGCCGCCGCCCTGGATCATGAATCCGTCGATCACGCGGTGGAACTGCGTGCCGTCGAAGTGCTTGCTCTTCACGTAGTCGAGGAAGTTGGCGACTGTCCTGGGTGCCGCGTCGGGGAACAGCTCGACGCGGATGACGCCGGCAGTGGTGGTGAACTCGACCTGCGGATTGGCGGCGTGCGCGGACGTCGCGGCAACGGCGAGGGCAATCGTGAACATGAACTTGCGGAACATGGGTAACTCTCCTTGGTGACGATTGGAATCTATGATTTCAGCGCGGTGCGGCAGGGGCGGCTGGGGGTGGCGCCAGCACTTCGCGCACCAGCTTCAGCTTGACGGGCGCGGTGCGATTGCGCGGGTCGCGCGCCAGCGTCTTTTCGTACTGGATCACCGCCAGGCGGGCGTAGATGTCGCCCAGGTTTTCGTAGGCGATCGTGTAATCGGGCGCCGCATTGATCGCGGCTTCGAGCTGCTCCCTGGCCAGGCCGTACTCGCCCTTCTGCGCGTAGAGCACCGCCAGGTTGTTGCGCGGCTCCGGCAGTTCCGGATACTCGCCCAGCAAGGCGAGAAAGGCGGCAGTGGCCTCGGCGGGCTTGCCGCTGTCGGCCAGCGCGACCCCGCGCAGGAAGCGGGCCTGCGGTTCGCGCGGCCGTTCAACGATCAGGCGATCGAGGATGGCGATGGCCTCGCCATACTGTTTTTCGCCGACCAGCGTGCGCGCCTTCCCGAGACTCTCGGCGTAGACCTTGCGTCCGGCTTCGGTGAACTCGCGCGGATCGGTCGTGTCGGCCGACTGGGCCCCGGCCAGCGGCGAGGCGAGTACAAACGCGGCAAGGAGCAGCAAAGCGGTCGGACGCATGGAGTCGGGCACCGGATGGACCCGCGCAGCGCCACGGGCATGGACGGCAATTCTAGCAGCCCTTGCCGGTGGCACCAGGCGATGGTGCGTCAGAGCGCCCGCAGGCGCGCGGCGGTGGCGTCAATCAGGCGGCGCGCGATGGAAACGGAAGGCGGCAGGTAGGGCAGCGCATCCGCCGGGAACCACCGCGCTTCGGCGATCTCGGCGTCCTCGCACCGGATGTCGCCCCCGGCGTACTCGGCGGTGTACGCGATCATCAGCGAATGCGGGAAGGCCCAGGACTGGCTGGCGAAGTAGGTGATCGCGCCGATCTCGACGCCGACCTCCTCGCGCACTTCGCGCCGCACGCAGTCCTCGATGGTTTCACCCGGTTCGACGAAGCCCGCCAGCGCGCTGAACATGCCGGGCGCAAAGCGGTGGGCGCGGGCCAGCAGCAGGTCGCGGCCGCGCGTGACCAGTGCCATCATGGCCGGCGACACGCGGGGATAGGCCACGAGGCCGCACGCCGGACATTCCTTCGAGCGCTCGCCGGAGTGGTTGTGCGTGATGGCGCCGCAGCGTCCGCAGTAGCGGTGGCAGCGGTCCCAGTCGACGACCTGAAACGCGCGCGCGGCCAGCGCCAGCAGCGGGTCCGGGATCTTGTAGAACAGCGTGCGCAAGCCGGTGAAGCGCATGCCGGCGGGCTCGATCGCATCGTCCGCGAGGTTCAATGCGATACACGCCGTGCCGTCGAGATGGCCCAGGAAGTGGGGCGTGCCGTGGAGGCCCGCGGCAACCAGCGCCGCCATGTCGGGAATGACCCACGCATCCTCGGCGACGGCAATCGCCAGCACCTTGTCGCCACGAAACGCAAAGGCATGTGCCGACGGAGGCAACACGTCGGGCAGGGCGTGCGTGGGGACGAAGCCGTCAGGGGTGTGCATGCGCGGGTGCGAGCCGTCGATGGGTGTTGCTGCAGCGAATGCGGGTGCGCTTCAACCCGCCACCGGACGCAGCCGCATCCGGTTGGGCAGCGGCGCCGAGCGGCGCAGCACGTCCTCGCCCAGCCACGTGGCCGAACGGCGGGCGCGATCCGCGACGGCGCCAGGCGGCATCTGGCTGTAGTCGTCGTTGAACACTTCGAAGCTGTAGTCGCCGCGATAGCCGAGCGCGTCGAGGCGCTGCACCATCTCGGCCAGCGCTTCGCTGTGCACGCCTTCGCCGGGAAACACCCGGAAATGCCGCGCGGTGGCCATGCGTTCCTCGAAGGTGCGCGCGTCCTGCCACATGAAATCCGCAAGTTGCACCAGGTAGATCTTGTCGGGAGTCAGCAGGTCGAAGTCCTCCAGCGGCGTCTTCGACGCGATCGCGTGGAAGGAGTCGATGCCGATGCCGAGGTTGGGCGCATCGGCGCGGCAGATCACGTCCCACGCCGTGGTGAATTCGTTGATCGTGCGGCCCCACGACAGGCCTTCGTACGCGATCCGGATGCCAAGCGGCAGCGCGAGCATCGCCAGCTTGCGCAGGTCGCGCGCCGCCGCGTCGGGGTCGGTGGACGCATGCGTGGAGGTGGACGAGCACACCAGCAGGATGGTGGCGCCCACGGCATGCGCCATTTCAAGCATCGACTTGGCCACGTCGACCTTGTAGTCGTGCAGGTGACCGGACAGGCCCTCGAAATCGCGCAGCACCTGGAAGCCCGTCACGCGCAGGCCGCTTGCGAGCACCGCGCGCACGGCGGCATCGATGCCTTCCGGGTGCCCGGCCAAGTCCTTGGCCGACAGCATGATCTGCGTGAAGCCCGCCGCGCGGACGGCGGCCAGCTTGGCCGGCAGCGAGCCCGAAAGCGTGATCGTGTCCATCCCGAAGTCGAGGATGTTGCCGCGCGTGGTGTCCATGGCAGTGCTTTCAGTGCTTCGCGTCATGCACAAGCTCGAACATGACGCCACCCAGGTAACTCTGGGTCAGCGCGCCGCGCGATCCGGAGTGCAGGTCGTCGGACTCGACGAAGGCCACGCCGCGCTCGCGCAGCGCCTTGACGGACGCCAGCACGTCGGGTGTGCCAAGGCCGATGCGCTGGAGCAGCTCCTCGCCCTCGACATCGAAGATGCCGGGCTTGGGTTCGATCAGCTGCAGGTGGAACGACCCGCACGGGCTCGCCAGGATGCGGCCCTTGGGCAGGATGCCGTGGCGCTGGTCGTCGGGGAGCGCGCGAAAGCCCATCAACTCCGCGTAGAACTCGGTCCAGTCGTCGGTGCGGAAGCTGCCGATGTACTGGACGATGCCGTACCAGTGCAGGCCGGTGACCGCAGGGGGCCCGGGCTCGACGGTGGGGATCAACGTGAAGTCGACGTCGTAGATCGAGAAGTCCTTGTAGCGGTCGACGAAATAGATACGGCTTGCGCCCACGCCGTGGATGGCGGGGATGTTAAGTTCCATCACTTCGACATTGGTGGGCACCACCCACGCGCCGCGCGCGACCGCATGCTTGTAGGCGGCCGCCGCGTCGCGCACGCGCAATGCCACCGCAGCGAGCACCGGTGTCTCGGCAGGCTGCGCGGTGCGCGGCACGCCACTGGGATGCGCGTTGACGATGATGTTCATCTCGCCCTGGCGATACAGCAGCACCTCGCGCGAGCGGTGCCGCGCCACCGGCCGGAAGCCCATCATCTCCAGCACCTGGCCCAGCGCCTGCGGCTTGGACGTCGCAAACTCGATGAACTCGATGCCATCCATCCCCAATGGATTGGCGGCATCCGCGATCGCTTCCCGGTCGGGCCTATCGGACATGTTGGTTCCTGAAGGTTGATGGGAATTGGCGGCGCCCTACGCCGGTGTGATCGGCAACGTCCGGACGCGCTTGCCGGTGGCCACGGCCAGCGCATTCGCCACGGCAGGCGCGATCACCGGCACCGCCGGCTCGCCCACCCCCGTGGGCTTGGCCGTGGAGGGGACGATGTGGACCTCGATCGCCGGCATCTCGTTGATGCGCAGCACGGGGTAGTCGTGGAAATTGGATTGTTCCACGGCGCCGTCCTTGAACGAGATGCGCCCCGTCAGCGCGGCCGACAGGCCGAAGCCGATGCCGCCTTCCATTTGCGCGCGGACCACGTCGGGATTGATCGCAAGACCGCAATCCACGGCGCAAACCACGCGGTCCACCGTGACCTTGCCGTCCTTGTCGACCGAGACCTCGGCGACCTGCGCGACCACGGTGCCGAAGGACTCGTGCACGGCGACGCCGCGCCCGCGCTTGTCGCCGGGCTTGCCCCCGGCCAGTGGCTTGCCCCAGCCGGCCTTGTCCGCGGCGAGGTTGAGCGCGGCGAGATGGCGCGGATGCTTGCCCAGCATCGCGCGGCGAAATGCCACGGGATCCTTGCCGGCGGCCGCGGCGAGCTCGTCGATGAAGGTCTCGGTTGAAAATGCGGTGTGCGTCGAGCCGACCGCACGCCACCACAGCACGGGTACGGCGAGCTTGGGCGAGTGCAGGTCGACGGCCATGTCGGCAATGGCGTACGGCAAGTTGGAGGCGCCCTCGACGCTGGTGTAATCGACGCCGTCCTTGACCATCATGCCTTCGAACGCGCTGCCCGCCATGATCGACTGGCCGACGATCCGGTGCTGCCAGCCGGTGATGTTGCCGCCGGCGTCGAGCCCCGCCTGCAACGTGTGCAGGTACGCCGGGCGGTAGTAGCCCGCCGTCATGTCGTCCTCGCGGGTCCAGACCAACTTGACCGGGATGCCGGGCTTGCCGGCCTGGATCAGCGCGACCGCGATGGAAACCGCTTCGATCACGTAATCCGACGTGGTGCTGGCACGGCGACCGAAACTGCCGCCGGCAAAGAGCATGTTGAGACGGATCTGCTCGGGCTTCAATCCGGTGTACTTGGCGATCGCCGCCAGGTCGCCGGTCTGGAATTGCTCGCCGTTCCAGATGTCGCACGAATTTGGCGTGAGCTTCACGACGCAGTTCATCGGCTCCATCGCCGCGTGCGCGAGATACGGAAATTCGAACGAGGCCTCGAGCTTCTTCGCCGCGCCGCCAATGGCCTTGCCCGCATCGCCATCGTTGCGCGCAGGCTTGCCCGGCGTGGCGGCGAGCTTGCGGTAGTCCGCCATGATGTCGGCCGAGGACATCCGGAATCCGGAGGCATCGTCCCACACCACCTTCAGTGCGTCGCGGCCCTTCTTGGCGGCCCAGAAGGTGGTGGCGAGCACCGCCACGCCGCCTGGAACCTCCACGACGAAGCGCACGCCGGGTACCGTGGTGACGGCAGAGGAATCGAAGCTCTTCAATTTCTGGCCGAAGCGCGGCGGGTGCGCCACCATGGCCGTCAGCATGTCCGGCAGCTTCACGTCCTGCGTGTACATCGCGGTGCCGTTCGACTTGGCCTTCGAATCCGTGCGCGGGACATGCTTGCCGATGAACACGAAATCCTTCGGGTCCTTAAGCCGGATCGTGGCGGGGACCGCCTGGCGACCGGCGGCGTCGGCCAGTTCGCCGAACGAGGCCTTCTTGCCATTGGCGTGGAACACGACGCCATTCTTCACCTGCACCGAATCCACCGGCACCTTCCACTGTTCGGCGGCGGCGGCCACCAGCATCGCGCGCGCCGCGGCGCCCGCCTGCCTGTACTGCTCGAAAGAATTGGCCATCGCCGTCGAGCCGCCGGTGCCTTGGGTGGGGCCCCACATCAGGTTGTTGTAGAGGCTGGCGTCGGCCGGCGCGCCGGTGGCGCGCACCTGCGACCACGCGGCATCGAGTTCCTCAGCCACCAGTGTCGGCAGGCCGGTGAATACGCCCTGGCCCATTTCCAGATGCTTGCAGACCACCGTGACGGTGTTGTCGCGGCCGATGCGCAGGAACGCGTTCGGCGCGAAAGTGCCTGCCGCCGCGGTACCTTCGGTGCGGCCGGGCCCGGAGGTCTGCGCAGCGGCGTCCTCGAACCAGATGCCCAGCGTGAGTCCGGCGCCGGCGGCGGCCGTGGACTGCAGGAAGACCCGGCGCGAGACGGTGCCGGGGACGGGGGATTGCGGGGGACGCATGCGCATTGGGTTCATTGTCGTTTCCTTCAGCCCAGCGCCCTGGAGGCTTCCTTGATGGCCGCGCGGATGCGCACATACGTGGCGCAGCGGCAGAGAATGCCGGTCATCGCCGCATCGATGTCAGCGTCGGTCGGGCGCTTCTTGCGCGCGAGCAGCGCGGTGGCCGCCATCACCTGTCCCGACTGGCAGTAGCCGCACTGCGGCACGTCGAGTTTTTCCCATGCCGCCTGTACTGCAGTGGCTTCCTTCGATTTCAGCCCCTCGATCGTCGTGATCTCGACGCCCTGCTTCAACGACGACAGCGGCGTGATGCAGGCGCGCGTGGGTTGGCCGTCCAGGTAGACGGTGCAGGCGCCGCACTGCGCCATGCCGCAGCCATACTTGGTGCCGGTGAGGTTGAGGTTGTCGCGAAGCAGCCAAAGGAGCGGGGTATCGCCGGGCACGCTGGCCGCGATGTCCACGCGCTCCTTGTTGATGAACAGGATGGGCACGAAATTTCTCCGGGATGGGGGGGCGGTCGGTGTGACCGGCTGGAAGGCAGAGTTTACCGGCCCCGGCGGCCAAGCTGGGGCGAACGCCGAATGTCGCCTTGCCGAGTGGCTGCCTGGCTGCGGCAACGAGCGGCGGGCGCAGCCCGCAACGGCTGCGGTCATCGCGTATAATCTTTTGTTTTGCAAACGGAATTCGCCATGGAAGCCGAGCAGCTCAACCAGATCGCCAATCGTCTGGCGGATCTCGCCACCCGCACCACCGAACTGCGGAGGTATCTTTGACTTCGATGTGAAGTCAGAGCGTCTGGCCGTCGTCAACCGCGAGCTCGAGGACCCCAAGGTCTGGGACAACGCGCCGCGGGCGCAGGAACTGGGCAAGGAAAAAAAGCAGCTCGACGGTATCGTCGGTACGCTGACACAGCTTGACGCGGGTCTGGCCGACAGCCGCGATCTCTTCGAACTGGCGCGCAATGAGGCCGACGACGACACGCTGATCGCGGTGGAAGACGACGTGGCGGGCCTCGCCAAGACGGTGGGGGACCTCGAATTCCAGCGGATGTTCAGCGATCCGATGGACCCCGCCAATTGTTTCATCGACATCCAGGCCGGCAGCGGCGGCACCGAAGCGCAGGACTGGGCGTCGATGCTGCTGCGCATGTACCTGCGCTATTGCGAGCGGAAGGGCTACGCCACCGAGGTGCTGGAAGAATCCTCCGGCGAAGTGGCCGGCATCAAGAGCGCGTCAGTGAAGGTCGAGGGTGCGTATGCCTATGGCTACCTGCGCAGCGAAGTGGGTGTGCACCGCCTGGTGCGCAAGAGCCCGTACGATTCCGCGGCGCGGCGGCACACGTCGTTTGCCAGCGTGTTCGTGTACCCCGAGGTCGACGATTCGATCGTGATCGACATCAATCCGGCGGACCTGCGCATCGATACGTTTCGCGCGTCGGGCGCCGGCGGGCAGCACATCAACAAGACCGATTCGGCCGTGCGGATCACGCACTTGCCCACCAACACCGTGGTGCAATGCCAGAACGACCGCTCGCAGCACCGCAACCGCGCCGAGGCGATGACGATGCTGAAGTCGAAGCTCTACGAACTGGAGCTGCGCACCCGGCGCGAG
Source organism: Betaproteobacteria bacterium (assembly GCA_031396395.1). Lineage (GTDB taxonomy): Bacteria > Pseudomonadota > Gammaproteobacteria > Burkholderiales > Casimicrobiaceae > VBCG01. The sequence goes on from JANNKR010000044.1 coordinate 33,876, forward strand.
GCGCAGCAGAAGCTGGAGGACTCCAAGACCGACATCGGCTGGGGCCACCAGATCCGCTCCTACGTGCTCGACCAGTCGCGGATCAAGGACCTGCGCACCAATTTTGAAACGGGCAATACACAGTCGGTGCTCGACGGCGACCTCGATGATTTCATCGCGGCCAGCCTGAAGCAGGGAGTGTAATGATGGACGACAACAAGAACGTGGTACCACCGGTGGTGGCCGCAGACGAGAACCAGATCATGGCCGAGCGCCGCAGCAAGCTCGCGGCCTGGCGCAGCCAGGGCCAGGCGTTTCCCAATGACTTCCGCCGCGACGCGCTGGCGGCTGACCTGCATGCGGCGCATGACGCGAAGGGCAACGAGGCGCTGGAACTGCAGGCGATCGCCGTGGCAGTGGCCGGCCGCATGATGCTGAAGCGCGTGATGGGCAAAGCGTGCTTCGCCACGCTGCAGGACATGTCCGGCCGCATCCAGCTCTACATCACGATGGACGCCGTGGGCGCGGACAGGCTCGACGCCTTCAAGCACTGGGACCTGGGCGATATCGTCGGCGCCGTGGGCACGCTCTTCAAGACCAAGACCGGCGAACTGTCGGTGAAGGCCTCGCAGATTCGATTGCTGGCGAAGGCGCTGCGGCCGCTGCCGGAAAAATTCCATGGGATGACGGACCAGGAGCAGCGCTATCGGCAGCGCTATGTCGACCTGATCACCAATCCGGACGCGCGCAAGGTTTTCAAGCAGCGCTCGCAGATCGTCCAATCGATGCGCGAGTTCTTCGTCGCGCGCGGCTACCTCGAAGTCGAGACGCCGATGATGCATCCCATTCCGGGCGGCGCGGCCGCGCGTCCGTTCGTCACGCACCACAACGCGCTCGACATGGAGTTGTTCCTGCGTATCGCGCCGGAGCTCTATCTGAAGAAGCTGGTGGTCGGCGGCATGGAAAAGGTGTTCGAGGTCAACCGCAACTTCCGCAACGAGGGCATCTCCACCCGGCACAACCCCGAGTTCACGATGCTGGAGT
>JANNKR010000330.1:0-2841 GCA_031396395.1 Betaproteobacteria bacterium
GTGCCGCTGAACGAGATGCTCGAGATCGAGGCGTTCGACGAGGACACCGTGAACGAGCTGCGCCGCCGCGCCCGCGATTCCCTGCTGACCGAGGAGATCCGCAGCGAGGAGAAGGTCGAGCACGCCGCCGAGGACCTCCAGGGCATGGAGGGCATGGACAACCAGACGGCATCCTGCCCTCACTGCTCACGTTGCCACCCGCGGCGCTGGCCGCCTCGCCGGAGTTGGCAGCGCTGGCCCGGCGCGCGCCTGCGCCGCGCCCCGAAGCCGCGGGCATCGACGCCGTGCTCCTCGCGGTGGCGCAGATGCCGCCATCGACCCCGCTTGGGGCCGTGGCCGCGCGCGGCGCCCTGGTCTCCCTCGGTTCCGCACCCGTTGCGCGCGCGGATCCCATTGCACTGGTCGCGGGCAGAGATGACGTGCTGCTCGGCGGACGCGTCGACGACCTGTCGGTGGCCGATGCCGATGCATTCATCGATCGGCTGAACGCGCACTTCGCCGATGACGGCCTCGTCTTCGTGGCGCCGCGCCCGGACACTTGGTTCGTGCACCTGGGCTCGCTTGCGCCACCACATACGACGCCGCTCGCGCAGGTGCGGGGCGCGATCCACATGCATCTGCCGCGAGGCGAACATGCGGGGCAATGGAAACGCTGGATGTCGGAGATGCAGATGCTGCTGCACGACGATCCGCGCAACGCCGAACGCGAGCGCGCCGGGCTTCCGGCCGTCACCGGCATCTGGATCGCCGACGCCGGCATCGCGCCGACGGCGCATGACGACGCCTCCATGCAGTGGTTCGCGCCGGCGGGTCGCGCCGGGGACGTCGCACGCGGACTCGCCCCGCAGGACCCCGCCAGCGTGCCCGTCCCGCCGGACGATTTTGCGCGGATGTCGCCGGCCGGGAACGCCGTCGTGATCCTGCCCGCACTGCGCACGACCGCTGCGCTCGACACTGCCGTGACCGCGTGGCTCGCGCCCGCGCTCCTGGCGCTCGATCGCGGCATGCTCGATGCGCTCACGGTTGTGGCCGACGATGGCCGTGGCGCATTCGTCTGGACGCCGCGCGCCGCGTCGCGATGGACACGCTGGCGGGCATGGTCGCCAACGCCTCGATTCGTGCCACCGACCACGCCGGAGCCGCATTGACCAGGCCGATTGTGCGCCGGCCACCAGGCGCGTCCGCCGCTGCGCTCGAAACCGCGGGCCTGCCGCGCGTGCTGGCCCGCGTGTACGCGGCGCGCGGCATCGCAAGCATCGGCGAACTCGACCATTCGTTTGCCGCGCTGCCGCCATTCGCGACCATGAAGGGCATCGACGCGGCCGTGCAACGGCTGGCAACGGCCATCGCGCAGCAGCAGCCGATCCTGATCGTCGCCGACTATGATGCGGACGGCGCCACCGCGTGCGCAGTCGGCATGCGCGGGCTGGCCGCCATGGGCGCCCGCATCGACTTCATCGTGCCCAATCGCTTCGAATTCGGGTATGGCTTGACACCCGAAATCGTCGCGCTCGCGGCGCAACGCAAGCCCGCGCTGCTGCTGACCGTGGACAACGGCATTGCCAGTGTGGACGGTGTCGCGGCGGCACATGCGCTCGGTATCGACGTCCTGGTCACGGACCATCACCTGCCCGGCGATACGCTGCCGGAGCACGCGATCATCGTCAATCCGAATCAGCCGGGTTGCACGTTTCCAAGCCGCCACATCGCCGGCGTGGGTGTCCTGTTCTATGTGTTGCTCGCGTTGCGTGCGAGTCTGCGTGCGAACGGCGCTTTTGCCACGTGCCGCGAACCCAACCTGGCCGATCTGATCGACCTGGTCGCCCTTGGCACTGTCGCCGACGTGGTTCGCCTCGACCAGACCAATCGCGTCTTCGTCGAGCAGGGGTTGGCCCGCATTCGCGCCGGCCGCGCGCAACCCGGCGTGAAGGCCTTGTTTGCCGCAGCGGGGCGCGACCCGCGCCGCGCCACCGCCTTCGATCTCGGTTTCGTCGCCGGGCCGCGCCTCAATGCCGCCGGGCGCCTGGCCGACATGTCGCTTGGCATTCGCTGCCTGCTGGCGCAGACCGACGACGAAGCGCAACCGTTGGCCGATGCGCTGGACAAGCTGAATCGCGAGCGCCGGGCGGTCGAGGCCGTGATGCAGGACGAGGCGCTGGCCGACCTCGATTCGCTTGCCGGGTCCGGCGTGACCGAGTACTGCACGCTGTGCCTGTTCAGCGCCGAGTGGCACCAGGGGGTGGTGGGGATCGTGGCCTCGCGGCTGAAAGACCGCTTCCACCGACCTGCCATCGTGTTCGCCCGCGGTGCCGGCGGCGAGCTGAAGGGGTCCGGCCGCTCGATCACAGGGCTGCACCTGCGCGACGCGCTCGACCTCGTGTCGAAGCGGGTACCCGACGTGATCGCGCGCTTCGGTGGCCACGCCTTCGCGGCGGGACTCACCATTGCCGAGGCCGACCTGCCCCGCTTCGCCGCGACATTCGAGTCGGTGGTCCGCGACCTGCTGGGAGGCCTGCCGCCCGCTGCGCACTGTGACAGCGACGGCGCGCTGGGACCCGGCGAGCTCACCTTCGACCTCGCCCGTTCGCTGCGGGAGCGCGTCTGGGGACAGGGCCTGCCGGCCCCGGTGTTCGACGACATCTTCGACGTCACGTCCACGCGAATCGTCGGCGGCAAGCATCGCCGGCTGTCGCTGGAACGCGCCGGCGAGCGCTTCGAGGCGATCCTGTTCCAGCATGCTGGTGAATTGCCACCGCGGATACGCGCCGCGTTTCGGCCGGACATCAACGAATGGCAGGGCAAGGCATCGCTGGAACTTACGATCGAGCACTGGCTGCCGGC
>JANNKR010000334.1:0-6768 GCA_031396395.1 Betaproteobacteria bacterium
TATCGTATCGCCGGCGATGCCGCCAAACACGGTCGAGTTGGCCACGCCATTGCCGCCCAGGCGATTGGCCCCGTGCACGCCGCCGGAATCCTCGCCGGCGACGAAGAGCCCCGGTCGCACGGTGCTGCCATCCGGGGCGAACTCCACCCCGCCCATCATGTAGTGCGCGGTGGGAACGACTTCCACGCGGCCACCGGCCAGGTCGAAGCCGCAGTCGGCGCAGCGCTCGACCATGCCCTTGAACTGCCGGCGCACGTTCTCGACGCCCAGATGCCCCATGCTGAGCCAGACGCCGCCATTGGGCGTGGTCCGGCCCGCGCGCATTTCCGCATCGATCGCGCGGGAAACGATGTCGCGGGTCGCCCGCTCGTCGCGCGGATCATAGCGATGCATGAAGCGTTCGCCGGCGCCATCGAGCAGGAAGCCGCCCGCGCCGCGCAAGCCCTCTTCCAGCACCGTGCCGGTCATCCGCGTGTGCGCGCCGGCCAGGAGGCCAGTGGGATGGAACTGCACCATCTCCATGTCGCGCAGCGGCAACCCGAAGCGCAGCGCCATGGCGAGGCCGTCGCAGCTCTTGTCGCCCGACGGCGTGTGATAGCGGTACATCGTGGGGCCGCCGCCGGTGGCGAGCAGCACCGCCTTCGCCTGCATGAACAGGTAGTCGCCGGTGCGGATGTCGGCCAGCAGCACGCCCGCCAGCGCGCCATCGCGACCCGCGATGAAATCGAGCGCGCGATGCTCCTCGAGGCGATGGATCGGGCGCTGCCACACCTGTTCCGACAGGCGGTTCATGATCTCGATGCCGGTCAGGTCGCCCTTGTGCACGGTGCGGTCGAAGGTCTGGCCGGCGAAGGCCTTCTGGTGCACGGTGCCGTCGGGGTTGCGGTCGAAGAAGCAGCCTATTTCGTTCTCGAGTTCGTGAATGCGTTCGACCGCGCCATTGACGAGTGTCCACGCAAGATCCTGATCCGGCAGCCACTTGCCGCCTTCGATCGTGTCCATGAAATGACGCTCGACCGAGTCCCCCGCGGCCAGTGCCACGTTGTAGCCGCCCTGCACCATGCGCGTACAGCCGGACTTGCCGAGCAGCCCCTTCACCGCGATCGTGATGTCGAGGGCAGGATTACCCTGGAACGCGTGCAGCGCGGCAAAGAGCCCGGCGCCACCCGCGCCGAGAATCAGGATATCGGTCTTGCGCCGCGCGACGTTCAAGGCGATTTCACGCCAAGGCGGGCGAGCGCCGCGTCGCGCCGTCCCCGCGCGGCGCGATCGACGGCGTCATAGAGACTGCCGCCGTGACTGTCCATGGCGACCAGCAGGGGACCGAAGCCGCGGATGCGGAATTTCCAGAGACTCTCCGGGTTGAGGTCATCGAGATCGACGTCCTCGATCGATTCGATCCACGTGGTTTCCAGCGCCGCGGTGCCGCCGATGATGGCGAGGTAGGCGCCGCCCAGCGCGGCGAACGCGCGCAGGCTGCCTTCGCCCAAACCGCCCTTGCCCACGATGAGGCGCACGCCGTTTTGCTCCAGCAGCGGTTGGGTGAACCGCTCCATCCGCGCCGAGGTGGTGGTGCCGACGCAAACGGGCGCGTAGCCGACCGGCGTGGCCGGCGCAACATCCGTCTTGCGGACATTGGGCGCCGTGTGGATCACCGCATGACCACGCAGGTCGAAACGCGTGGCCCGGCCGCGGTCGAACATCGCGATCTGCGTCGCGTCGCGGATGCCGAACAGCGTGTGCTCGAGCGTAACCGTGTCGTTGCAGCGCAGCGCGCGCACCTGCTCCTCGGTGATCGGCAGCGTGAGATGGTGCCAGGCCATGATGCTCAGAAGCCCCAGCTCACGCCGTCAGCGGTGATCGTCGCGCTGGCGCGGCGTGCGGAATGACACTGCATGTTGACCGCGACGGGATTCATCGTGATATGAGTGGCCGCCAATTCGACATGGACGGCGAAGGCCGTGGCGTCCCCGCCCAGCCCCTGCGGGCCCACGCCCAGATCGTTGACTGCCGCGAGCAACTGCGATTCGAGCGCCGCGCCATCAGGATCGGCGCAAACACTGCCGAGTGGCCGCGTGGCCGCCAGCTTCGACAGGTGGACGCAAAGATCGGCCGTGCCGCCGATGCCCACGCCGACGATCGTGGGCGGACACGTCTTGCCGCCGGCATCGAGGACGCAGTCGATCACGAAGCGCTTGATCGCATCCGTCCCTTCAGCGGGTATAGCCATCTTGAGCCAGCTCATGTTCTCCGACCCGGAGCCCTTGGGGATCATGTCGATGCGCAGGCCGGCGAAGTCGTCGGCGTAGGTGAACTCGATCACCGGCACGCCGATGCCGCAGGACGTGTGCTCGTTGCGGCGCGTCAACGGATGCACGACCGACGAGCGCAGCGGATGCTCGCGCGTGGCGCGCGCGCAGCCACGGCGCAGCGCCTCCGCCAGCGCCACGCCGTCGACCTGCGTGTCGCGGCCGATGGTCACCCGGTAGATCGGGATGCCGGTGTCCTGGCACAGCAGGTTGTCGGTGGCCTCGGCCACGGCGATGTTGCGCACCATCACGCCCAGTATCGACTGGGCGGTGGCATTGGTCTCGCGCGCGGCCAGCGCCGCGAAGCCCTGCTTGATGTCGGGCGGCAATACCTTCAGTGCCCGGACATACAGGGCGGATGCGACATCTTCCACGACGGCGGGGTCGATATGAAGCGTCATGCCCGCTATCCTCGCACGTTCAGTGCGAACAGCAATGCACAGGCGATCGCCACGAAGCCGGCGCCCGCCAGCCACGACTTCTGCGATGCCTCGCGCCAGCCCGCGAACTCGACGAACAGCAGGCGCAGGCCCCCGGCAAGGTGCGCCGCCAGCGCCAGCACCAGCAACGTCTCTGCGACCTTCACCGCGGGATGGTTCGTCCAGGTCAGGAACGCATCGAGGCCGCCCGGCCCCTGTAACGCCACGCCCAGCACCCAGAAGTGGGCCGGTAGGAACAGGACCAGCAACAGTCCGGAGACGCGGTGCACGATGAACGCGTGCCAGGCGACCGGATCGCGGCTGCGCCTGGCGTGCGCAAGCGATCCCCCCGCCATCAGAACACCCCCGTCACGGCGGCAACCGCGCGCAGACCCAGCACCAGCAGGATGCCGCCGAAAAGGACCAGCGCGCCGTCGATCGCACGTCCGCGCCTGCCACCCCACTCGGCCGCGATCGTCCGCACGCCGATCGGCGCATGCACGGCAACGGCGACCACGAAGGTCGCGTAGAACACGGCCCAGGCGAAACTGCCGCGCGTACGGCCCAGTATTTCGCCACCGGTGAGCCCCCCTTGCACCACGATGATCATCGTGGCGAGATGCACGATCACGCATAGCGCCAGCACCGCAGCACTGCCGCGTTGCGCCAGCCACAGCCATGTCTGCAGGCGCGCCGCGCTCATGCGCCCGCGCCAAACGCAGCCACTGCCGACAGGCTGCCACGCAGCGGGGTGGCATGGACCGGGCCGCGCATCGGGACTGCGCTCATTCGATCTCGCCGCGCATCGCCGCGCGCGCCGTGGCACGCTTCAGGCCCGCGATGGCGCCGGTGGGCGCCAGGTGCTTGGGGCAGGCGCGCGTACAGCTCTGGTGCGTATGGCAGGCGTGGCAGCCAGCATCGCCAGCCACCGCCTGCAGCCGTTCGCGCTGACCGCCATCGCGCACGTCGTTCACCAGCGTCCACGCGCGATTGAGAGCGGCAGGGCCCAGGTAGTCCGGACGCCACGCCACGACATCGCACGCGGCGTGGCACACGCCGCAGCCGATGCATTCGATGCCTGCATCGGCAGCGCGCCGCTCGCGCGACGACGGCACCATGCTGGCAAACGGGTCGCGCCGCGTCGCGGTGGGGACGAAGGCGGCGCGGGCGCGCTGCGCCTTGTCGAAGAATGGGGCCATGTCGACGACAAGGTCGCGCACGATCGGCAGGTTCGCCAGCGGCGCGATGGTCAACGTGCCCTCGGGCGCGACGATGTCGACGTGCGTGCGGCAGGTCCAGCGGGCCTGCCCGTTGACGGTCATGGCGCAGGAACCGCACATGCCGACGCGGCAGGCAAAGCGGTAGGCGAGCGTGGCGTCCTGGTGGCGCTGAATGTGGGTGACGACGTCGAGCACCGTCTGCGCATCCCGTCGCGGCACGGCAAAGTCCTGCCATGTGCCGGCGCTGCCGCCGCGCCAGACCCGCACCGCGATCATCGTTGGCATGGCCACTCAGGTCGTCCGTTCGCCGTGATAAAGCCTGACGGTATGGCGCGCATCGGCGAAGAACAGCCACCGCTCGGCGAGCAATCCGACCATGCAGGCGAGGCTTGCGAGCAGCGCGCCTTCCCAGCGCGCGAGGCCGACGACAAGCCAGATCGTCGGCAGCGCAAACGCGAATCCCCATACCAGCGCCAGCACCCAGATTCGACGTTGCGCCGCAACATGGTTGACGAACTCGCGCGTGAGAAACGTGCCGCCCGAATGGCCGGCGTCGAAAAGCCGCGCCGCCATGATCGATGGCGCCGCGCCAGGCGCCGGCGGTGGCCGCACGCCATGCGCGACGCCGATCGCCTGCTCCAGCGTGACCGCACGCTCACCGCTGCGGACAAAGCGCCAGTACTCGGCCTTGCCGATTGCCGCCACGATCAACAACAGCAAGGCCAGCAGCGTCCATGACGTCGCCGCCAGACCGTGGCCGCGCAGGACGGCCACCACGACCAGCGCGCCGCTCGCATGACCGAGGAGAAAGAAATTGAGCGGAACGCGCCGCGTATGCCATTGCCGGATCGGCTTCAGGCTGGCATAGATCATCGCCGTGCACAGGAGAGTCCCCCATGCGAGCACCAACAGCAGCGCCGCCAGCACGACACGCAGCGCCGTCGGCACATCCCACCACCAGCACGCCACATAGATCGCAGCGACCGGCATCAATGCCAGCGACACCACGGCCTCGCGCGACAGCCACGACGTACGCCACCGGCTCCACGCGCGCCACGCGTTTTTCGGATTGGCGAGATGCAGCGTCGACGAACACAATCCGGCGGCCACCAGCAGCCACGCAATGGTCGCGGCAAGAGCGATCACGCGGGGCAACACGGGTGAGTCGGCGACACCTGCAGCAAGCGCGAGATCGAGGAGCGCGATCAAGGCCAGCGCGCCAAGCCCGGCGCCGGACAGCACGGTGAAGAACAGGACCGAGAACGCGGGGTTCATGGCGGCCGGATCAGCGCGACAGCACGTCGCGGGCGCGCGCCATCAGCCGCGACAGCGCCGCCAGCGGCGTCATTGGCGGGGCATCCGGTGCAGCGGACGCCACCACCGGCACCGCCCGCGGCGGCAGGTAACGGTTGACCGGCTTGTAGCCCAATTCCTCGAGCAGGCCGAAACCGCCGCGCTCGGCCGACAATTGCGACACCTTCGACTGCGGATCGTCGAAATCGCCGTAGTGGCGCGCGTGCGTGGGACAGGCCAGCACACAGGCCGGTTGGCGCTCTTCCTCGGGCAGCCGCTCGTCGTGCACGCGATCGACGCACAGCGTGCACTTCTTCATGCAGCCGGAGACTTCATCCAGCTCGCGCGCGCCATAGGGACAGGCCCACGCGCACAGGTTGCAGCCCATGCACTTGTCCTGGTCGACCAGCACGATGCCGTCGGCACGCTTGTACGACGCGCCGGTAGGACACACGGTGACGCACGCCGCGTCCTCGCAGTGCAGGCACGACATCGGAAAATTGACGGTCTTGCTGGCTGGAAAGGCACCGACCTCGTAGTGCCGCACGCGGTTGAACCAGACGCCCGACGGATCCGCGCCATAGGGATCGACATCGGCCAGCGGGCCGCTGATCGCCGACGCGCCGTTCCATTCCTTGCACGCGGTGGCGCAGGCGTGACACCCGACGCAGGTGTCGAGATCGATGACGAGGCCGAGCTTCATCGGGTGGGCTCCGTGATGACCGGCGCCGCGGGCCAGTCGAGCGCAACCGGCAACGGCGCGGTACCCGGCAACGCCGCCAGCGTGGCAAACGCCGGCTCGATGCCGGTCTCGCCCTCCACGCAGCGCGTGATGCGCACGCGCAGGTCGAACCACGCGGCCTGCCCGGTGATCGGATCGGAGTTGGTCAGGCGGCGGCCATCCGGCGTTGCGCCCGGCAGGTGCTCGGCGATCAGGTGGTTCAGCAGGAATCCATTGGTGGCCTCGGGTGCGTCGGCGGCGAGGCCCCATGCGCCGGATTGCTTGCCGATGGCATTCCACGTCCACACGGTGTTGGGCTCGACGCCTTCCATCGTGCGGATGCGGCAACGCAGGCGGCCCGCGTGCGACGTGACCCACGCCCAGTCGCCGTCGGCCAACCCCAGCGCCGCGGCCGTGGCCACGTTCACGTACATCGCGTTGTCCGCGATGATCTGCCGCAGCCACGCATTCTGCGCGTCCCACGAGTGGTACATCATCATCGGGCGCTGCGTCAGCGCATGCAATGGATACGCGTCGCCGTCCGTGGCCTGCATCTCCAGCGGCGAATACCAGAACGGCAGCGGGTCGAAATACTTGGTGAGCCGCGCGCGATCCGCGGGATCGGTGGGGCACGGTCCGGCATAGAGCCCCTGCCCGGCCAGCCGGAACTTCTGCAGCGGCTCCGAGTAGATTTGCATCACGATCGGCTCGACTTCGCCGACGAAGCCGACCTTCTTCGCGAACTCGAGATAGCCGAGATTTGCGTAGCGGTGCCACTTGATCGCATCGGGCAGGTGAAACGCGAA
>JANNKR010000054.1:0-10236 GCA_031396395.1 Betaproteobacteria bacterium
GACGGTGACCAGCGGGACCAGTCCCAGCAGCGTCGTGAACGCGAGGCTGCCGGAGGCGCGTGCCCAGCCGACGTTGCTCAGGCGTCCGGCGACACGGCGAATGAAGGTGATGGGGCCGACCAAGGTTGCCGTTCAAGTGGCACAGGGGGCGCGATTATCGCAGACGCGCTTGCCGGTGTTTGTTTCGTTTGCGCTGCCGCGGCGTCCATGGCATTCGTAGGCCGGGCTTGGGCTGGGCGGTTTCAGCGCGTCCGCTTGGTCAGCCACCCGCCGGTGGCAAGGCACACGCCAACCGACCAGAACACGGGCGTCAAGCCTACCGTCGCGCCCAGCGCACCGAAGGTCAGCGGCACCGCCACCGCCATCGACTGCACCAATGACATCCGCACGCCGGCCGCCTCGCCCATGCGCCCGGGAGGCGCATGGCTGTGCAACAACGACATCACCATCGGTTGGCTCATCCCGAGGCCGAGGCCGAGCGCGAAGGAGAGCGCCATCAGTGATGGCGCCGTGGCCGAGAACGGGAACAACAGGTAGACGACGCCGGCGGTGACGAGAGCGATCGTCAGCACCTGATGCTCCGAGTAATGCCGCACGATCCAGCGCATCGAGAAGCGGACGATGAACGTGGCTGCGGCAAAGGCGGCGAGGATCATGCCGATCTGCGATGCCGACAGCCCGAGGCTCGCGCCGTAGATCGGGATCACGATCATGTGCAGATCCCAGCCCATCGCCAGCAGCACGTTCACGAAGAACACCCGCCTCAGCTTCACGTGGGTCAACAGCGCGAGCGCACTTCCCGCAGGCCTGGCTTCGCGCGCCGGGTGTGGCCCGGGCAGCACCAGCTTGCCGGCGCCGAGTACCGCAGCAGGAACGAGCGGGATCAAGGCCAGCACGGCAAACGCCAGCCAGTAGCTGCCGTGATCGATCGTGAATCCGGCGATCAACGGCCCCAGGATCCCGGAGACCGAGTAACCCAGTGCCAGCAGACTGAAATTGTGCGCACGCTCGCCTGGCCCACCCATTTCTCCTGTCGCATTCTGCGTCGCCACCTGGAAGAGCATGAACGCCACGCCGACGATCGTGGCACTGACAAAGAGCGCGGGCAATCCCGGCATCAGGGCGGGCAACCCGGCGCCCACCGCCAGTGCCAGCGATCCGATCAGCATCGGCCGGCGCACGCCGATGCGATCGGACAGCCGTCCGGCGGACACCGCGGTGAACATGGGCAGGAATGCATAGAGCGCCAGCAAGACCCCGACCACGGCGGGGGACGCTTCGAGATGCAACGCGTACAACGAGACCACGACACGATTGCCCGCCATGACCATGTGGTTGGCAACGCCCAGCGCGATCAGTGCGACGAGGTTGGGATTGGCGACGCGGAAAGGCGTCACCGGGGTTCACCCACGGGTGGCGCACGCTCGGCAACGTTGCCGCGACGACCCGGGCGGCTGAACGGATCGCCTCTTCCCTGCCCGTTCATGGCGCCAGCCGGCCGATGCTCCACGCAGTACCATTGCGCCGAAACGCGATCCGGTCATGCAGGCGCGACCGGCGTCCCTGCCAGAATTCGAACGCATCGGGCGTGACCCGGTAACCACCCCAATGCGGCGGACGCGCGACTGCGTCCCCGGGAAAACGCGCGTCGGCCTCGGCGAAGCGTGCCTCGAGGGCGGCGCGATCGGGCAGCACATCGCTTTGCGGCGATGCCCACGCACCAATGCGCGAGAGCCTTGGCCGGCTTGCGAAATAGGTGTCGGCGACGGCCGTTTCGACCTTGGTGATGGCCCCTTCGATGCGAATCTGGCGCTCGAGTTCGGGCCAGAAGAACAGCAGCGCAGCCGCAGGGCGTGCCGCCAGCTCGCGGCCCTTGCGGCTCTGGTAGTTGGTGAAGAACGTGAATCCGTGCGCGTCGGCATCCTTCAGCAGCACGATGCGCGCGGCGGGGCGGCCATCGGCGTCGACTGTGGCCAGCGTCATCGCATTGGGCTCGGGCACTTTCGCCGCCACGGCGGCATCGAACCAGCGCCGAAACTGCACCAATGGATCGCGATCAACGTCGCGCTCGTCGAGCGCGGCGCGCATGTAGTCGGTACGAAGGTCGGCTAGGGAAACGTTGGTGTCGTTCATGCTGGAGCCGGGGGGTCGCGCATCGTGGTTCAGCGCGCGCCCGGAACCCGCATTCTACTCCGTCGCGGCACGCGGTCCCGGCGCGGCCGTCGGCTTGCGCCCGCGCCGCCCTGGTCGGTACACCCGGGTCACGCGATACCCCTGCGCGCGGATCAGGGCCAACAGACTCCGGGAACCGTACAGGTGTGCCGCGCCGACGGCCACGAACACGCGTCCGTCGCGCAGCGGCAGGAACAGCCGGTGCGCCATCAGGATGTTGCGGTTCTCCAGGAGATGCAGGTTGATTTCGCGGACATGCGGCGCCATTGCGGGATCGATCTTCGCCGAGGCATTGACCAGCGCCGCCAGCCTGCGCAGATCGCGCGCCCGCCAGGCTTCGATCAGCGCCTCGCGATCCGAATCGACGCGATGGCGATTGGCCATGGCCCAGCGCACCAGGGCAACCTGAGTCGCCAGCGGCAGCGTCTCGAGCGAGGCAACCTGCTCGTCGGGCCGTTCCAGCCCGAATACCGTCATGCGCCGCGACTGTGCCTCCACGATCAGCAACTCATCGAGCACGGGTGCGGTCGACGTCACGCCACCCCGCGCCAGCATCATCCACACCGCCCACGGTTTCAACTTGTCCAGTGTTTCTGCGGACGGCGCGTTGGATCCAAGCGCATCGCGCAAGGCATCAAGCAGGCGTGCCTGGGCGTCCGCGTCGAAATGGTCGGCCAGCCGATGGCCCGGCTCCTGCATCGCAGCGGTCGCGAAGAATTCGGGCATGTCGTCACGCGACAGGACCAGCTCGGATGCCAGCCGACGCGACCGTGCTAGCGCGTTGATGACCGGGGCGGGAATGGCGGTCACCCGGGGATCATTGAGGTGAATGGTGCCGAATACCCACGACGCGGGCCGGCCGGGCGCGTCGATGCGGAACAGCAGGCCATGCGTAAACGCATCGGCGGCGGGTTCGCGGGGACTGGCATCGACCGCCGCGACCGCCAGCAGTGCCGTCAGGCCCCAGACACGAAGGGCGCGGAAGATGCACTGGAGGCTACTGCGCAATTCGCTTCTCCTCGGCTGCCGCAGGGCGCGCGGGCGGCCCTTCGGCGCGTGCGTGTCAACCGTCGAGTTGCAAGCATGCACCCGGTGGGTTGCCCGCGCTACACTTGCCCCGCACATCGATCCACGACGATGGACATGAATCTCGACGGCAGCCACACCCTGATCCTGGCCATTCTGGTCCTCTATGCGGGGCGTTACGTGAACGCAGCCCTGCCATGGCTGCGCCGGCACAGCATTCCCGAGCCGGTCACGGGCGGGCTGATCGCTTCGATCCTGCTGACCCTCGTCCAGGTCATCGCAGGCATCACGCTCACTTTCGACCTGTCCTCCCGCGACCTCTTGCTGACCGTGTTCTTCACGACCGTCGGCCTCTCGGCGCGCGTCAGCATGCTGCGCGCCGGTGGCATCACCCTGGTCGTCCTGACGGCGATCGCGGTGGTCAACCTGGTGTTGCAAAACACCATCGGCGTCGGCCTCATGTCGCTACTGGGATTGCCGCCGGCCGCAGGGCTCCTTGCCGGTTCCGCGGCACTCTCCGGGGGCCACGGCACGGTGCTCGCATGGGCGCCGATCATCGCCGAGCGCTTCGACTATCCGGCCGCGCCCGCCCTCGGCGCCGCTGCCGCCACGTTCGGCCTGATTGCTGGCGGGATCCTCGGGGGGCCGCTGGGGGAGCGCCTCATCAAGCGCCATGGGCTCGACGGCAACGATGCCGCTTCGCTGTCGGTCGGCATGCCCTATGCCGAGGAGAGCCAGCCCCGGATCGACGCCAACGGCGTGCTGCAGTGCCTGCTGGTGATCGCCATCGCCATTGCCGCTTCCGGCTACTTCAACGACTTCCTGCGCGCCATGGGCGTGACGCTGCCCGCCTTTGTCACCGCGCTGTTCATGGGCATCGTGCTGTCGAACGTCGTTCCGGCGCTGGCACCCAGGCTGCCGTGGCCGGCCGGGACGCCATCGCTGGCGCTCATTTCGGAGATCGCGCTGGGCCTGTTTCTCGCCATGTCGCTGATGTCGCTCAACCTAACGACGCTGGCGGACGCGGCCCTGCCACTGCTGGTGGTGCTCGCGGTGCAGGTGGCCGTATGCTGGTTCCTGCTCTCGATCGTGGTGTTCCGGCTGCTCGGGCGCACCTATGATGCCGCCGTCACCACCGGAGGCTTTTTCGGGCTGGCGATGGGGGCCACCCCGACAGCCATCGCCATCATGACGGCGATTTCGAAGGCGCACGGCGCGTCGCCGCGGTCCTTCCTGGTGGTGCCGCTGGTCGGGGCCTTTTTCGTCGACATCGCCAACGCCTTCGTGCTGCAGGGCTTCATCCAGTGGCTGGGAAGGCCCTAACGGCGACCGCTAAAGCCGCTCGCCCTGCGCAACAGTCGTTGCGCTACCGCATGCTTTCCCTCTGCGATGCCCTTCCCTTGCTGGGAAAATGCGGTATAGTCGGCGCCGATGGAGTGGTAACCCGATACAGGAGGGCCTGCTTCAGAACGATCGGCATTGTCCGCTCGCACCAATCGACAGGAAGGAGACTTATGGCTACTGCCAAGAAAGCTGCGAAGAAGCCCGCCGCCAAGAAAACTGCCGCAAAGAAGACCGCGGCAAAAAAACCGGCCGCCAAGAAAACTGCTGCAAAGAAAGCAGCACCCGCCAAGAAGGCTGCACCGGCGAAAAAGAAACCAGCCGCAAAGAAGACCGCGGTCAAGCGCAAGCCCAACGCTGCGTTCATGAAGCCGATGACGCCGTCGGCGATGCTCGCCGCCGTAGTCGGCCGCTCGCCGCTGCCGCGCCCCGAAGTCACCAAGAAGATCTGGGGCGACATCAAGAAGAACAAACATCAGGACGCGATCAATCGGCGCCTTATCAACGCCGACGAAAAGCTCAAGGCAGTGTTCGGTGGCAAGGGCAAGGTCTCGATGTTCGAGATGACCAAGCTGGTGTCCAACCACCTGAAGTAGGCGACCTTCTCCACGCACGGTTCGCCTTGCGTGGATCGAACAACGGCCGGTCCCGCGACAACGCGTGTGCCGGTCGTTTTCTTTTCAGGGCGCGGGACCGCGCCTGGGCCAGTCGTCCTCGTCTTCGAGAATGCGTATCACGCGCGTGCGCTTGCCCCCGGCATAGCGCTCCATCTGCACCAGGATAGGAAACCGCTCGGCCAATGCCGCGCGCGCCTCATCCTCGCGCTCGAACGTGAGGAGCTTGCCATCGGCCGCAAAGACATCGCTCCAGATGCCCTTTTCGTCCTGTGTCTCGATCTTGAACATCGGCAATGCCGCGACCGTCAGCGCGCCGCCTGCAGCGCGGCAATCCGTACCTCGATCGGCGGGTGCGTCGAGAACAGCGCCATGAAGCCGGCCTTGTCCGTGATCCCGAAGGCCTTGATACCCTCGGGCAAAGCTCCCGGCTCGACACCACCCAGCCGGCGCAGCGCATTGACCATCGGCGTGGGCGATCCAAGATAACTGGCCGAGCC
Source organism: Betaproteobacteria bacterium (assembly GCA_031396395.1). GTDB lineage: Bacteria > Pseudomonadota > Gammaproteobacteria > Burkholderiales > Casimicrobiaceae > VBCG01. Next base: position 5,654 of record JANNKR010000054.1, read on the forward strand.
CGCATCGGCACGAAACTCGCGGTGCCGTGAGAACCAGGCCACGATGATCTGGGCGAGCACGCCCAGCACCACCTGCAGCACCAGCACCGTGATGAAGTATCCGGGGCCGTTGCCATGCTCGGACCGGAACACCGCGCGGTCGATGATGGAACCGACCACGCGGGCCAGGAAAAACACGAACGTATTGACGACGCCCTGGACCAGCGTCATGGTGACCATGTCGCCGTTGGCGACGTGCGCGATCTCATGCGCCAGCACAGCCTCCACTTCTTCCTTGTTCATCGACTGCAGGAGGCCGGTGGACACCGCCACCAGCGCGGAATTGCGGAATGCGCCCGTGGCGAACGCATTGGGTTCACCTTCGTAGACTGCCACTTCGGGCATCCCGATGCCCGCCTTGTCCGCCAGTCGCCGCACGGTGTCGACGAGCCATGCTTCGGCTTCGTTGCCCGGTTGCTCGATCACATGCGCGCCGGTGGAACGTTTGGCCATCCACTTCGACATCAGCAGCGAGATGATCGCGCCGGCGAAACCCACGACCGCGGACATGACGAGGAGGCCGCCATAGCCGCCACCGCCCTGGTCCAGGCCGAAGAGTCTCAGCACGATCGCCAGCACGATCATGACCGCGATATTGGTCGCAACAAACAGCAGGATTCGTTTCATGTCCGGTCCCGTAGTGGAAAAGCCCGCGCCATCTTAGCGCAGGCATCGACTTGCGTGAATGCAACGGAAATGGGGGCGCGCGGGCCTGCGCGCAAGTGCATCGTGCCGGGCACCTGGCGTTGTTCAGGCGGTTGGCGGCTTCGACCAGGAGTCCCGCAATGTCACGGCGCGATTGAACACCGCGCGGCCGGGCGCGTGGTCGACGAGATCCGCGACGAAGTACCCGTGGCGCTCGAACTGGAACCGCTCTTCCGGCAACGCCGCGATCAGGGCTGGCTCGACCTGTGCCCGCAGCGTGCGCTTCGACTCCGGGTTCAGGTCGTCCAGGTAATTGCGCTCCATGGTCTCGACCACGACGTCATCGTCGCCGGCCACCACCAGGGGCGCGTCGGGCGCCTCCACCGGCTGTCCGTCGTCCCGGGTGCCCCATGGGTTGCGCGCGCCCGGAAACGGGACGCGGAACAATCGATCATAGATCCTGACTTCGGCCGGCATCGCGTGCGCGGTCGACAGCCAGTGAATGTTGCCCTTCACCTTGCGTGCGTCCGCGCCCGGCGTGCCGCTGCGCGTCTCGGGGTCATAGGTGCAATGGACGACCGTGACGTTGCCCGCCGCATCGGTCTCGGCGCCGGTGCAGCGGATGATGTAGCCGTAGCGCAGGCGCACCTCGGCGCCCGGCGACAGCCGGAAATAGCCCTTGGCGGGTGTCGGGGTATAGTCGTCGCGCTCGATCCACAGCTCGCGTGTGAGCGGCAGGACCCGCTTTCCCAGCGCGGGCTGCTGCGGGTGATTGGGGGCGAAACAATCCTCGCTCGCCCCTTCCGGAAAGTTGTCGAGCACCAGCTTGACCGGATCGAGCACTGCGATACGCCGAGGAGCGCGGACGTTCAAGTCGTCGCGCATGCAATCCTCGAGGACACTCATGTCGATCCACGAATCGGATTTGGACACACCGGTGCGCTCGGCCAGCAACCGGAAGCCTTCTGGCGTGAAGCCGCGCCGGCGGGCCCCCACGACCGTGGGCATCCGCGGATCGTCCCAGCCATCGACGTGCCGTCCGGTCACGAGTTCGATCAGGCGGCGCTTCGACAGCACGACATACGTGAGGTTGAGGCGCGCGAACTCATACTGCTGCGGCAGCGGGCGCGCCAGCAGGCCGCCATCGGCCAGCTTGTTGATCACCCAGTCGTACAGCGGCCGATGATCCTGAAATTCGAGCGTGCAGATCGAATGCGTGATCCGCTCCAGCGCATCGGAAATGCAGTGCGTGTAGTCGTAGAGCGGATAGATGCACCATGCATCACCGGTGCGATGGTGCCGGGCGTGCCGGATCCGGTAGATCGCCGGGTCGCGCAGGTTCATGTTCGCGCTCGCCATGTCGATCTTGAGGCGCAGAACGTGCGTACCGTCGGGGAACTCGCCGGCCTTCATTCGCCGCAGCAGGTCGAGGTTCTCGGCGACGGAGCGTCCGCGATAGGGGCCATCGCGGCCGGGCTGCGTCAAGGTGCCGCGCGTGGCCCGCATTGCGTCGGCCGATTGGCTGTCCACATACGCCAGGCCCTGCTCGACGAACCACTCGGCGAAGCGGTAGAGATCCGCGTAGTAGTCCGACGCGTGGTAGCGATGGCCGCCCCAGTCGAAGCCCAGCCAGCGCACGGCCTCCGCGATCGAATCCTCGAATTCGACTTCTTCCTTCAGCGGATTCGTGTCGTCGAAGCGCAGATGGCACGTGCCCGCGTTTTCCGCCGCCAGTCCGAAGTTCAGGATGATCGACTTCGCATGACCGAAGTGCAGATAGCCGTTGGGCTCGGGTGGGAACCGGGTGACGACGCGGCCCCCATGCTTGCCGCTGCGCAGATCGTCGGCGATGATCGTCCGCAGAAAATTGGCCGCGGGCGCAGGCGCGCCGCTACCTGCAGGTTTCCTGTCAGAGGCACCCCCCCCGGGGTTGGCGGCCGCATGATGCAGTGCAACACTCATCGCGTTTTGTTCATGAACAAGAGTCCTTGGATCCCCATTCTAACCGGCAGGCAGGCGCCCGTCATGGCCAGCATTTGCACGGGCCACGGGCGGGACCCCGGTATCCCGCGTCTGGCAAGGCTTTGCGAGGGGCCCGCCGATACTTCGCCCAAACGTTTTCCACAATTCCTGTGGATAGAAGTGTGCATATCTTGTAAATTGGTCAGCTAAGTGCCGCCCACGTACGGAAAAAGGTTGCGATGCCCAAAATCACGCCTTTTTTTTTCCTAGACATTTCAGACCCTTGCAGGATTCCCACTGGGCGCCAACGTAGTGAAAAACGCCGTTCCGGTCGATTGGGATGACCAAACGATGACAAAATGCAGGGCTCTTTTTGTCCTGGACAAATTGCTGTTGAGCAGGCCATTGTCGATGCCCCTTCGTGGCACGGCATGGACTTGAACCCACCTTCCCGATGAACATTGAATTGCAGCCAGGCCGCGCGGCCGTGATGCCGGTGTCTCTCCTCGTGTCATCGGCACGCCTGCTGATCGAGCGCCACCTGGGCCTGGTGTGGGTCAGCGGCGAGATCTCCAATTTCACGCGCGCCGCGTCCGGCCACTGCTACTTCAACCTGAAGGACGCGCAGGCCCAGGTTCGCTGCGTGATGTTCCGCCAGAAGGCCCAGTACGTGACGTTCCCGCTGCGCGACGGCCTTGCGGTGGAAGTGCGCGCGACGCCGTCCATCTACGAGGCCCGTGGCGAGTTCCAGCTCAATGCCGACACGATGCGCCTCGCGGGCATGGGCGCGCTGTACGAGGAATTCGCGCGGCTGAAGGCACGCCTGGAGGCGGCAGGCTGGTTTGCCGCCGAGCGCAAGCGCCCGCTGCCCGCAATGCCGCGCGCGGTGGGCATCATCACGTCGCCGCGCGCCGCGGCGCTGCGCGACATCCTCACCACGCTGGCGCGCCGCTGGCCCCGCCTGCCGGTGATCCTGTACCCCACCGCGGTGCAGGGCGCGGGCGCCGGCGCCGAGATCGCCGCCGCCATTGCCACCGCGAACGCGCGGGCCGAGGTCGACGTGCTGATTCTGGCGCGCGGCGGTGGCGCGATCGAGGACCTGTGGTCGTTCAACGAAGAAGTGGTGGCGCGTGCGCTGTTCGAGTCCGCGCTGCCCACCGTTTCCGGCGTCGGTCACGAAACCGATTTCACGATCAGTGATTTCGTCGCCGACGTCCGGGCGCCGACGCCGACAGCCGCCGCCGCGCTGGTCGTACCGGATCGCGTTGCGGTCGCCGGACGCGTCGATGAGATCGCGGCCCGGCTGGCACGCGCGACCCGGCAGTCCCTTGACGCGCGCGCCCAGCGGCTCGACCAGGCGGCGCGCCGATTGGTGCATCCGGCGCAACGGCTTGCGGCTCAGCGCGACCGCACGGCGGAACTCGCACGACGCCTGCAGCGCGCGTGGCGCGTCGACGTGGCGGCCAATGCCGCGCTGACCCATGCGCTGCAGGCGCGCTGGTGGCGCGAGCTGCGGGCGCCGGTGCCGGCTCGCGCGCGGCTCGCGGTCCTGGCCGCATCGTGGTCGCGGCTCGCGCACCAGCGCATCGAACGCGCGGGCGACCGGGTCGCAGCACTCGGGCAAAACCTTGCCCATCTCAATCCGCAGGGCGTGCTCGATCGGGGTTACGCGCTGGTCCGATCGGCCGACGGCCAGGTGGTCCAGGCTGCCCGCCGACTGGCGCCAGGCGATGCCGTGTCGATCACCTTTGCGCGCGACAGCGCCGACGCCGTGATCACGCGCGTACCGGACAAGACGCCGTGATCACGCGCGTACCGGACAAGACGCCGTGATCACGCGCGTACCGGACAAGACGCCGTGATCACGCTTGTATCGGACACGACGCCGTGATGACGCTTGTATCGGACACGACGCCGTGATGACGCTTGTATCGGAC
>JANNKR010000063.1:0-11339 GCA_031396395.1 Betaproteobacteria bacterium
GTGATCATCCCGCGCGAACTGGTGGACGAGGTCGTCGCCAAGACTGAAGAGGTCGTCGCCACCGAAACCGACATGCGGCGCGCGCTGATCGGCGGCATGGACCCGGTGGAGGCGTACAACAAGTATGGCAAGTTCTGATCCGCAACCGGCATTGCTGAAGCTCGCCCCGCAGGACAACGTCGCGGTGGCGCTGCGCGCCCTTGTTGCCGGCGAAGTGGTGATGCTCGACGGCGTCATGCTCGATATCGAGCGCGCCACATCGGTCGGCCACAAGGTGGCGGCGCGTCCGATCATCGCCGGCGACGTCATCCTCAAGTACAACTGCCCGATCGGCATCGCCACCCAGTCCATCGCCGCCGGCGCTTACGTGCACACCCATAACGTGAAGAGCGGCTACCTGCCCACCTACACGTTGCCGGCATGAGCGGCGCTGGGCCGTCCCAAGCCGCGAATGGCTCCCCCTCCGGGGGCAGCGCAGCGGAGTCAGCCGCAAGCGTGGGGGTCCACCATCGCGGCGCCGGACCGTCCCAAGCCGCGAATGGCTCCCCGTCCGGGGGCAGCGCAGCGGCGCAAGCCGCAAGCGTGGAAGTCCAACAGCTAAAAGGCTATCCGCGCGCAGACGGCCGCAAGGGCATCCGCAACGTGCTGGTGGTGGCCTACCTCGTTGAGTGCGCGCACCACGTGGCGCGGGAGATCACTGCGTCGTTTCGCGATCGTGGGGTCCACCTCATCGGCTTTCCCGGCTGCTATCCCAATGCGTACGCACTGGACATGCTGGAAAAGCTCTGCACGCATCCCAATGTCGGCGGCGCGCTGCTCGTCTCGCTTGGTTGCGAAGGTTTCAACAAGCGCCAGTTGGAGCGCGTGATCGAAGCGTCCGGCCGCCCGGTGGCAACACTCGGCATCCAGGACACCGGGGGCACGCGCAAGACCATCGCCGACGGCCGGGCCTGGGTGGAGAACGCGTTGTCCACGCTGGCGGCCCAGAACACCGTGCCCATGAGTCTGGCCGAGCTTGTCGTGGGCACCATCTGCGGCGGCTCCGACGCCACGTCGGGGCTCACCGCCAACCCCGCGATGGGCGTGGCTTTCGACCTGCTGATCGCGCAGGGTGCCGCGACGATCTTCGAGGAAACCGGCGAACTGATCGGCATGGAGCACCTGATGGCGGCGCGCGCCGTCAATCCGGCACTGGGTGCCGAGCTGAAACGCACGGTGGCCAAGGCCGCGGAGTACTACACGACGCTGGGCTACGCGAGCTTCGCGCCGGGCAATGCCGACGGCGGCCTCACCACCATCGAGGAAAAGTCGCTGGGCGCCTATGCCAAGTCGGGCCAGTCCCGCATCGACGGCATCATCAAGCCGGGCATCGAGCCGCCGCGCAAGGGGCTCTACCTGCTCGATGTGGTGCCGGATGGCGAAGTGCGTTTCGGCTTTCCCAACATCAACGACAACGCCGAGATCGCGGAGCTGATCGCCTGCGGCTCGCACGTCATCCTGTTCTCGACCGGGCGCGGCTCGGTCGTGGGTTCGGCCATCGCACCGGTGATCAAGGTCTGCGCCAACCCGGAAACGTGGAAGCGCATGGCCGATGACATGGACGTGGATGCCGGCCGCATCCTTGAAGGGCGCGCGACGCTGCCCGAGGTCGGGCGCGAGATTTTCGAACTGATACAGCGTGTCGGTAACGGCCTGGCTACCAAGTCCGAGGCGCTGGGACACCAGGAGTTCATCCTCACCTACAAATCCTTCGAGCCGCTGGGGCCGGCGTGTCTGCCCGGCGTCTAAGCAGCCCGCCAGGGCTGCGGACCCCGGCAGCGTGAACATCCGCCGCCTCATGCCTGCGGATGCATCGGCCTATCGCGCGCTGATGCTGGAGGCCTATGCGCAGCATCCGTCCGCCTTCACCTCCAGCGCCGAGGAACGGGGTGCGCTGCCGCTGCAATGGTGGGAGTCGCGCCTCGATGTCGCGCCCAATGCGTCGACCGTGGTGCTGGGCGCGTTCCAGGGCGCCCATCTTGCAGGCACCGCGGGAATCGAATTCGAAACGCGCGCGAAGGCCCGCCACAAGTCCACGCTGTTCGGCATGATGGTGCCCGAGGCCGCGCGCGGCGTCGGCATCGGTCAGGCGCTGGTCGAGGCCACGCTGGCGCTGGCCCGCGCGCGCGACGGCGTGCTGCTGGTCAATCTGACGGTGACGGACGGCAACACGCGGGCGGAGGCGCTGTACGAGCGTTGCGGCTTCGTCCCCTTTGGCGTGGAGCCACTGGCGATTGCCGTGGGCACCACGTTCGTCGCCAAGATCCACATGTGGTGCGACCTGCGCGTGCCGGGCGCGCGGGCCGTCGGCGCGTAGCGCTGCTGGTCGCATCGCCGGCTTCGCACCCCCGCGTTCTGGTGTCTAATGCGCATGTCGAGGCGCGATCCGCGCACCTCCGGGAGCCAAGCAGCAATGAATGACGAAAAAATCACTGTTCGCGTGACCGAATCCGGCCAGACGCTGGAGGTCGTTGTCTTCAGCAAACGGGCCGAGGTGATTGAAGTGGTCCTGGGCCAGGGCATCCACAATGTGCGCTGCCAGTTGACGCCGACGCGCAATGGCATGGCCTATGTCGGCAACGCGATGGGGCGCGAGATCGTCTACGAGCGCAGCCAGGCGATGGTGAAAGCCGACCTCGACAAGCTCGGCGCGGCGCAGAACGCGTCGCGGAGGCGCTGATGGGCCGGCTCGCCACCACCTGGGAGTTGATGAAGTCGTCTTGGCGCATCCTGATGCAGGACAAGCCGCTGCTGCTTCTGCCGATCGTATCCGGCATTGCCGGCCTGCTGGTCATGGCCGTATTCATCGTCCCCTTTCTCGGCACCGGTGGCGGTCTCCGTGCCGCGGAGGCGCCGACATTCGCGACCTACGTCATCGGTTTCTGCTACTACCTGTGCAATTTCTTCGTCATCTACTTCTTCAATGCCGCGTTGGTGGACTATGTGGTCACGCGCCTGCGCGGCGACGAGCCGACGCTCGGCAGCAGTCTCCGCGAAGCGGCCAGTTGCGCCCCGCAGATCGCCATGTGGGCGGTCGCGGCGGCCACGGTGGGCGTGGTGCTGCAGGCCATCCAGTCGCGCACCGGATTCCTGGGCAAGCTGGTGGCCGGGTTCCTCGGCATCGCGTGGACGCTGATCACGTTCTTCGTGGTGCCGCTGATCGTGATCGAGCGCAAAGGCGCGATCGAGGCCATTTCCGACTCCACCGCCATGGTCCGGAAGACGTGGGGCCAGCAGGTCGTGAGCGGCGTGGGTTACGGCCTGATCGGATTCCTGCTGACGCTGCCTGCCATCATCATCGGCATCCTGCTGCTCGTCACGCTGGGTGCCGGAGGCGTGGATGGATTCATGCCCTACGCACTGGTGGTCGCTGCCTGCATTGCGTGGATCGTGACGGTCGCTGTCGTGATGTCGGCATTGAAGGCGATCTTTGGCGTCGTGCTCTACACCTACGCCAAGACCGGCAAGGTCCCCGCCGGCTTTGCCGAGCAGGACCTGCGCAACGCCATCGCGGCGACGTGAACGCCAGGACCGGTCCACCGCATCCCGCGGCGCGCTGGTCGGAGCGCGGGATCAGCGCGCTCAACGGGGTCGTCGGCGACTATCTCGATCGCAATCACAATGGTCTCGCGATTCCGATGGCGTTCGTGCAGGATCTGCAGCCGCTGGCGCTGACCGCGTCCGCGCTGCGCGCCGCACAGCCGTCGCCTACCGGCAAGCTGGTCATTCTGGTCCACGGCTGGTGCTGCAACGAGGATGTGTGGCGCTCGCGCGAGGATGGCGAAACCTACGCCACGAAGCTCCAGCGCGATCTCGGATTCACGCCATTCGCGGTGCGGTACAACTCCGGCATGCCTATTGCAGAGAGTGGCGCCGCGTTCGCTCGCGTTCTCACCGAGCTCGTCGACGCATATCCGCGCCCGGTCGACGACATCGTGCTGATCGGGCACAGCATGGGCGGACTCGTCATCCGCTCTGCCTGCCAGTTCGGCGCGGAGGCCAACGCCGGCTGGCTGTCCCGCATCCGGCATGTCTTTTATCTTGGCACGCCACACGACGGCGCCGACCTCGAGCGCTTCGCGCAGGGTGCGACCGTGGCCATGACCTCGTCGCGCAATCCGATCACGCGCCTGCTCGGTCGCATTCTGGATGTGCGCAGCGCAGGGGTGCGGGACCTGCACGACGGGGAAACCAGGGCGAGTACCGGTGGCGAGGATGCGCAGGCTGCTCTGCCATGGCTGGCGACGGCCCGGCATCATCGTCTGGTCGGGACGCTCACCAAGGACCCCAGCCATCCGGTAAGCCAGGCGTTCGGGGACGGCCTGGTCAAGGTGCCGGAGGGCGCAACGCCGGGCGAGACGCATCCGGACGTGACGGTCTTTCCGGGCGTCCACCACATGCAGCTGGCGCGGGATCCGAAGCTCTATGCGGCGATCCTTGCGGTCGTCGGTACCTCGTGACACGATCGGGCATGGACGAAACAACGCGCCGCAAGCTGGAGGGGCTGAACCACCTGGTGCACGACGGCGTGCACGCCGCCGTCAGCGAGACCGAGAAGGTGCACAGCGAGATTGCCCGCTATCCCTATGCGATTCTCGAGCGGATCACGCCCATTGCGATGCCGGTACGGGTGATCGAATTCGTGCAGACGTCGATCACGGGATTGGTCTATCGCTCGGTTCGCCTGGGCGCCACGATGGCCAGCACTGCCGCGGCTGTCACGCTGGCGGCGTTGCCGGACGACAAACCAGAACCGTAGGCGAGGCGTAGGCGAGGCTTCAGCCACGCGGGTTCGGTGTCGGCATGGGCCGCGAGGCTGAAGCCTCGCCTACACCGCGCCTGCACCTGCACTTGGAACTATCCCAGCGGCGCTTCGAGCAGGCAGCCGAATTCGCGCGCGAAGTCGATCGACACGCGCGCATGCACGGCCCCCTGACGGTCGAAGAAGCGCTGCGTGCCTGAACGGGCGAACACGCCCTCGTGCCAGACATCGGGGTGGATGTAGAGACCGCGACGCCCATCGCAGCGAAAGCAGACGAAGTCCTCGGGCATCACGTCGTCGCCGGGCAGCGCCAGCGGCACGAAATAGGTCCGCGCATCGAGCGGATAGAAGAGCTGGCCGCCGTCAGGATGGTGGTTGCAGTGCCACAGCAGCATCTGCGCCGGCTCGCGCGAATGCGTTTCGACGGCAATGGAAGGCTCGGTCGCGTACGCAAGGATGTAGTGCCCGCCGACGGCCTCGTTGCGTCCGTAGAGGATGTCGCCCTTCCATTCGCTGACGAACACGCCCTGCGTTGTGCCGCCTTCGTCGCCGGAATCCTCGTCGACCGACCGCCTTCCCTGCGCGGGCCAGCGCACGATTTCGATCCTGCACGCGTCGCGGTCGTCGACCAGGAAACCGTAGCCGCGCAGCGCTTCGTCGGTCGCGTCGATCACCGGCATGCGCACGCGGCGCAGGCCGTCGGCCAAACCCGGATTGAGGTAGTCGGGGGCAGCTGTCATGCGGCAATGGTCGCAGCGACGGTCGACCAGCGCCAAGGCCGGCCTGGCCGCCCGCTCCGCGAATCAGTGGCTGACCCTGCCCACCTTGGCGCCCGATTTCCCGACGAGGAAGTCGAGATCCACGCCGCGATCGGCCTGCAACACGGTGTCGCAGTACAGCTTGACCCATCCGCGCGTGGCATGCGGCGGCAGCGGCTTCCATTTGAGCTTGCGCCTGGCCAGCTCGTCGTCCGACACGTGCAGGTGAATCCTGCGCTTCGCGACATCGATCTCGACCATGTCACCATTGCGAACCAGCGCCAGCGGTCCGCCGGCGGCCGCTTCCGGCGCCGTGTGCAGCACCACCGTGCCATACGCCGTGCCCGACATCCGCGCGTCAGAGATTCGGATCATGTCGGTGACGCCCTTCTTCAGGATCTTGGCGGGCAGCGCGAAGTTGCCGACCTCGGGAAAGCCCGGGTAGCCCTTCGGACCGCAGTTCTTCAGCACCAGCACCGATGAAGGATCGACGTCGAGCTTGGGGTCATCGATGCGCGCGTGCAGGTCTTCAATGCTTTCGAACACCACCGCTGTGCCCTTGTGCTTCAGCAGCTTGGGCGTGGCGGCGGATGGCTTCAGCACGCAGCCGTCAGGCGCAAGATTGCCGCGCAGCACCGCGATGCCACCCAGCGGCTTGAACGGCTTGGCGATCGGCGTGATCACTTCGGTGTTGTAGTTGACGGCGTCCTTGCTGTTGTCCCAGATCGACTTGCCGTTGACCGTGAGTGCCTTCTTGTGCAGGAACTTGCCGAGTTCCCGGATGACCACAGGCAGGCCGCCGGCGTAGTAGAAGTCCTCCATCAGGTACTTGCCCGACGGCTGCAGATTGACGAGGCACGGCACGTCGCGGCCCAGCCGGTCCCAATCCTCCAGCGACAACTTGATGCCCATGCGGCCGGCAATGGCCAGCAGGTGCACCACCGCGTTGGTGGAACCGCCGATCGCGCCGTTGACCATGATCGCGTTCTCGAATGCTTCCTTGGTCAGGATCTGCGACATCCGCACGTCGTCGTGCACCATCTCCACGATGCGCCGCCCTGCCATCCGCGCCAGTACCTTGCGGCGCGAGTCCACCGCCGGGATCGCGGCATTGGTGGGAAGACCCATGCCCAGCGCCTCGACCATCGACGCCATCGTCGACGCCGTGCCCATCGTCATGCAGTGTCCCGGCGAGCGCGACATGCAGGATTCCACCTCGAGCATGTCGGCGGGCTTCATCTCGCCGGTCTTCAGCATCTCGGTCACCTTCCACACCATCGTGCCGGAACCGATATCCGTGCCGCGGTACTTGCCGTTCAGCATCGGGCCGCCGGAGACGCCGATCGTGGGCAGGTCGCATGATGCCGCGCCCATCAGCAGCGCGGGTGTGGTCTTGTCGCAGCCCATCAACAGCACGACGCCATCGAAGGGGTTGGCGCGAATCGACTCCTCGACGTCCATCGAGGTCTGGTTGCGAAAGAGCATCGTCGTGGGCCGCATCAGCGTTTCGCCGAGGCTCATCACGGGAAATTCAATCGGGAAGCCGCCCTCGTCCCACACGCCGCGCTTGACCTGCTCGGCCAGGTCACGGAAGTGCGCGTTGCACGGCGTGGCCTCCGACCAGGTGTTGCAGATGCCGATCACGGGCCGGCCGTCGAACTGGTCCTGGGGAATGCCCTGGTTCTTCATCCACGACCGGTGGGTGATCGCATCGCGGTCTTCGAGACCGAACCATTGCTGGGAACGCAACACACGCTTCTTCTTGGGGGCTGGTTTGCTCATGGCGGGGATGTAGTTTGATGGATTGATGTAGGCGAGGCTTCAGCCTCGCGCCGAAAATACAGCGAGGCTGAAGCCTCGCCTACGGATTCACATTACTTACGCGGCAAGCCGCGCGCCGGTGCCTTGATCGAATACATGCACCTTGCCGGGATCAACGGCCAATCCGATGCGATCGCCGGGATTGACGGTTGTGCGTCCGTGCGTGACGAGCGTGAGTGTCGCCTCGCCTGCCTGGATGACGAGTTCGGTTTCCGCCCCCGTCGGCTCAACGACGACGATTTCACCCGCAACGGCATGGGCCGTCGTGGGACCCGTCAGCGTCAGGTCGCCGGGCCGGATGCCGTACGCGACCGCCTGTCCATCCGCGCCGGGGCTTTGGTACAGCGGCCACTGGATGCCGCCGTCCACCTCCACATAGGCGTGGCCACCGGCGCGCTTGACCTTCCCGTTGAAGACGTTCATGGCCGGCGAGCCGATGAACTGTGCGACGAACAGGTTCTCCGGGCGATCATAAAGCTCCAGCGGGGCACCGATCTGCTCGATGCGGCCATCGTGCATCACGACGATGCGGTCGGCCATGGTCATGGCCTCGACCTGGTCGTGCGTGACGTAGACAGTGGTGGTCTTCAGCCGCTGGTGCAGCGCCTTGATCTCGGCGCGCATCGCCACGCGCAACTTGGCATCGAGATTGGACAGCGGCTCGTCGAACAGGAACACCTTGGGGTCGCGCACGATGGCGCGCCCCATCGCCACGCGCTGTCGCTGCCCGCCGGACAACTCGCGCGGATAGCGCTTGAGATAGGGATCGAGATTGAGGATGCGCGACGCGTTGGCCACGCGCTCCTCCATCACCCTGGCGTCGGCCTTGCGCAGCTTCAGGCTGAACGCCATGTTCTCGCCGACGGTCATGTGCGGATACAGCGCGTAACTCTGGAACACCATCGCGATGTCGCGGTCCTTCGATTCGACATCGTTGACCACGCGGCTATCGATCGCGATGGTGCCGCCGGTGATTTCCTCCAGCCCCGCCAGCATCCGCAGCAGCGTGGACTTGCCGCAGCCCGACGGCCCGACCAGCACGACGAACTCGCCGTCGTGAATGTCGAAGCTGACGCCATGCAGCACCTTGGTGGCGCCGTAGGATTTTTCGACGGTATTGAACGAAACGGTGGCCATGCTTGCAGACTCCGGTATCAGCTCTTGACGGCGCCGGCGGTGAGACCGCCGACCATGTAGCGCTTGAAGGCGTAATAGATCGCGGCGGGTGGCAGTGCGTAAATGAGGCCGGTGGTCATCAGGAGCTCCCACGGCGAGTCGTCCGCGGACAGAAAATGACCCAGCGCCACCGACAGCGGCACGTCCTTCTCGTTGGACAGCAGCAGGAACGCGTACAGGTATTCGTTCCACGCCAGCAGCAACGCGTAGGTGCCAACAGCCACCATCGAGGGGAGCATCAGCGGCAGGTAGACCAGCCGGAACAATTGCAGCGGCGAGGCGCCATCGATACGCGCCGCCTCATCGAGTTCGTAGGGGAGCTTGTCGGAAGCCTGCTTCAGCACCCAGATCGCATAGGGCGAGGCGATCGTGACCATCGCGAGCACCAGCGACCATTGGTTGTTGAGAAGTCCGTAGGTGCTCATCGCCTTGTACATCGGCACGGCCAGGAATGCCGCCGGGATGAAGTACGTGAGCAGCGCAAAGTTCATCACCACGCGCCCGCCCCTGACCTTGATGCGGCTGATCGCAAAGGCCGCCGTCGTGGCGATCAACAGCGTGATCGCGCCCACGGCCGAGGCAATCCACAGCGAGTTCCAGAGCTGCTGCCAGAAGTGATTGAGGAAGTAATGCTGCTGGCTGAACACGACCTCGAAGTTGCGCAGCGTGGGATTGTCCGGCCAGATCTTGCCGGCAAACGCCTCTTCCTTGCTCGAGATGGAGAACAGGAAGATGTGATAGATCGGCAGCATGGTCCACAGCAACACCGGGATGCCGATCAGCAGCAGCTTGGTCTCGGTGCCCACCTTGCGCCAGTTCATCGCTGCACCCCGGCGATCTCAATCCCGCCGGGCCGCCCCAAGGGATTGATGCTCCCCCCCCGGGGGCAGCGAGCGAAGCGAGCGTGGGGGTCGTTCACTTCGACAGCCTCTTCATCATGAAATAGACGAGCGGCAGTACGATCGGCATCGCGCAGACAATGGTTGCCATCGCCATGTCCACCTGGTCGAGACGCAGGTACCGGATGCCGAGTGTTGCCATCACGTGCGTCAGGTCGGCGGGCCCGCCGCCAGTCAGCAGGTAAACACTGTTGAAGTCACCCAGCGTGAAAATCATCGACAGCAGCGTCGAGGTCACATAGAGCGTCTGCATCGACGGCCACGTGACGAACTTGAATTTTTGCCACGACGACGCGCCGTCCACACTGGCGGCCTCGTACTGCTCCGCGGGGATGGCAAGGCGGCCGGCAATCAGGATCAGCGTCCAGAACGGCAGCGATTTCCAGATGTGCACCAGCATCGCGCCACCCAGCGCGATGTAGTGGTTGTTGAGCCAGTTGGGACCGTCCGCGCCGGTGAGCTTGAAGATCAGCGTGTTGACGATGCCCCACTCCGGATTGAACATGAAGCGGAAGGACAGGATGGTGGGGATCGAGGGCACCGCCCATGGCAGGATGAACAGCACTGCCAGGATCTTGATCCACCATCGGGGCTGCACCAGCAAACCCGAGACCACCATGGCAAGAACGAACTTGAGGTTGACCGCGATCATCAGGAACAGCGCGGTATTGAGCATCGACCGGAAAAACACGGGATCCTCGAACAACTTCACATAGCTTTGCGGATCGCGCGCGAGCCAAAGTCCGTACAGCACCGGGTAGACGACGAACACCACGAATACCAGCACGTACGGGACCATGAACAAAAGTCCCCACACCAGCCAGGGCGACAGGGCCTTTTTCTCCGGCCCGGCAGGCGAGGATGGGTCGATACGCGGCAGGGCAATCGTGGCCATGGGACTTGAACAATCGTTGACGGCGGCAGCGAGTGCCACGCCGGGGTCAGCGCCTGCCCGCGCAGGGTCGCTGACCCCGGCGCTCTCCGACAATACTGTCGGAAAGCGCCCGGTACGACGTCAGGTGATCAGCCCGCGACCTGCTTGATGCGCACGATCATTTCGTCAACTGCCTTGTCCGGCGTCCAACCGTCGTTGGTGACGCGGCTCATCGCCTTGGCCCAGACGTTTTCGTTGTTGAGCACCGTGAACTTGTAGTTCTTGGTGAACTCGAAAGGCACCGTGCCGGCGTTGAACTGGTTGTAGACCGACTTGCGATGCACGTCGGCCTGCCAGAACGGCCGCGCCGCGCCGACCTTGGTCACCGGGAACCAGCGCCCCAGCGCGCCTTCGACGAACGGGATCATGTTTTCGTCCTGCAGCAGGAAGTTCACGAATTCCTTGGCCCGGGCCTTGTTCTTGGAATCGACGAAGATCACGCCGGTCTTGATCGCTGCCCGGTAGACCATCGGCGAACCGTCAGGCTTCCTCGGAAACGCAGCGGTGGCAATCAGCTCGTCGTAGTTCTTCCTGGCCTGGGCACGCTGCTCCGCCGTCAATGCCGCGTTGTTGGCGTCGTCCAGATGCTTCGACGCGATCGAAATGGTCGCGTTGTGGGTCATCAGGATGGTCTTGTTGTGGAACGCGACGTTGTTGTCCGGGTCCTTCCAGCTCGTGGACGACGGCGGCGTGCAGCCGCGGGTGCGCAGGTCGGTGTACTCCTTGATCGCGGCGATCAGCCCGGCGCGCGTCTTGGGATCGTCGACCAGCAACTTGCCGTTATCGTCGACCAGTTTGACGTTGTAGGCATCCATGAACGTCAGGAACGAGAAGAACGAGTCGGTGGAATCCACGCCCATCGGCTGGCCCACCGCGTAGGTGCGCTTGCCCGTCTTGGAGCGATGCGCCGGCTGCACCTTGTCGCACCAGAAGTCGAAGTACGCCTTCCA